>CANQZS010000066.1 GCA_947628385.1 uncultured Clostridia bacterium | reverse complement strand
TATTTCTGCGTCAGGATAACAGCTGTGGGAGACGGCACTGCCTTTGCTTTCATTTTTCTTTGCAAAGGCAGTGCCGTCTCCCACAGCTGTTATCCTGACGCAGCCGCCGCCCTTTATCACCGACGCCGCTCCGTAAACGCTGTACGTGTCCTTTGGGTCGGAAGCTCCTCCCACCGTTCCCGACGGAGCGGCGGTCTTATCCATTACAGCCGAAAAGCCGAGAGCGGACTGCTCCACGCTCAGAGCGCCCTCCTCAACTATCCCGTCCGCCGGAACTATGTCTCCCTCCGAAAGCAGCACCATATCTCCCACAGTAAGCTCTGACGGAGACACCTCCTCGGTACCCTCTGTTCCTCTTATGACCGTGACCTTTCTGTCCGGAATCTGAAAGAAATGATCGTTCAGCGTATCTTCTGAGCTTTTCCTGACCGCAGCTCCCACGAATGTGAGGACTGCCGCCGCAGCGATCTTTACAAATATTCCCATATATCCCGCAAATGGAGCGGTCATTTCAAGCAGTCCGAGAAAAAGCCATATCACATCGAGCAATATTGAAATTATCAGCAGTCTTACCGAAAGAGAGGAAGCTCCCCTCACAAGGCAGCTCCCGAACGGATCGCGGAACGTGAACGAATTTGTTCCGTATTTATGTCTTGCTTCCTCAGCTTCTTTCTTAGTAAGCCCAGCAGCCATCTGATACGCCTCCCTGAGGATCTATTCTATGATCCTGACCTTTATAAGTGTTCCGCGCTGATTTTTTGACGCGCGGAAGATCGTTCCGTCTTTGAGTCTTATTGCCTGATCCTTAGGCACCGGATTGCCCTGTGGAGAGAGAAGTCCCTCGGCTCTGCGGTTTATCAGGAACCATTCCCCATTATGGCAGCAGATATATGCCTGCAATGTGCTGTCGGCTTTTTCATCGGCAAATATATTGCTCTGCAAATGCCATTTAAAAAGCGGAGTGTTGTTTACCACATCAAGCTCGGAATATTTTTTCCATTCCCCCGTATGACCTCTTACCTCCGAATACAGATCCAGACGGACTATGCTCTTATCCGTGATCCTTGTTCCGCAGAACGGGCAAACCGGTTTGTTCACATCATAAAGCACGAACCATTTCTTTTCGCAATCCGGATTTGAGCATCTGTGGAGAATATCCCATGTTTTCACAAGACCCCGTTCCCATTCCATAGCCGACGGTCTCAGCTCCGGCGTGTGCAGACCGTCCGAAAACGCTCTCAGGAACAGATCCCTGAGTATAGGTCCGAGATCGTTTATCGTAGTTTTCAAGGAAGCGGGACGGTTTGAAGCGTCCTTTGGATCCTCTATGAACAGCGCCATTGGTCCCAGACCGAGGTAATCGTCCTTTTCAGCCGATTCCGAGGAAAATATCTTAGGTCCCATCAGCGGGTGACGGCAGAAAAGGTATTCATATATAAGCACCGCCAGCGCATGAAGATCCGTTACCGAGCTCGGTATCATCCTGCGCGGATCGCTGCGGTCAAGCTCCATTGTGGAAAGCACCTCAGGAGCGATATAGCCTCTTGTTCCTGCCACCTCCGGCGGGAAAAGTCCGGGCACTACAAGGGAATCTATGTCGATGACCACGCAGTTCCCGCTTTTGGGGTCGATGAGCACATTGTTGTTTGAAAGGTCGGAATGTGCCAGTCCCGCCTGATGAAGTCTCCTTATCGAACGCGACAGCAGCAGAGACATCTGTATCATTGATCTGAAATCCCCCAGCTCGGATCGGTCAAGGAATTTTCTGTTGCCCGAGGTGAACCAGTTGCTTTTTTTATCCTTGCCTTTAAGATCAAGGAATTTTGAAGCTCCCGCTTCAAAAAAGAAGCTTTTCGGATATGCGGGAGAGACCAGTCCTATCTCCGGAGCGACCACCAGATCCGTCGGCCAGCAGAAGCGTCCCGCATAATATTCAGCGAGCTTTTCGTCCGTTCCCACGGCTCCGCCCTTTGATTCCGGAATGGTAGGATTATACCGTCCTATGATTGCCGCCAGACGTTCGGTCATATTTCTGTCCACCTTTTCCGGCTCGTTATAGAACTGGACAACGTACGATCTGTCCGGAGCAAAGTAGGTATATTTCATTCCGCCTCGGGGCGGGTTATCGGTTATAACATAAGGTATCCTCCTGCCGTTGGCAAGAGTAGCCTCAGCGATCCTGCTCATAGATCTCCTCCGGAATATTATTCGTTTACTGAAAGCACGAGCAGCGTCCTGTCGTCAAAGGAACCTCTTTCAACGTAATTGTCGAGCCAGACTTTCAGCATTTCGCCGCTGTTTTTTTCATGTACTATGCCGTGACCCGCAAGCGAAGCCTTTCGCTGCAGATCCTTGTTTTCCCAAAGCTGCTCCGGCGCCATTGAATTTGCGGAAAGTATATTCCTTGCATATTGCAGAGAATATTTTACATCGCTGTCATTTACCCACGGATAAGCCAGCGGCTCAGGGATCTTGATCCCCTCCGGAGCATCTCCGTCATTCTCTGTATTTCCGAACGGGATAATGCCGTTCAGGCGCAGATCAATAAACAGCCGTAAAAGCTGAGGATCGTTGGGATAGTAATCGTCCGCAACTCCGTCGGTCATGAGCAGCAGGTGCGACATTTTCCCCCGACGTATCCTTGTACGGGACATAAGTCCCTCGGCGGAACACATCTGCTCCGAGGTGATGAATTCCGTCTCACCTGCAAAGCTGCCGCTGTCCGCTGCTCCGAGGATAGCCAGAGCGCTGCCGAAGCCGGCGTTTTCATCTACAGCGGCAATTATACCGTCTCCCACCTGAATGGCGGCGGTAAAAAATTCACTGCCGTTTTCCGTATCCACCGGAATAACGAGCGCAGTAAGCAGCGTACAGGAGAAATCCTTTATATCCGGCTCTCTGCCTGCGGCTTCAATAAATTCGGGAAGTACCTTTCTTTTTTCGCAGGCGGCTTCAACGGACATGAACGACCTTGTAAAGCTTTCCCGCAATATTGCGGCTATTTCGGAGCATACCGCGCCGAAATCCGCGCTGTCAATGGCTTTGCCGAGAAACTTCCTATACTCCGGCATACGCTCCTTTAAAGCGGAAAGCTCCTTATTTATATATTCCACTGCCGTACTGCACGCAGCCTCCGCGCCTATGCGGGAAAAGAGCTTTGAGCCTGCTCCGTCCGAAACGGCGACTGCCGTCCATTCGTCGGATATGCGTACAGCATAGCTGTCGTCACGGTTAGAGCCGTCATGCTTATGCTTTTTTCCTCTTACCGAAGCGGCGCACACGCCGAACGTTTTATCGGACAGCTCCACGCAAGAGGTCTCCGGAAACGGTTCGGGAGACTCAGGCACCGGATTGTATTTCCACATTCCGGCGGTATGCTCCGTAACGTCGCGATCCGTGAGGATACCGCTGCTTTCGTTGTTATCCATCATGCTCCTCCGATCCTGTCAGGGAACGATAACGAAGCCCTGTGGAGGCGGCGGCAGCTCGATATTTGCTCCGGGCTTGGAATCAAGGCTCTTTGACGACATTTTTACCGAGCTGGATACCCATGCAAAGAACTGGGAAAGATCTCCTGCCGAAAGCGTATTCATCATAAGCACACATTCGGTGATCTCTTTCAAAACTCTTGTATCCGCATAAGCGCCGGCAGCGCAGGCGATTATATTTGACGGGTGCGTTTTTTTGAGTTCCTCGGCAGCTTCGCGCCAGTCATCGGTGGGAGCGCCGTCGGTAAGAATGAATACCAAAGGCTTCCAGTCGCCTTTCTGAGTTTCGGTGGATCTTCTCACCTCAGATCGTATACATTCCGTAAGCAGCTTCAGGGCTGCTCCGAGAGCGGTAGCTCCTCCGGCGTTCAGCTCAGGTTCCTTAAAAAGCATCAGCTCAGTAAGCGGGACCACCTGTCTTGCCGAGGAATTGAACGTTATAACTGAGATATACGCCGTTTCCAGAGCCTGAGGATCTCCTCTAAGCTCGGAAATAAGAGCGCGCACACCATGCTTTACAGCTTCTATAGGGTCTCCCGCCATTGAGCCTGAAATATCCAGAAGCAGATAAACGGGAAGTCTTCTTGAAAATTCTGACATATAAAAATACCTGCCTTTCACATTGACCGCAAGCTTAGCTTGATCCTCAGAGCCGTTCACGCAGGAGATCCTTATTGGCTCCTCCTCAGGAACAGCCCGTTACGGCATTATACAATAAAATTATAACGCCGCTGATATAAAATGTCAATCATCATTTACCGCACTGCCGCCGAGCTCAAGCTCGATAAAATGCTTTGCGGCTCGTCCGGAGCGTCCGTTTCTGCGGAGGGCATATGCTTCCGCGCGGGAAAGCAGATCCGGAGTACATTCGATGCCTTTCTGTGCGGCAAGATCCTCCACTATTTTTAAGTAAATGTCCTTGCTCGGCTTCAGGAACGCTACTTTCAAGCCGAAACGCTCCGAAAGCGAGATAAGCTCCTCTCTTGTATCCGAGGCGTGAACGTCATCGCCGCTTCTGTCCGAAAATCTTTCCTTGACTATATGGCGGCGGTTGCTGGTGCAGTATATTGACATATTTGGAGTTTTCGCAGCCGCGCTGCCCTCCAGAACGGCTTTCAGTGCGCTGAAATTATCGTCGTCCGCAGAGAATGATATATCGTCTATAAAAATTATGAATTTCAACGGATTTCCGGCAATTTTTTCTATCACCGCCGGAAGCTCTCCCAGCTGTGCTTTGGTAAGCTCTATGAGCCGCAGACCCATATCGTGATATTCATTGACGATCGCCTTTACCGTGGAGGATTTTCCCGTTCCCGCATCGCCGTAAAGCAGGACGTTGGGAGCGGGTCTGTCTTTCAGCAGAGCCATTGTATTGGCGATCACCTTTCCCCTTTCGGCTTCATAGCCGGAAAGCTCCGAAAGTCGCTGCGGATCCGGATTTTTCAGTGGAACGAGCTTTCCGTCCCTGAATATGAAAACGTGGTACCGTGAGAATATCCCGAATCCTTTTGTATGAAGCGAAGCTATCCTTTCCCTGTATATCTCAAGAAGCTCCCTGTTCTCGGTCTTCCACTCGGCAAACGGAGTTTTTATTCCGGAATCGACAGATCCCCACACCTCTTCTGAGGAAAGCCTTGAAAGCTTTTGCAGGAACGCAAGCTCCTTTCTGGCGGCAATATCTATGCTTTCCGGCACCTCTTTGAATTCCGAGAGGAGCTTAAGGTAAGGGTTCTCGTCGTCCGTTACCGTATCAATAAGAAAATCCGTAAGCGATTCTCCGTACCGGTACAATGCTCCCACAAAATCTCCGTAGCTTTCGGCTGACGGAGCTTCCAGAAGTCTCAGTAGTTTTCCCACCGTTTCATTTTTTAGTATTCCCCTGAAAACTGCCAGTGATTGCAGACCCTCTGCATATTCTTTAAGCATAAAAACAGCTCTTTTCAATGATCGGTATTATTTTGTAAGCGCGGCGATCGACTGCTCGATCTTTGCCATTTTCTCCTGTGCCTTGGCAAGCTTGGCTTTTTCCGCCTCCACCTGCTGAGCGGGAGCTTTGGAAATGAATCCCTGATTGTTCAGCTTGCCGGACGAAAAATCAATATCCTTCTGAACGGCAGCCTTTTCCTTATTGAGGCGGGCAAGCTCCTTTTCCTTGTCAACGAGCTCGTCCATAGGAATGAAGATCCTTGCGCTGTCGGTAACCACCGTTACCGCGTCGGGAACATTTACCTTTTCGGCAATTTCCACCTCGGAAGCGGAAGCAAGGCGCTCAAAGAACATTCTGCCCTGTTCAAAGATCTGAGTTTCGGCAGTTTCGATGTGAACGGCAGCTTTCTTGGAGGGCGGAACGTTCATTTCCGAACGGCGGTTCCTTATGCCCTTGATAGCTTCTATTATCTTACCGAACTGCTTTTCCTCACTTTCAAAATCAAGCTTTTCGTCATATTCCGGAAATCTTGAAAGTATACATGGAGCCTCGCCGTCCGAGACTGCCGACCATATTTCCTCCGTTATGAACGGCATGAACGGGTGCAGGAGCTTTAATATCCCCCTGAGCACAAATACCAGAACGGACTGTGCCGTCTCCGCAGTTTCGCCGCCTGCCGCGATCCTCGGTTTTGTAAGCTCGATATACCAGTCGCAGTAAACGTCCCAGATGAAATCGTATAATTTTGCAACTGCAACACCAAGCTCAAAGCTTTCCAGATTATCATTAACTTCTCCCGCAAGGCGGTTGAAGCCGCTTATTATCCACTTATCCTCAATATTGAGCTCTTTGGGAAGTCCGTTGAACCTGAAATCCTCCGGAAGATTCATCAGAACATACCGCGAAGCGTTCCAGAGCTTATTTGCAAAATTGCGGGAAGCCTTTACCTTTTCATCGGTATAGCGCATATCGTTTCCCGGAGCATTGCCCGTTGCGAGCATGAACCGGAGGGCGTCCGCGCCGTATTTTTCTATCTCTTCAAGGGGATCAATGCCGTTGCCGAGGGATTTGGACATTTTCCGTCCCTGTGCGTCGCGGACAAGACCATGGATAAGAACGGTATCGAAAGGCGCTTTGCCCATATTTTCCAGACCGCTGAACATCATTCTTATTACCCAGAAAAAGATTATATCATAGCCCGTAACGAGCGTATTTGTAGGGTAGAAATATTCCAGATCCTCGGTCTTATCGGGCCAGCCGAGGGTAGAGAACGGCCACAGAGCGGAGCTGAACCATGTATCCAGAGTATCCGGATCCTGTCTCATGGGCTTTCCGCACTTGGGACAAACCGCGCTGTTTTCCTTGGTAACGACCATTTCGCCGCAGTCGTCGCAGTAGAAAGCGGGTATCTGGTGTCCCCACCATATCTGGCGGGAGATACACCAGTCACGGATATTTTCCAGCCAGTGGAAATACACCTTTTCAAAGCGTTCCGGAACGAATTTTGTTTCGCCGTTTTTTACCGCGTCTATAGCAGGCTGTGCAAGGGGCTTCATCTTAACGAACCACTGAGTGGATACCTTAGGTTCAACGGTAGTTCCGCAGCGGTAGCAGGTGCCTACGTTATGGACGTGTTCCTCAATTTTAACAAGATAGCCGCCCTTTTCCAGATCCTCAACTATCTTCTTTCTTGCCTCGTAGCGATCCATTCCCGCATATTCGGGATAATCGTCAACTATGCGGGCGTCGTCGGTCATAACGTTGATGACCGGCAGATCGTGGCGCAGACCGACTTCAAAGTCGTTAGGGTCGTGAGCGGGTGTGATCTTGACAACGCCTGTCCCGAAATCCATTTCTACGTAATCGTCGGCAATAACGGGGATCTCTCTGCCCACGAGAGGAAGAGTCAGCGTTTTGCCCACAATATCCTTATAGCGCTCGTCATTGGGATTTACTGCAACGGCGGTATCGCCAAGCATTGTTTCGGGACGTGTAGTTGCAAGCTCAACATAGCCGCTGCCGTCCGTAAACGGATAGCGCAGGTGCCAGAAGTGTCCTGCCTGCTCCTCGAAAGTGACCTCCGCGTCGGAAAGGGAGGTCTTACAATGAGGACACCAGTTGATGATCCTTTCGCCGCGGTAGATAAGACCTTTTTCGTAATACTTTACAAAGACCTCCTTAACGGCTTTTGAGCAGCCCTCGTCCATAGTGAAGCGTTCTCTTGACCAATCGCAGGAGCTTCCGAGCTTTTTAAGCTGTTCGACGATACGGCCTCCGTACTGTTTTTTCCATTCCCAAGCGCGCTCCATGAATTTTTCGCGTCCTATAGCTTCCTTGGTAAGACCCTCCTTTGCCATAGCGGCAACGATCTTTGCCTCGGTAGCGATAGCTGCGTGATCCGTTCCGGGCAGCCAGAGGGCGGCGAAGCCTTTCATACGCTTCCAGCGGATAAGAATATCCTGAAGCGTTTCATCGAGGGCATGACCCATATGGAGCTGACCGGTGATATTCGGCGGGGGGATAACGATAGTATACGGAGTTTTCTGTGGATCGCGTTCTGCTTTAAAGCAGTCGTTATCCACCCAGAACTTATATATTTTATCCTCAACCTCTTTAGGTTCATAGAGCTTTGAAAGTTCCTTTTTCATATCAGCACATATCCTTTCGGTAAAAATATAAATACATATTTAATGATAGCATATTTTTTCCGAAAAATCAACATTTATTTTGTAATATAACGCTAAATTTAAAATTCATTGCAATTTGCAACGCGCTATTATAGTGTTGAGTGTTGAAAGTTGAGAGTTGAGATAAATGCGCAATGCGTAATGCGTAATTAGTGTTGAAAGCTGCTCCCCTTGCTCTCCGAGCCGTAAGGCGTAAAATAACGCTCTCTGCGCCGCAGGCGCAATATATTTCATACTGAAAAAACATTTAAGCTGATTTTAAAACAATCTTACAACTAACAAAAGCTTAAAAATAAAAGCTTAAATAAGTTTTGGCAGTCAACAGCTCACTGGGCTGTTGACTGCGGTCTTTAAAATATTTAACGTAAGTTTAAGGGGAACGCTCTC
>CANQZS010000065.1 GCA_947628385.1 uncultured Clostridia bacterium | reverse complement strand
AACAAGCCTTTCAAGCATTTCCGGAGCCTTGTCAAAGGCGTAGATAGCCGCAGGACTTCCCGCTCCTGCCAAGCCTTTTATAATAGCATAGCCCATATTGCCAGCGCCTATAAACCCAATAGAAGCCATATTTACCTATCCTTTCCATAATACCGATCTTTTGCGAGATCGGCTGTCAAGCGGCAATTCATGCCAATAAAATATAGTATACTACATTTTGCACAAAATTTCAAGTGCTTTTTATGATTTTTCTTAAATAAATTCTCCGATAAAATAAAATATGTAAATTAGATCGGATAACACTTGAAATTTTTCAAGAATGTTGTATAATTAAAGTAACCGTATTTTTTTAACGATAAATCAATATTGAAAAGGAATGATCCATAATGGCGGAAAAAAAATTCAGCGTAGAGCTACAGACCATAATAGAAGAATTTCACCTTGAGACTATCTATCTTCCGGAGGATTCGTCAAAGCTTATAGTTGATGAAACAGATATAAACCGTCCCGGACTTCAGCTGATGGGATTTTATGAATATTTCAATAACGAACGTATCCAGATAGTAGGCAAAATGGAGTTCGCATATCTGGCTACGATCGACGAGCAAAGCCGCTACGAGCGCCTCGATATGCTTTTCTCACAGCATATACCGGCTCTGATAATTTCCAGAGAGCTCCCCTACTTCCCCGAAATGGTGGAGATCGCGCAGAAGTATGAAGTCCCACTGCTCCGCACCAAGGACAGCACTTCAAGCTTTATGGCTGCGCTCATAGCTTTTCTTAATCTTCACCTTGCCCCAAGGATCACCCGTCACGGCGTTCTGATAGAAGTACACGGCGAGGGAATGCTTATCCTCGGCGAAAGCGGAGTTGGAAAAAGCGAGACTGCCGTCGAGCTTATCAAGCGCGGGCACCGTCTTGTTGCGGACGACGCCGTGGAGATCCGCCGCGTTTCAAACATAAGCCTTGTAGGCTCGTCTCCGGAAAATATCAGGCACTTCCTTGAAATACGCGGCATAGGTATTGTGAATGCCCGCCGTCTGTTCGGCATGGGAGCTGTCAAGGTGACCGAAAAGATAGATATGATCGTGGAGCTTGAACCTTGGGACAGCGAAAAGGTCTACGACCGTATGGGCGTGGATAACGAGTATACTTCCATTCTGGGAGTAAAGGTCCCATGCGCAACTATCCCTGTAAAGCCGGGACGTAACCTTGCGGTAATACTTGAAGTTGCCGCTATGAACAACCGTCAGAAAAAAATGGGCTATAACGCCGCTCAGGAGCTTCTTGACAACCTTGGTCTGGATATGGATAAGAAAGAAACTATTAAAAAGTGGGATATTTATTAATTGGAGGAACATACCTTGCATATCATTGCCGATCTTCATACACATACTGTGGCATCTACACACGCCTACTCCACCGTTCTTGAAAATGCCGAATATGCCGCAAAAGCCGGACTTACTGCTCTTGCTATAACCGATCATACACCTGCTTCAACGGACGGACCTCATGTGTGGCATTTCCATAATCTTCATAAGGCTCTCCCCCGTGAGCTTATGGGCGTAAAGCTTATTTTCGGCGCGGAATCAAGCATAATCGACTATGAGGGGAATATTGATTTTCCCCACGAGGAATGTAAGGATCTTGACTGGATCATCGCTTCAATACACAGGAACCAGCTTGCAAAAGCTTCTCCCGACGTGATAACAAAGCTTTATCTCGGAGTCGCAGAAAATCCGGACGTTGACATGATCGGTCACTGCGCGACTACAGGATATGAATTCGATTATGAAAAATGCTTGAAAAAATTCAAGGAATACGGCAAAATAGTCGAAATAAACGAAAGCTCCATAAAATGGAAAAATACCTCCGACAATTATCGGGAGGTTATCCGCATATGCAAAAAATACGAGATCCCCGTTGCTGTCAATTCTGACGCACACTTCTGCGGACTTGTGGGAAAGACCGAGCTTGCTTTTGCTCTTTTGGAGGAACAGTGCTTTCCGGAGGATCTGATAATAAATTCCGATCTTGAAAAGCTGAAAGAATTTATCAGCTCAAAAAAAGGAAATATTCTTTAAGCTCTGTCATAAACTTTAGAAAGATGATTTTAAAGGGGCGTAAGCTATGGACTCCCATATCGAAAATATTTCCAAAGAAGCACAAAAGCTCGGCTGCTCTGTTGAAACCGGTGCCATTCTTAAAGATTACACTACATTTAAAATTGGCGGGGAATGTCCGCTGCTTGTGAAGCTCAACGGCGAGGAAAGCTTCCTGCGGCTGATACCTCTTGCCGAGGAGCTTGGAGTTCCCTACTATATTTTTGGCAAGGGCTCTAACCTTATAGTTGATTCCGACGGCATAAACGGGGTAGTTTTCGTTTCAGGCAAGGATTTTTCGGAATTATCCTGCATTGACGATAATGTCATTGAATGTCAGGCTGGGATAACGCTTTCAAGGATATGCCTTGCGGCTCTTGACAAGGAGCTTGCGGGTATGGAATTCGCCTACGGTATCCCGGGAACTCTGGGAGGAGCCGTTTTTATGAACGCCGGAGCCTACGGCGGTGAAATGAAAGACATAATTATTTCGGTAAAGGCTATGGACAGACGCGGCGCGGTAAAGAGATATTCCGCCAATGAGCTTGGATTCTCATATCGACGGAGCCGATTCACGGAAAGCGGAGAGATCATACTTTCCGCAGAGATACGCCTTGAAAAGGGCATCTCCGCAGAAATAAAGCAAAAAATGGACAAGCTGATGGAGCAGCGCCGCTCTAAGCAGCCGCTCGAATTCCCCAGCGCAGGCAGCACATTCAAACGTCCCGAGGGAAGCTACGCTTCACTTCTTATTGAGCAGTGCGGGCTCAAAGGCGTTCATGTGGGAGACGCGGAAGTCAGCACCAAGCACAGCGGTTTTATAATAAATAAAGGAAATGCGGATTTCTCACAGCTTATGGAGCTTATAGAACTCGTAAAGAACACCGTAAAGGAAAAGACCGGATATGTTCTGGAATGTGAACCGCTTATAATTTCTGATAAACGGGAAAGGAATGATCGCAGATGAAATTTTTGATAGTTACGGGAATGTCCGGCTCGGGAAAATCCGGAGCCGTAAATATTCTTGAAGATATAGGATATTACTGCATTGACAATATCCCGCCGCAGCTCATTCCGAAATTTGCGGAAATATGCGTTAATAACGGTCAGATGAAAAAGGTCGCGATAGTTACGGATATTCGCGGCGGAGAGCTTTTCCTTGAACTCGGTCAGGGTCTGGATTATTTAAAGGAAAACAATATGGAAACTTCCATACTCTTCCTTGACGCCAGCGATGACGTTCTTATAAAAAGATATAAGGAAACGCGCCGCAAGCACCCTCTTGATGAACAGACCCACGGGAATCTTCAGGAAGCGATAAACGCCGAAAGAGATGTTCTCTCATCTGTAAGAGAACGCGCGGATTATTATATAGATACATCAGAGCTTTCCATGGGACAGCTCAAGGAGACCGTATATTCAATATTCCTTGACGATCCTAATGCATCTATGATAATAAAGGTAATGTCGTTCGGATATAAGTACGGTATCCCAAGGGAAGCAGATCTTGCCATTGATGTGCGCTGTCTGCCGAACCCGTTTTATATTCCCGAGCTAAAGCACCACACCGGCACCGAAAGCTGTGTAAGCGACTACGTAATGAGCTTTGAACAGTCCAGAACACTGCTTTCCAAGCTTGAAGATATGCTGGATTTTCTTATCCCGCTTTATATCCATGAAGGCAAGAGCCAGCTCGTTATAGCTTTCGGCTGCACAGGCGGAAAGCATAGGAGCGTTACCTACGCGGAAGCTGTTTACAAATATCTCAGCGGCAAAAATATGAAATGCAGGATCAGCCACAGAGATATAGAAAAGGATAGATAAAAATGTCATTTTCCCATTCGGTAAAAAAGGAGCTTTGCTCGGTAATTACCGACAAGGACAGAAAATATTGCTGTTTTTATGGAATGCTCCTGTTTTGCAGAACGTTTTCGCCGGATTCTATAGTTTTCCAGACGGAAAACGAGCACGTCCGCAGCCTTTTCAGCAGGCTTGCGGACGACGTTATAGGTGGAAAAGAGATCACCAGCGTTACCATATCGGAAAAGAAAAACGGCGGCGCGCTGTATTCCGTCAGTGTGCCGTCCGAGCATTACAGAGAGGAGATCATTTATAGATACAGGATCTCCAGCCGCGCTCTCATACACCGTATACAGCCGGAAATAATAGACAATAACAGCGTTTTTGCTTTCCTTGCGGGAGCGTTCCTTTCCTGCGGAAGCATTACGGAGCCTATAAAGGAATATCACCTTGAATTTGCCGTTCCGTATCCGGAGCTTGCCAAGGATCTTATGGAGCTTCTTGTGTCGGTAGGAGTAAATTCAAAGTACGCCGAAAGGAAAAACACCTACGTTATATACCTTAAAGACAGCGAGGCTATCGAGGATCTTCTTACACTCATGGGAGCGACTATGAGCAGCATTGACCTTATGAACGTAAAAATTTATAAGGACGTCCGAAATAAAGCTAACCGTATCGCAAACTGCGACGCCGCAAATATCGAACGCACGCTCCGCGCTTCAGAAAAACAGATCGAAGATATTGAATACATAATCAGTACCGAGGGTCTTGACAGCCTCACTCCCGAGCTAAGGAACATGGCTGAGATAAGACTTGAAAATCCCGACGTGTCCCTGAAAGAGCTTGGAGATATGCTCGATAAGCCCGTAGGACGCTCCGGAGCTAACCACAGACTGAAAAAGCTTTCGGAGATCGCAGAGAGCATACGCGAGGAACGGGAAAAAGATAAATAACAGGACGGTGAAAACGTGTCGTTCGTACATCTGCATCTTCACAGCGAATACAGTCTTCTGGACGGCGCGTGCCGGATAAAGCAGCTCGTTGCCAGAGCCAAGGAGCTTGGACAGACGGCTGTCGCCGTTACCGATCATGGAAATATGTACGCCGCTGTGGAATTCTACAATGAAGCCACTGCACAGGGAATAAAGCCGATAATAGGCTGCGAGATATATGTTGCCCCAAGAACAAGATTCGACAAGATACACGGTCAGGATAACAAGCCATATCACCTTGTGCTTCTCTGCAAAAATAACGAGGGCTACAAAAACCTTATAAAGATAGTTTCATACGGATACACGGAGGGCTTTTACAATAAGCCGAGAGCGGATATTGAGCTTCTGGAAAAATATCATGAGGGAATAATAGCGCTTTCCGGCTGCCTTGCGGGAGAAATACCGAGAAAGCTTATGAACGGCGAATACGAAAGCGCCAAAAAGACCGCTCTCAAATATCTGGATATATTCGGCAAGGGAAATTATTACATCGAGATACAGGATCACAATATCGCCGAAGAAAAAAGGATCCTCCCTCTGCTCTACAGACTCTCAGCGGAAACAGGGATCCCGCTTGCGGCTACGAACGACGCGCATTATATCACTAAAGAGGATTCAGAACTGCAAAAAGTCCTTGTTGCAATACAGACAAATACTCCGCTCAGCGAGCCAAACCCGCTCTCATTCCCGACAAATGAATTTTATATGAAGTCGGAGCAGGAAGTGCTCGAGCTGTTCCCTACCGTTCCTCAGGCTGTTAAAAATACGGCTGAGATCGCTGAAAAATGCAATGTTTCATTTGAATTCGGCAAAATAAAGCTTCCCAAATTTACCGCAGAGGGAGTTACGGATAATACAGAATATTTCAAAGATCTTTGCTATAAGGGATTGAAAAAGCACTACGGAGAACACCCGAGCGCTGAAATTTCAGAAAGAATGGCATATGAGCTCGATGTTATCACCCGAATGGGCTATACGGATTACTACCTTATAGTGTGGGATTTTATAAGATTCGCAAAGGAAAACGGCATACCCGTAGGTCCCGGCAGAGGCTCAGGCGCGGGAAGTCTTGCCGCATTCTGCATAGGGATAACCGGTGTGGATCCGATAAAATATAATCTGCTGTTTGAAAGGTTCCTTAATCCGGAAAGAGTTTCCATGCCGGATTTTGACATTGATTTCTGCTATGAGGGCAGGCAGAGAGTCATTGATTACGTGGTAAAAAAGTACGGAACGGACAGAGTTGCCCAGATAATCACATTCGGAACCATGGCTGCAAGAGGAGCGGTGCGCGACGTGGGAAGAGTCATGGGACTTCCCTACCAGACCGTGGATAAGGTCTCAAAGCTTATCCCATTTGGTATGCACGTTACTCTTGATTCGGCAATGAAAGAAAACGGAGATCTTGCCGCTCTTTATAAAAGCGACAGCTCTGTAAGACAGCTCATAGATACGGCAATGAAGTTAGAGGGAATGCCAAGACACGCTTCCACACACGCGGCGGGAGTGGTGATCTCGGACGCTCCGGTAAGCGATTACGTTCCCATACAGCTCAACGGGAATTCAGTTGTAACACAGTATGTATTTCCCATACTTGAAAGCCTTGGACTGCTTAAAATGGATTTTCTCGGGCTCAGGAACCTTACCGTCATACGTGACGCATCGGATTCTATCAGGAAGCTTCAGCCCGATTTTGATATTGAAGATATACCCATTGACGACCCCGAGGTATTTGAAATGATCTCCCGCGGACAGACTTCGGGAATATTCCAGCTTGAAAGCGCGGGAATGAAGCAGGTGCTTATGCGCCTGCGTCCCGAATCAATAGAAGATATTATTGCGGTGATCTCACTTTACCGTCCCGGACCTATGGACAGTATACCAAAATATATAGAATGCCGCCACGATCCTCAGAAAGTAACATATAAGCACCCGATGCTAAAGGAAATTCTCGACGTTACCTACGGCTGTATCGTTTATCAGGAGCAGGTAATGGAGATCTGCCGCAAAATGGCAGGATATTCCTATGGACGAGCAGATCTTGTCCGCAGAGCAATGGCTAAAAAGAAGCATAAGGTAATGCTTGAGGAACGTGAAGTATTTGTTGAGGGCGCAAAAAATAACGGAGTTTCCGAAGAGACCGCAAACGAGATATTCGACGAAATGGTCAGCTTTGCCTCCTACGCTTTCAATAAATCCCATGCCGCAGCATATGCGCATATCTGCTACCAGACGGCGTATCTCAAATGCCATCATTTTAAGGAATATATGGCAGCGCTCATGACAAGCTGTCTTGACAGCGTGGGAAAGCTTATAGAATATACCGGCGAATGTTCCAAAAACGGTGTAAAAATATTAAGTCCCGATATAAACGAGAGCGGCTCCGGATTTTCTCCGGTCAATGAGGGAATACGCTTTGCCCTGTCAGCGGTAAAGGGATTGGGAACGAATTCCATAAAGGAGATCATATCGGAAAGAGAAAACGGCGGAAGCTTCACATCATTAGAAAATTTTTGCAGCAGAATGAACGGTAAGGACGTAAGCCGCAAAAGCATAGAAAATCTGATAAAAAGCGGAGCCTTTGACAGCTTCGGTCTTAACCGCCGCGAAATGATCGAAAACTACGAGCGCATATTCAGCAGCATACAAGCCTTCTCCTCAAGAAATATGGAGGGACAGATAAACTTTTTCGATATGTCAGGCAGCGGAAGCGCTCCGGTATCAATAGAGCATATGGAGGAATACCCCCTTTCCGAGCTGCTTGAAACGGAAAAGGAGGTCGTCGGAATGTACCTTTCCGGACACCCTCTCCAAAGCTACAGCGCTGTTTCATGGCTTTTCAGAATGAATAACATTGCCCAGCTGTATGAGGAACCCTCCTCTCTTAAAGACGGAGCGGCAATATCAATGTTCTGCACTATTCAGGGAGTAAAGCTTTATACCCAGAAAAACGGAGCTAAAATGGCTTTCGTGGATCTTGAAGACATGACCGGCAAAGCGGAGGGCATAATTTTTGCCGAAGCTCTCGCCGCTTATGGCAGCGCCGTAAGAAAGGGACAGGCAGTTCATATCTCCGCAAAGCTTTCCTATAAGGACGATTCCCCCAAGCTGCTGATAGACAGGATAATTCCCGCCGAAATCTTCCTCAGTGGCTGCGAAAGCATGAAGCTGTTCATCAAATGCAGCAGCAGGAACGAGGAGCAAATACAGAATATCCTTTCGTTATGCGGAAAATACAGCGGAAATACAAGGCTGATACTGTATTTTGAGGATATTAAGAAGCAGCTTTCACCAAAAAACATCTCCGGCGTAAGGATATGCTCCGGACTTGCAGAAGAGCTGTTCAGGCTCGTAGGCGAGGAAAACACAGCCGTAAAGTAAGATCTCTTTACACCGGTCTGTCCGGAACAGGTCTGAACAATTTCTGCAAATTATATTCCCAAATACTTGACAAATCCATATTAAAAGTGTATAATTAATACGTATGAATGTTAATTATTGACCGGTATGTAAATATCCGGTATTACCTCACAGAACAATAAAATTTTTGGAGGAAAAAAGCTATGAAAAGAATAGGCGTATTGACAAGCGGAGGCGACGCTCCGGGCATGAATGCTGCCGTAAGAGCCGTTACAAGAGCCGCCATTGCTAAGGGCTACGAAGTCA
>CANQZS010000064.1 GCA_947628385.1 uncultured Clostridia bacterium | reverse complement strand
CCCGCGATAGTGGAATATTCCAGTCCCGAAAGATCGTAACCCTCTATTCCCTCTTTTATGAACATTCTGAACATTGTGGGAGGTGCGCAAAGGGAAGTTACCTTGTAATCCTGTATCTTCTGCAAAATATCCGCCGAATGGAATCTTGTGAAATCATATACGAATATCGACGCGGCACAGGTAAACTGTCCGTACATCTTGCCCCACATACATTTTCCCCAGCCTGATTCCGAAATTGTGAAATGCAGTGAATTTTCATTCAGGTTATGCCAGTGCTTAGCGGTCTGTATATGACCTATTGCATAATAATGGCTGTGCATTACCATTTTCGGATAGCCTGTAGTTCCGCTCGTGAAATACAGAAGCATATCATCGGTAACCTTATTCGGTATTCTTTCAAGAGTATCAGGATATTTTTCAATTTCCTTATCGAACGATACCCAGCCCTCTTTATCGCCGCGGACAATGAACTTTTCCGCAATCCCGCCGTATTCATTGAGCGCTTCCTCTATATGGTCGGAGACCTCTCCGTCGGCAGTTGCGATAACATACTTTACGTCCGCAGCCTGAAAACGATAGGTATAATCCTTTTTCATAAGCTGATTTGTAGCCGGTATAAGCACCGCGCCGATCTTGCAGAGCGCGATCGTCAGGAACCAGAACTGATAATGACGTTTAAGAACGGCAAGTACCTTGTCGCCTTTTTTTACGCCGTGAGCAAGGAGCATATTTGCCGTCTGATTGGATTTTTTCATCAGGTCGGAATATGTGAAGGTGCGTTCCTCGCCGTCCTCGCCTACCCATACCATAGCTCTGTGGTCAGGCGCGCCTTTGCCTATTTCGTCGATAACGTCGTATCCGAAATTGAAATTTTCCGGAACGTGCATTTCAAGCTTGACAAGAGTGCCGTTCTCATCGAACGTGTCAGTAAGAAAACGTTTGTAAAAATTTCTAAGATCCATTGTAGCAGTCCTCCAAAATCACTTTATAAGAATAGCAAGGAATTCACACTTTGCGCCGTTTGCGGCGATCATTCCGTGGGGCGCGCTCGAATCGTAAATTATCGAGTCACCCGCGTTCAGGATCTTTACCTTGCCGTCGATAACGGTTTTCAGACTTCCGGAAAGAATGTAATCATATTCCTGACCCTCATGAACGGAAAGTGCGATCGGCTTTTCCTGCTCCTCGTCGGAATATGGCGCGATAACAAGGAACGGTTCGATCTTCTTGTCCTTGAAAAGATATGCAAGGTGCTGATACTCGAAGCCCTCGCGGCGCTTTACGGGAAGTCCCGTACCCTTTCTTACAACGCAGTAGCGTTTCAGCTTAGGATTTTCTCCCGTAAGCAGCTCTATAATATCAACGCCGAGGATCTCCGCACATTTATAAACGAATGTAACGGAAAAATCCTTTTCGCCCTTTTCGATAAGAGCGTAATCCTCCTGCGAAACGTCTGTCCTCTTGCTCATTTCCTCAGCGGAGATCCCTACGATCTCACGCAGACCCTTTAATCTTTCCGCGACTTCCTTAATGCTGTAGTTCATACGATCTTCTCCTTTACAATAAATTTCATGATCTGCTCCGGCGTTTCCGCAATATTGACCGCTCCCGCAGATACAAGCTCCTCTTTAGTCCTGAATCCCCACAGACAGCCTATGTGATCCACTCCCGCGTTTTTCGCGGTAGTTATATCTACTCCGGAATCCCCCACAAAGACAGTCTCACATTTTTCCGCACCGACAGCGGACATTATACCGTAAACTATCTCTGGAGACGGCTTTCTCGGAACGTTCGGCAAGCTTCCCTGAACAATATCGAAGCTGTTTCCGAAAAATTTTCCCACCAGAGCCTGTGTAAATCCATCTGCCTTGTTAGACGCTACCGCAAGCCTTACACCGTATTCCGAAAGCTTCCCGATGGTCTCCGTTATGCCCGCATACGGACGTGTTTTATCCATGCAGTGCTCACCGTACCGCTTATCGAAAATTTCCAGAGTTTTTTCAATGATCTCATCGGAACGTTTATCTTCCGGCAGACATCTTTCAATAAGCTTAGGGATACCGTTACCCACAAAATATTTATATTCCTCCGTGCCGTGGACGGGGAATCCCATGCTTTCCAGTGCAAAATTTGCCGCGTCCGCAAGATCGCCGAGCGTATTAAGCAGCGTTCCGTCAAGGTCAAATATCATAAGCTGCATGACCTGACCTCCTATTCAGACACATTATTTATAATTATAACATAAACGGATCCGGATTTCAATATATATAACCAAAAAGAATAATACGCGTTCCAAAATCTATAGCTTGTTTATATCAACAACTGTAAGAATTTTTTCTTTTACAGTGAATCTCACTTCAAATCCCGCAATATCCATAATATAAATTCTTTCGGACAGATCCTGATAAGCGGGGCGCGGATCCTGAGAAAGCAGCTCAGTAAGTCCGCGGCGAAGCTCTTCGGGAATTTTTTCGATCGTTCCGCCGGAAAATTCCACTTTAAGCGAGCCGACAGTCTCCTGCAAAGCAAATCCGCCCGACGCGTCCGCGTGGGAATCGGTATAAGCGAGATACGGCTTTATATCGAACACCGGAGTTCCGTCCATTATGTCCGCACCGCTTATATAAAGGACGGGAGCTTCGGCACAGTCAAGATCTATCCTTTCCAGACGTACGGAGGAAAGTCCTATATTATTGGGACGGAACGGAGATCTTGTGGCAAAAACGCCCATACGCTTATTCCCACCCAATTTGGGAGGTCTTACCGTAGGCGACCATTCCTCCCGCACAGCCTCCGAGAAGCTCCACAATATCCATATATGAGAAAAGCCCTCCAGACCTCTGAAAGCTTCGGGGATACGGTATTCCGGTTCAAAAATTATTTTTGCAGGAATATCAGCCAATCCGCTTTGTCTCGGTATACCGAATTTTGAGGGAAAGGGGCTTTTCACATGAGCAATAGCTTTCATAGGATAGATCATAATATTTTCGCTCCGTAAATTAAAACTACAGCATATTTTTGCAGCTCTCGCACCGCAGAAGCAACATTAAAAAGCCGGTCAAGCTGAGCACAGCTCGATCGGCTTTATGCTTCGCGCAAAATTAAATTGCCATTTCTATTTTTTTATAGATCTGATAAAATCCTTTAGCTTGGAATAGGTCTCTTCACTCAGAATATGCTCCATTCTGCACGCGTCCTCTTCGGCATTTTCCTCCGAGACCCCAAGATCGTCCATAAGAAAGCTCCGCAAAAGTACGTGCCTGCCATATACCTGCTCAGCTTTGGCAAGCCCCGCTTCGGTAAGGATTATCTGTCCGTTTGGCTCGACCTTGATGTAACCGTCCGATCTCAGTATCCCTACCGCTCTGCTTATGCTCGGTTTGGAATACCCAAGCTCGTTGGCAACATCTATAGAACGTACAAATCCTGTTTTTCTGTGAAGAATAAGAATGGTCTCAAGATAATCTTCACCGGATTCACGGATCGCCATAAGACATCCTCCCTTTTTTGTAAAAAGCCTGCATTTTCTGAAATTCCGGAAATAATATCAGCTCTTTGACTTTATATATTCGTCCATTGCCTTAGCCGCCGTTTTTCCTGCACCCATCGCAAGAATTACCGTAGCCGCACCGGTTACCGCGTCGCCGCCGGCAAATACTCCCTCACGGGAAGTAAGCCCGTTCTCGTCCGCAACAAAGCAACCCCGACGGTTAGTTTCCAGACCCTTAGTGGTGTTCCTGATAAGAGGATTCGGAGAAGTTCCTATAGACATGATAACACAGTCCACATCAAGCACAAATTCCGAGCCTTTCTTTTCAACAGGACTTCTTCTGCCGCTTTCGTCCGGCTCTCCAAGCTCCATTTCAATGCACTTCATTCCGGTAACGAATTTGTGTTCATCGCCAAGGATCTCTACCGGATTGTTAAGAGTCCTGAAAATAATTCCCTCCTCCTTAGCGTGCTCGATCTCTTCGTTACGCGCCGGCATCTCAGCTTCACCACGCCTGTAAACTATGTAAACATTCTCAGCGCCAAGACGCTTTGCACATCTCGCCGCGTCCATAGCAACGTTGCCGCCGCCGACTACCGCAACATTCTTTGCGTGCTGAACTGGCGTATCTGCATCATCGTTATAGGCTTTCATAAGGTTGACTCTTGTAAGGAACTCATTTGCGGAATAAACGCCCTTGAGGTTTTCTCCCGGGATACCCATAAATCTTGGCAGACCCGCTCCCGAACCTATGAAGATCGCTTCATATCCCTGTTCAAAAAGCTCGTCAACGGTGATGGTCTTGCCGATAACGGTATTCGTATTGACCGTAACGCCCAGTGCCTTTAAGCCGTCTATCTCCTTGCGGACTATAGCCTTGGGCAGACGAAATTCCGGAATACCATACACCAGAACTCCTCCCGCAAGATGCAGAGCTTCATAGACCGTAACGTCATAGCCCATTTTTGCAAGATCCCCCGCACAAGTAAGACCCGCAGGACCCGCACCTATTATCGCCGCTTTATGACCGTTCGGAGCCGGCTTTGACGCCGTTCCGCTGTCATGCTCGTTATGCCAGTCCGCAACAAATCTTTCCAGTCTGCCGATACCTACGGGATCGCCCTTTATCCCGCGCACGCACTTACCCTCGCACTGAGATTCCTGAGGACAGACTCTTCCGCATACCGCAGGAAGAGAGCTTGACTGCGAAATAATATCATATGCTCCCGAAAGATCGTTTTCCGTGACCTTTTTAATAAAAGCGGGAATATCAATATTTACCGGACAGCCTCCGACGCAGGGCTTATTCTTGCAGTTGAGACATCTTGCTGCCTCGTCAAGAGCAGCGGCTTCGGAATATCCCAAAGCTACCTCCTTGAAATTCTTGTTTCTTACATTTGGCTCCTGAGCTGGCATTTCATTCTTTTTCAAAGACATATTAGGCATTGGAACGCACCTTCCTTTCAGACATTTTTGTAGAGATTGCAAACCTCTTCATGCTTGCTTCTCTCAAATGGCTTATACATGGAGGAACGCTCCATAGCTTCATCAAAATCCACCAGATGTCCGTCAAAATCCGGACCGTCAACGCAGGCGAATTTGGTCTCACCGCCTACTGTAAGACGGCAGCCGCCGCACATTCCTGTGCCGTCTATCATGATCGGGTTCATGGAGACTACCGTTTTAATATCATACTGCTTGGTAAGTGCGCAGACGAATTTCATCATTATCAGCGGACCTATTGCAATGACCTCATCGTACTTTTCTCCGCTTTCGATAAGCTGCTTCAACGCGTCGGTAACAAGACCCTTAGTGCCGTGAGAACCGTCGTCCGTCATCATGCAAAGCTTTTCCGATACCGCGCTGAACTCGTCCTCAAGTATAACAAGATCCTTGCTTCTGAATCCTACGACAGAATGTACCTCGCAGCCAAGACCATGGAGCTTCTTAGCGATAGGATATGCAATTGCACAGCCAACGCCGCCGCCCACAACGGCGACCTTTTTCAGACCGTCGGTATGCGAAGCCACTCCCAGAGGACCTACAAAATCCTGTATGTATTCGCCCTCATTTTTGTGGTTCAGCTTTTCTGTAGTAGCGCCCACTATCTGGAAAATTATAGTTACCGTACCCTTTTCCCTGTTGAAATCCGCAACCGTCAGAGGGATACGTTCGCCGTTCTCGTCAACGCGCAGGATAATGAACTGTCCCGGCTCGGCTTTTTTCGCCACCATAGGAGCTTCAATATCCATAAGCGTAACAGTGGGGTTAAGAATTTTTTTCCTTATGATTTTATACATTATACCATTCCTTTACAGTAAAGTAAAAATTGCCCTATCCGATAAAATTCCATAGGATCGCAGGTCATTATTTTTTATTATACACAAAAACCGCTGAAAAGTCAATAATTTTTATACAATTAAAGATCCCGATCCGATAAGCGGTACAAATAGCTTCTTCCTTTCCTGCCTATGCGTTTCACAGCGCCAATATCCGTAAGGATATTCAGCATAAAGGAACCATATTTCTGCCCCGTACCGGACAGCTTTCCGAAATCATATGAGGTAAATTCCTCCGGAAGATCCTGCGGGATAAAATATCCCCAGCCATTTTCACCGCCGAGATAAATTTCCTCCGCAAGCTCGCGCGGGATACGGTCATAACGGACATATCCCCGCCTGCGCCCCCTTTTCAGACCGCTTTTTTCGGGAGGAGCGCGGTATTCGTCCACATCGAGCATTACAATGCACAGTCGGAAATTTTCATTTCCGAGAAAGGGCTTTATCTTGTACAGCTCTGGAAAAACGTCCGCAGGCGTGCCTTTGCGCGGAGATCTGCGCCGTTTGCCCTGTTCCCCCGTTTCCGGATCAATTGAAATTATCCACTTGTTTCTTGGGATCGGGTAAACCACCGTGACCTTGCTGACGGAAAGGAACGCCTCTAACTTTTTCCTGAGCTTTTCAAAGCCTGCGGTCTGGATCTCGATAATTCCGTCCTCGCCCACTATATCCGCCACAAAGCCGCCTATTTTCTGTTCATGGCTGTCTGAATATGGTTCAAAATACCTTTTAAGAACGGCATGGATAGTTTTTTCTCCGTATGTGCCTATCCCCGCCTGCTGACGTTCGCCGTTCATAACGCTTTGTACCGCGTCAAAAAATCGTTCCCTGTCCATAGATCCCTCCGGATAAATAAACACAGATCCGGACTGCAAGCCGAAAACGCTCGCTGTCCGGATCATTTTCGTTATTCAATTATACCATATGCAAAGCGAAAAATCAACACCGGCTTTTACAGAAGCTTTGCCATGCCGTTCTGAGCATTTATCCAGATGTCCGCGCCGCTGCCGAAGACCTCTGCGGAAATTATAAAGCCGTCGTCGTTCTTTTCCTGTATGACCGCTGTGGGGAACCTGTCCAAAGCGGGTTCAGGATCGCTTCCCTTATAAAGGAAGCGTATTTTCCTGAGCTTTCCTCCATGGGCGAATTGAAGTCTTTTGCGGAATTCCCCCTCTTCAAGCTTGTCGCCGTAAGGAGCATAAAACATCTCATCAAGGATCCTGCAGCTTTTTATTCTGTCTATACGATAGAATTCCGGAAAATTTTCGCTTTCGCTCATAGAATCATCATCTCTGAACGCCGCAAGATAAAAATACCGTTCCGAAAACATTATCATGACCGGCATTAGCCTTAGCTCTGAAATTTTCCCGCCGTTATCCTTATATGTAATTTGGGCAATTTTATGGGAATGTGCAGCGTTCCAGAGCGATCCAACGGCTTCCGCGCATTTCTGCCCATGGATCGGTTCAATATAGTGATAAAGCTCATTCACGAGCAAAGCTTCGGTATCCCGCCTTTCGCTTTCGGAAAGGCAGTTTTTCAGGAGCTTTTCTATGATACCGGATATATCCTCCTTTTTGAAAGCTCTGCTGTCGAGGAGGATCCTGCAAACGGAAAGCAACTCTCCGCTGCTCAGCACATCGCTTTTATCCGTTGACAGGCTGTAGCATTTGCTTATGCGGTCAAAAACAAGTTTTTTGCGCGGATAGCAGCCGTTATTGTAATTGCTTTCAAAGAAGCTCCTAAGATCCTCAATATCACGGCTAATGGTCCTTGAAGTGACTCCGAGAGATACGGCTTCGCCGGAGATATTTATTTTTTCACCTGACAAAAGCTTATTATAAATATAAAGCTGGCGGAAGCTTTTAAGGCTCTCTTCTGACTGCTTTTTTCTCATAAAATTCCCCCCTGAATTTAATTACGGCTCAGGCAAAGCTCTCATTTGATATGCCCTTGCCAAGAGATGAGGAACAGCGTGTGCTAAAAGTACAGATCCAAGCGTAAAATAATATCCAATGAAGCATAGGATAAATATATTGACTATATTATATCACACATATTTACATTTTTCAATATCTAAAGAGATTTTTTTTTAGTTCCTATAAGTATTTGATAAAATACCATTTAGGGTATAAAGTAATAGTATTAAAGGTACAGATCTGAAAGGAGCGTTTGCGCGGAATGAATAACGAACGTAAAAAAATATCGTCCGAATTAGGGGCAAGGATACGTGATTTTCGTACAGAACGTTACATGAGTCAGGAAGCATTAGCGCTTAATTCAGATATGCACCCTGCATATCTTGGAAAGATAGAGAGAGGGGAAAAATGTCCAACCATTGAGACGTTATACAAGATCAGCACGGGATTAAAGGTTCCCATAACGGAGCTGCTTGATCCTGACGCAGGAGTAAAGGCGACGTCAAAGGAAGCGCTTTACCGCATAAGCAATGCGCTTTCCGGTATAGATGATGAGACGGCGGTAAAGATCGCAGAGATAGTAGAAAGCGCAGCGGAAATTTACAAGAAAAAAGCATAATCAAATTAATTTTGCGCGAAGCGCAAAAAAAAGCGAGAGGAAGCTTTTCCCCTCGCTTTATCATTTCTGTTTATCAAAATTATCTCAAAGAGCAGAAATTACTTGCCGCCATTCGCCATGCTTGCAACCTCAGCAGCAAAATCTTCCTTTTTCTTTTCAATACCTTCGCCTCTCTCAAAGCGAACATATTCAACAACATTGATGTTTCCGCCAAGCTCTTTCGCAGCAGCCTTGATGTAATTCTGAACGCTCATCTTGTCGTCCTTTACATATGCCTGCTCAAGGAGACAGTTCTCACTGTAATACTTG
>CANQZS010000063.1 GCA_947628385.1 uncultured Clostridia bacterium | reverse complement strand
TATGCTGGGGGATCGTGATTCCGAATTCAAAACCGGCTCTTATGACAATTATCATCTTCCAGTTCCAAGCGGCATGGAACTCAAACGGCGGCTCCCTCGTATACGATGAGGCACTGAAAACGATCCCTACCGTGGTCCAGCAGATAGCTGCCGCGGGTATCGCAAGACAGGGCGCTATAGCGGCTTCCGCCGTAGTCCTGATGATTCCGCCGCTGGCTATCTTCATCGCCGCGCAGAGCAACGTTATGGAAACAATGGCTCACGCAGGTATGAAGGACTAAAATCTGATTAAATGGAGGGATAATATGTCAGGCTTGAAAAAGCTTATATCTTTGATCTCAGCAGCGGCTCTGACCGTTTCGGCTGTCGCCGTGAACGCTTCCGCGCTGGAAACATATGACCCCTACAGCTATGACAGATGGGGCGACGCCGTCGCTTCACAGGCAGGCTATACTGCCGAAAAATATGTTGACGGAGAAATAATAGGCTGCGGAAATTTCTACGAACCCGCCGACCTGTTCATTTCGCACGACGACCTGATGTACATAGCAGACAGGGGAAATAACAGAATAGTAGTTACCGACCTTGATTTCAATTTTGTAAGAGAAATGCGGGAATTCGACTACAACGGCGAAACGCTTACCCTTAAAGGTCCTACCGGCGTTTACGTGGATCAGTATACCGGAAATGTCTATATCTGCGATACTGAAAACGACCGCGTTATAAAATGCGACGCCGAGGGCAAGGTAGACAGACTGTTTACAAAGCCCGAGAGCGAGCTTTACGATCAGAACGTTACCTACAACCCCAGCAAGGTGCTTGTGGATAAAGCCGGAAACGTTTATGTTGTAGTAAAATCCGTTACAAAGGGCGCGGTAATGTTCGATAAGGACGGCGAGTTCCTCGGATTCTACGGAGCAAACAGAGTTGAACAGACTGCCGAAGTCCTTGCAAACGCATTCTGGAACCTGATCTCCACCGAGGAGCAGAGGAACCGTTCCGCTAAGCAGACTCCTATAGGATTCTCAAATTTCGATATTGACGACGACGGATTCATCTTTACCGTAACGGATTCGCAGGAGACCTCTACCGACCTTGTAAAGAAGCTGAATCCGAGAGGAGATAACATTCTGGATTCTCTCGGCGCTGCGGATATGAGATTCGGCGATAATCCTCCCGCGTATTACTCGATATATTCCAAGAATTCCAGCCTTACCGATATAGACCTCGGTCCTAACGGCGAGCTGAATATTCTGGACTTTGAGCATGGACGTATCTTCCAGTACGATAAGGAATGTTGGCTGCTGTTCATCATGGGAGGCAAGGGTTACCAGCTGGGATTGTTCCAGTCGGCGGCTGCTATCGAAAGTCACGATAACCATATTTACGTTCTTGATTCCAGAAAGAACAATATCACCATATTCACCAGAACGGTGTTCGGCGAGATAGTTACAAACGCCGCTAACCTTTATAACGACGGTCTTTATGAGGAATCTCTTGAACCGTGGCAGAATGTTCTTAAATACGACGGAAACTACAGAAGAGCCTATATCGGTATCGGAAACGCGCTCTACAATAAGTATGAGTACAGAGAGGCAATGGATTATTTTGAAATTTCCATCAGCCGAGCCAGATACAACAGAGCCTTTGAGGGCTACCGCGATGAGTGGCTGAAAGCAAATTACCTGAAATGTATAGCCGTTATCATCGTCCTTGTGATACTGATAATAGTATACAGACAGCTGCGAAAGCGCGGAAAAATAGTTTATCCGTGGGAAAAGAACAGAAAGGCAGGTGCGTGATATGCTTGATCTGACAAGAGGACAATTCGTTAAGCACGTTGTTATGCACCCCTTTGAGGGATTCGAGGATCTCCGCTGGAAAAAAGCAGGTTCAATGAGAATAGCCGTTGTTGTGGTCTGCCTGCTTTTCGTTCAGCAGATCGCATACAGCAGACTTTACGGTTTTCAGTATTACTCTGATTACGACAAAATGTTCAACATCGTTCCGTACATATTCAAGAGCTTTATCCTGTTCGGAACGTGGGTGGTCGCCAACTGGGCGATGTGTACACTGTTCGACGGAGAGGGAAGTATGAGGAATATCTTCATCAACTCCGCCTACGCGCTTATCCCGTATGTTACGGCGTACCTTATCGGTACGGTAATGTCACACTTCCTGATACAGGACGAATACGTATTCATTCAGGCAGTGGAAATTATCGGACTGTGCTGGAGCTTCGTTCTGCTTATTTCGGGAATAAAAGCGGTACACCAGTTCACATTCGGAAAAACAATTGCTCTTATGCTGCTGACTATAGTAGCAATGATCGCGATACTGTTCCTTTTGGTACTGCTGCTTACATTGTTCCAGCAGGTGCTGATATTCATATTCTCGATCTATACGGAGCTTTCATACCGGTTCAGAGTTTAATACTAAAAACGAAAAGTGGTGAAATAACGAATGCAGAAAAAGATGAAAAAGCTTTTAGCTTGTCTTTGCTGCCTTGCAATGATAGTCCCTATGTGCGCAATGCCGGCAAGCTCGGACGATGAAGCCGCTTCCGATACCTCCGCTTCGGAGGAAAGCGAGGCAATATCCGAGGACGACTACGCTATGGACGAGGACGAACCGCTCATCACAGACGAGCAGGCAATGGCTGAAATGAAGCTTGCGGCTGAAAACAGCAAGCTGGCGCTTTATTATAACGATAAAGATATTACCATAGCATTGCAGGACAAGAATACAGGAAAGATATGGTGGTCAAATCCGATAAACGCAGACGCTTCCGCAGGTAAAGCCGCTCAGAAGCAGGAGCTTAAATCGGGAATGACGCTCACATTCGGAGAACCCTCCAAGAGACGTACTACCACCAACCAGAGCAAGGCGCGAAGCGATGCGGCAATGCAGGCATCAGGAGACAGCGTGACGGTAACATATGATTTTACCGACGCCGAGATCGTTATTCCGGTAACATATACTCTCCATGACGATTATATGAGCCTGAATGTCGATACCTCACAGATAACCGAAAAGAACAGCGATAAGATCATTACCGATATGGCATTCCTTTCTACCTTCGGAGCTGCCGAAATGGACGAAGAGGGCTACTACGTCATACCGGACGGCAGCGGCGCATTGATAAACTTCAATAACAACAAGGCAGGCTACAGAGTTTATCAGGGCAAGGTATACGGAAATGATATTACCGCAGTAAAAACCACCAAGCCTACTACGGGACGAAATGTTTACCTCCCGATGTTCGGTATAGTCAAGGGCGACAGCGCAATGATGGTCGTTGCGGATAAGGGAGACACCTGTGCTACGATCAACGCATATGTCGCAGGTCAGAAAAACACCAGCTACAATTCCTGCTACTTCGATTTTGAGATAAGGACCTCCGATGAATTCCTTATGGGCGGCGACGCTAACCCGCTCAGGGTATTTGAAAAGAGAGGAATACTCGTTCCGGAGATAGAGGTAAGATATTATCCCGTTTCCAACAGCGATAAGTCCGATGTGGATTATGTAGATATTGCAGACGCTTACAGGAATTACCTGACCTCCGATAAGGGAGTAGAAAGATCGGAATATACGGGCGATAATTCCCTCTATGTAGATTTCTACGGAGCAACAATGAAGCAGGAGCCTATCCTCGGATTCCCCGTAACTCTACAGCATAAGACAACTGCATTTGAGGACGCTCAGAATATCCTTGAACAGCTCAATTCCTTGGGAGTTGACGATATGACCGTTCAGTACCACCAGTGGACTACTGCGGACATCAAGGAAAAGGTCTCCGACAAGGCAAAGCCCGCTTCCATACTCGGAGGAAAGAGCGATTTCAACAAGCTTATGGATTACGCTGATTCCAACGGAATAAAGATATATCCGGCAGTAGATAACCTGACGTTCAAGAGCGGAAGCGGCTACTTTACAATGACGGATACGACCATAAGAGTTTCAAACGCTTATTCAAGACAGATCGTATATGATCTTGCTCACGGAGTAGAAAACAAGTATTACGACGCAATGTCGCTGCTCAGCCCGAGAAAGTATGAAAAGATGTTCACCAATCTTGCCAAGAGCTACAGCAAAGCAGGTCTGGACAATATTTCCGTTGGCAGCGCAACTACGGTCATTTACGGAGATTATGGAAAGAAGTCCGTTTCAAGAGAAATGTTCAAGAACAACCTGCAGGACTATATGGAGAGCCTTAAAGCCTCCGTTCCGTCAATACTTGCAGACGGAGCAAACGCTTACGTTCTTAAATATGTAGATCATATTTCCAACGTGCCGCTCAGCTCGAGCAAATATGATGTTTTCGATACGGAGATACCATTCTACCAGATCGTTATGAGCGGTCTTAAGCCGGTATCCACCACTGCGGTAAACGGCGACGCTCAAATATCCGATCTTGTTCTCAGAGCTATAGCGAGCGGATCGAACCTCCACTTTGATTTTGTCGCCGAGGACGCTAACGAATTAAAGGATACCAAGTATGATATTCTTTACTATGCGGACTACAAATACTGGGTAGATGACGCGGCAGGCTGCTATAAATTCGTTAAGGACGCTCTTTCCGGAGTAGAGGGAGTACAGATCGCGGATTATAACATTCTTTCCGATACTCAGATCGAAACGGTATATACAAACGGCGTAACTACATTGGTCGATCTTGAAAACAAGACAGTTACAAATAACGGCAGAACGATCAGTATGTACGACTATGTAGGAAAGGAGGTAATCGGCTGATGAAAAGACTTAATTTATCCTACGAAAAGAAAAAAGGTCTTTACGGCTACGGCTTTATAGCTCTATGGTTCATCGGAGCGCTGATGTTCTTTATAGTGCCGCTCATACAGTCCTTTTACTATTCATTCCACAATGTAACTCCGGAAACCGGCTATCTTGCAATTACACCTTTGGTAGACAATAAAACCGGTCAGACAAATATTTTCCTGAATTACAAAAATGCATTCATGACGGATCCGAATTTCAGACAGTATCTTGTTGAATCTCTGCAGGATATGGCGCTGAATCTCCCGATCATCGTTGTTTTCTCGCTTTTCGTTGCAATAGTTATCAATCAGAAGTTCAGAGGCAGAACATTTGCAAGAGCTGTATTTTTCCTGCCGGTAATCATTGCTACGGGTCCTGTTTATGCAATAATCACAGGCGACCTTGAAACAGGCGGAAACAACAGCGCGGAGCAGTTCTCAACAATGTTTGAGGCGGACATGGTAGACCAATTGCTTGAGTTTATAGGAATATACGGATTCGGCGATAAATTTACCGAAATGCTGACCACAGTAACGTCGGATATTCTGAACCTTGTATGGAAATGCGGTATCCAGATAATCGTATTCCTGTCGGCTCTCCAAGGAATACCGGCTTCCGCTAAGGAAGCGGCTGCGATCGAGGGCGCGACATCGTGGGAATTTTTCTGGAAAATAACTCTTCCCTACATTTCGCCTATGATCCTTGTAAACATCGTTTATACCGTTATCGACGCATTTACGGATCCGACGAATCAGGTAATGGAACGTCTGCTGAGCGTTCAGAGCGAATGGAAATACGGTTATTCCGCAGCAATGGCATGGAGCTATTTCGGTATCATACTTGTGGCATTGGGAATTATCTTCTGGATAATGAACAAGCTCGTATGGTACGATGATTAAGGAGGTCGGATAAAATGGCTGATACAACTGTAAAGAAAAATGCGGTCGCCGATTTCCTTGCAAAGCATAAAGCGGAAAAGCCGCCAAAGGAACCTAAGATGTCCCGTAAGGAGAAAAGAGAGCGCTTCAAGAAAAGAATGGAGTGCCTCACTCCCGAGGAGCAGAGATATTTAAAGCGCAAGCAGGCTATTGAAGCGGTTTGGCCCATATTCAGAGGAATAATAGTTTTCGGACTTTGCTTTATCATTCTTTATCCGCTGCTGTTCATGGTCTCTGCGGCGTTCCGTCCGAGAGCTGATATGAACGATCCGACGATCATGTGGATACCGAAAACATTCACGCTGTCCAACATCAAGGACGCGATCCGTGCTATGGACTTCTGGAAAACTCTCGGAAATACCATGGTGCTGAACATAGGCTGTTCGCTGGTACAGGTAATCACCTGTGCTATCACAGGATACGGATTTGCGAGATATAATTTCAAAGGAAAGAACATACTCTTCTTTGTAGTTATCATGATGATACTTGTTCCCCCGCAGATCATACTTATCCCGCAGTATATGTTTTTCCGCTACTTCAATCCGCTGGGAATATTCCATGCAATAACAGGAAATTACATCAATTTCATAAACTCACCTGTTCCGATGTATTTACCTGCGCTGACGGCTAACGGATTAAGAGCCGGACTGTTCATATTCCTGTTCAGACAGTCTTTCAGAGGACTTCCCAAGGAGCTTGAGGACGCTGCTGCGCTTGACGGCTGCTCACCTCTGACCACATTTGTAAGAGTAATGATCCCGAACGCAGGATCAACGTTCCTGACGGTATTTCTGTTCTCGATCGTATGGTACTGGAACGACTACTATGTAAGTACATCGTTCTTTACCGAGAACAAGACCATAGCGCTTATGCTTAAGAACCTTGACGGAAATCTTACAAGAATAATATTCGGAAACGATGCAAGCTCGGTAAATGTAAGAGAGCTTATAGTATGGATGGAATCCGGCTGTCTCATTTCGATACTGCCGATACTGATACTTTATATCTGTCTGCAAAAGAATTTCACCGAAGGTATTGCGCGTTCCGGACTTACAGGTATGTAATATATTTAATAAAAAAGCAGGCTCCCTGTCGGAAATCTCCGACAGGGAGCTTTTTGCATAGTAATAATTGATTTTTCGTTTATTTTTCCATAACAGACGCAATGTTCGCAAGATATTCCCTTATCGGAAGATGCTGCGGACAATGCTCCTCACATTTGCCGCATTTTATGCAGTCGGACGCCTTTCCGCTTTCCTTTGTAAGCGCTGCATGATCCTCTGCGGCTTTCTTTTCCTGAGATCTGCCATAACGCTTCAGATCGTTGAACAGCTTGAAAAGATCAGGTATCGGGATCTTTTTTGGACAGCCGTCTGTGCAGTAACGGCAGGCTGTGCATTTTATGGAAATGCTGCTGCGGATAATATCCGCACATTCAAGCACCATTTCGGATTCGTCATTTGACAGCGGCTTGAATTCTTTCATGAAGCTGAGATTGTCATTCATCTGCTCCATATTGCTCATTCCGGAAAGTACCATCATAACATTATCATATGACGCCGCATAGCGTATTGCCCATGACGCCGGAGACATTTCGGGCTCGCGGGCTTTCATCAGATCCTCTGCTTTTTCGGGAACGTTTGCTAACGCGCCGCCCTTTACAGGCTCCATAACGATCACCGGCTTTCCGTGCCGTACCGCAGTTTCATAGCATTTGCGCGCCTGTACGTTGGGATCGTCAAGATCCAGATAGTTGATCTGGAGTTGAACGAATTCTATTTCCTTATGATTTGTAAGGATCTTATCAAGCACCTCTGCGGAATCATGGAACGAAAATCCGATATGCTTTACCTTGCCCTCAGCCTTTTTCTGAGCAATGAACTCAAAGGCACCTATCTGCTCCGAAAGGTTGTATGTATCGTTTCCGAGAGCGTGGAGCCAGTAATAATCGAAATATTCCACGCCGCAGCGGCGCAGCTGTTCGTCAAAGATAGGCTGCATTTCCTCGGCTTTTTTGATACTGAACATGGGGAGCTTGTCGGTAACGGTATAGCTTTCTCTGGGATAACGCTTCACCACTGCTTCGCGGAAAGCAATTTCACTTTTCCCCTGATGATACGGATAGGCGGTATCAAAGTATGTACCGCCGGCGGCAATAAAGGAATCCGCCATTTTTTTGACCTGCTCGATGTCTATGTTTTCTGGATCAAGCATCGGCAGACGCATAAGACCAAAACCAAGCTTCAAAATTATCACTCTCCTTTACAATATTTTAGCATATTACGGAAAAAATGTAAAGAGTGTTAGCATGAAATAATAAAAAATTCTGCGAATGGGGAATATCCGCAGATATTTCCCCTTTCGCAGATAAAAGCTTTATATAAACAACTTCTGCAAAGCTTCGGCGCATAAGCGCTCTGCATTTTATGCGGAAGTAATTATACAAATACTATTCCCGTCAGAAAAAGATTTATGAATATAAAAATATTCCTTATATTACAGCCATAAATATCTTTTGCTTGCGGCGCTCCTTTCGCTGCTCAGCAGCAAATGCCGTGCTTTACTCTGTCTCTTTCCTCTGCACGCTTAGCGTCGTTCCAGCGGTCAAGAGTTCCTGTAAGGTAGCCTGTTACGCGGCGGATACGTTCAAAGGGAATATCCTCGAACTGATATTTAAGATCGACGAAATCGCCGTCAAGATCTATTTCAAGGTAAACAAGCTCCTTATTAGGATCCTTTTCCTTTACGTATTTAACGTAATTATTTTTTTCCTCCTCGGTGATGGTGCCATTTTTAACAACGATCTCCATAAACATCTTTCCTTTCATTATTATTCCCAAGCCGCGGAACATTGATCCTTACCGGCTTTATATAATTATACCATTTTGGTGGATATTTGTCAATAGGCTGATAAAATTTAAATTTTAACTTTTTGTAGTACTACAATAGATATTGGACAAAATTAAGAAAAAAAAGTAGAGAGATAGACGAAAATCTGATAGAATAAA
>CANQZS010000062.1 GCA_947628385.1 uncultured Clostridia bacterium | reverse complement strand
AACTTCATTTACATCATTTAAATTTATATGTTCAAACATTCATGTACCTCCCGAAATCAATATAATTTTTGAACATTCCGAAAAATATTTATAATAGTATTCTCGGAAGCTTATCCAGTCTATTTTACCGCTGCCCACCGGAAGATGCAGGTCGTTTACAAGATCGTTGTCGTTTATATGCATATGCTTTACAAACGGAGCAAGGCTTTCCACCCATGTACCTATGGGAACGTTTTTTCCAAACGCCGAAGCGTGGGCATAGTCAAGGCAGACGCCGTAATTGGGGAATCCCGAAAGCTTCATGCTAAGGCTTTTCAGCATATCCGGAGAAAAATCGAACATATTCTCAATATAAATATTTATCTGCGGGAATTCCGCAAGGATACCGCTCCAATATTCTGTATTCGAGCGCACCCAGTTTTCAACATAAGGCTCCGAGGTAAGCAGCGGATCCTGATTAGTATGGAACACAACTCCCTCAGCGCCGAGATCTATTGCAGCCGCAATGCTCTGGCGGATACGCTTATCCGCGATCTCGCGTATATATTTATCTGAGCTGAATACCAGCACGTCGTAAAAATCCCCGTGCATGGTGCAGCGTTCCGGCAAAGACAGCGAAAGATATTTTTCGGTTATTTCCTTTACTTTTTTGCTGTCATCAAGCACTGCCGGAGACATAAGATCGTTGTATTCAAATCCCATACCGTATTCTACGGCAAGGGAAAGGCTCTCCTCTATCCTGTCCGGTCTTGGTATCACAAGAAATACCGCCATAGGAATATTCCTCCCTTTGCAGATCACTGTACCGTTTCGGGAACGGCAGGCTGAGCGCTTTCCTTTGCAGCGCTGTCCTCGATTATATTTTTAAGGGAATAAACAAAAACTCCCTTGGATTTTCCCTTTAACGGTATCTCGCCGATAGGCTCGACCTCTACCCTGTCCTTGACCTGCTCGTAAACATATTCGCTGATAAGCACCTGTCCGCGCTTAGCGTTGGCTTCAAGACGGGCGAGAGCGGCGGCAGCGGCGCTTACGGCGGAGGCGTGCCATCTTCCGGCGGGAACAGGGCTCTTTTCGTCCATAAGTCCTTGAAGTATATTGGCGTGTATCTCGACTCCGTACATCTGAGACGAGCTGCCCGGCACGGAATACTGATCCTGCATTCCCGCGGCATAAGCGCCTATAAGGACTATGCAGTCGGTAAATATCCTCGGATCGACATTTCCGTTAAGAACGTCTATAAAGGATATATGCTCGTAATCTCCGGGACGTCCTGCATAATTGATCCAGAATCTTCCGTTGCCGTCAAGCTCCGGAATATATTCTGACAGTCCCTTTTTTTCACAGTAAAGTGAATATATCTCCGAGGAAAAGCTTTTGAAGCCTTTTCCCCCGTTTATATCCGGAGACGACTGGGTCATGAACGCGGAACGCAGTATGCCGTCCTCATCGGTGGCTGCATTTACAAAGCCCGTATGGCATACGTCGGCTATTATAGGTTCCGAGATGCTGTCAATATGGAAATAGTCTATGTACGGTTCTCCTTTTTCGTTCACTGCAAATGCTGTGGAATAATTGATATACGAGCCGGAAACGATATTGCTTTTATCCTCGCAGACTTTTCTCAGCGCTTCATCGCCGGCTTCGTCCATATTGCCGAATATCATTATATCCATTGCCGTAACGGCGGGATAATCCCCCAGAGCGTTTATAACGTCGGCGTAGGTCTGTCTTGACCATGTTCCGAACGTTCCGAGCTCCTCAAGGGTCTTGTCGTCAATGGCAATTATCTTGATCTTATTGTTATACCGCGTGGAGTCTGGTAAAGTCTGTCGCGCAGAATATTATCAAAGGAATAGAACACATCTCCGAAAGCGAGAAAAAACACAATTATAAAGAATACTGCTGTTTCCGCTGCTGCGTATAGTTTGCTTTTGCTTTTCATATTTATGATAATGCTTTGTGAAAAAGCATTTCTCCTTTCGGCGCTTTGTTTGTCCTGCACGGCAAAATATCTGCGACAGCGATAAAAATATTATCCATATCGCAATTTTTTTAATCAATGATGTCTCTGCCGGTAAATTCCTCTTCCGAGATCGTTTCGGAATATCCGGATATTGAGGACGTGTCCGGCGCAAGCTCCGCCGAGACCTCAAACGTTTTCGTTTCTCCCGTGACCTCCTTGCGGAACACCGTAAGCACCGCCTTGTCTCCGGGAACGTTGTTCTTTAATGCTTCGGCGACCTCCTCGGCTCCGAAAACGCGCACTCCGTTTATATGAGTTACAATATCATAAAGCTCTATGCCGGAATATGCAATATCGCAGCTCGGATCTATCTCCATAACGCAAAGTCCGGATTCGATCCCGTAATCGCTTGCGGAAGCGTCTCCTATGGAAATATATGATATACCTACTCTTGTCCGTGAGCTTACATATCCGTTTGCGATTATCTCCTCGGCAATGGGTACGGCGTCGTCAATAGCTATCCCGAAGCCAATATTTTCATACGTCTCATGGTTCATCAGCGCAACTGCGATCCCCACCACCTGACCGTACATATTTACCAGCGCGCCTCCGGAATTGCCCGGGTTCAGCGCGGCGTCGGTCTGGATACAGTGTATTTCGGAGCTGCTTATATAGTCAGTGTCAATGGTCCTGTCAAGACCGGTAACGTGTCCGTAGGTAATTGTGTTTTCAAATCCTCCACCTGCGCCGGCAATAGCTATCTCCTCTCCTATAACAAGGCTTGAGGAGCTTCCGATCTCCGCGGCGGTAAGGTCGCTGCGGTCGATCTTTACTACCGCAAGATCGCTTTTTCTGTCCATTCCGACAAATGCAGCCTTTTCGCTCGTTCCGTCGTAAAGCTTTACGACAATGCTTGTCGCGCCGTCCACCACATGGGCGTTGGTAAGGATATATCCGTCGGTAGAAATTATAACTCCCGAACCTGACGACACAGCCGTATAAGGCATTTCGCCGAATATTTCGATCTTCACCTGAGACGGCAGGAACACTTCCGCAACGCCTACCGTAGTAAGCAGCCCTGTATCCTTATCGGCGTAAAGCTCGTTTTCAAGGACCGGTCTCGGAGACGTGGGAAGCTTTATTTCCACGTGCTGAGCCTGTTGGGTATAAAGATTTTCATATTTTTCCGGCACCTTATTTTCATCTGAGACGTTTGTATTTGTCCTTGAAGCTATCAGTGCCGAAAGCATGATAATTATTCCGAAAAGAATGGTGATCACAATTATCATAGCCCACAAAAAGCCGTTGCCGAGCTTTCGCTTTGCAGGCGCACCTTCGCCGTATGCTCCGTTTGGAGGGATATACATTCCGTTCTGACCGGCAGCGGTATTCATCTGCGGAGCATAATAGGGTTCGTTCCGTCTTACAGGGTTTTCCGCCGCGCCGTTCGGAGCGGGTGCCTCCGGCTGTGTGCCGAAGTCCGGCGTCTCCGTTCCGGAAAAGCTCTGCTCGGCAAATGGAGAGATCCTTTCCGAGCTGCCGGTATCGGTGCTTTCCGGCTTGTTTTCATCAAAATTATTTTCCATATAACGCCTCCGTATCAGCATCAGCCGTTGTCGGATCTTCTGAGTGACAGTTCGAACTCGGTATATTTGCCCTGTTCGCTCCTTACGGTGATATTTCCGTCATGGAGCTTTACAAGAGAGCTTACTATAGAAAGTCCCAGACCGACTCCCGTAGGGTCGATGCCTCTTGATTCGTCAGTTTTGTAGAAACGTTCAAATACCTTTGATATTTCGTCTCTGCTGAGACCGTCTCCGCTGTTCCTTATGGTTATAAGGGAAGCGCTTTCAGTCTCGGAGAATGAAAATTCGATACAGCCGTTTTCGTTTACGAATTTAACGGCGTTCTCAACAAGGTTATAAATGACCTGACCTATAAGGTCGTCGTCGGCGTTTATGATAAACGTGTTCCTGTCAAGACCGTGTATCCTGATGTTTTTTTCCTCGATCCTGTTTTCAAAATTCAGCAGAGTGGAAACTATCAGCGGGATAATATCGAAATTTTCCTTATTTATCGTAAGCTCGCCGGCTTCATATTTTGAAATATTCAGCATTGATCTTACAAGTCTTGAAAGTCTGTTCACTTCGGAGGAAACTATTTTCAGATAATGCTCGTGCTTATCCGGAGGTATAGTTCCGTCAAGGATACCGTCGATAAAGCCTCCTATGGTCGTCATAGGAGTTTTCAGCTCATGTGAAACGTTTGAAATAAAGGTCTTTCTTGTTTCCTCCGTACGTTCCAGCGAGCCTGCCATTTTATTAAGCGAATTGGCAAGGAACCCGAACTCGTTATCCTCCGCTACATATATTTTCTTTTTGAAATCGCCGTTCCCGAAGCGCTTAGCCGCAAGAGTCATCTCTCTTACCGGCGTGAGCATACGCTTTGTTGCAAGGTACATTATCAGGAACACGAACGCTAATATTACGACCGTTACTGTCAAAAGAACGATAACGAGCCTGACTATATAACTGGTGAAGCTTTTACTTGGCATCTGTCCGAAAATATAGAACGTTTCTCCGGAAAGCTCGATCCTGTACGCGGAGATAAAGTAATCGTCCTTATAATAATTATCCAGACTGCCGAGCTCGTTGAATCCCTGTTCCGTGATCCTATCAAGAATATCCTGCCGGAAATTATTCTCCTTATGAGAACACGGCGGTGCTTCGGAACAAACCAAAGCAGCGCCGTTCTTGTCAACAAGTATAAGATCCGCTCCCGAAATTCCGGACAGATCGCTGTAAGCGTGTTGAAGCGCTTCCGTATCCGCGCCGTCCTGAGCTTCATATATGGAAGCTGTTTCGGAGACGGCTTCCTTTACCATCATATTCAGAAAGTCGTATTTATCGGCTTTATAGGATTCTCCGGAAACTATCAGAAGCACAGCGCTGATACATATTACCGACGCTGTAAGGAACACTGCGCTCAGGTAAAAGAATTCACCCGAAATACTTTTATGCATTAGCGTCCTCGTCCGCTTCAAATTTATATCCTACGCCCCATACGGTTTTGAGAGCCCATTTATCGGAAACTCCCTCGAGCTTTTCGCGCAGGCGCTTGATATGAACGTCGATGGTCCTTGAATCTCCGTAGTATTCAAAGCCCCATACCTCATCGAGGAGCTGATCGCGGGTATAAACGCGGTTCGGATTTGAAGCGAGATAGAACAGCAGCTCCAGCTCTTTCGGAGGAGTATCCATTACCTTTCCGTCAACGCGCAGCTCGTATCTTGTCATATTTACGACGAGCTTATCGTAGCGTACTTCCTTGACCTCAGCCTCCGTGCCTGACTGGCTTATACGGCGGGCAACAGCCTTTATTCTCGCAATTACCTCCTTGGTATCGAAGGGCTTTACGATATAATCGTCGGCGCCCAGTTCAAGACCGAGTACCTTATCAAAAGTCTCGCTTTTAGCGGTTATCATGATTATAGGAACGTTGGATTTTTTTCTGATCTCACGGCACACCTGCCAGCCGTCCAGCTCCGGCAGCATGATGTCCAGAAGCACTATATCCGGCTTGAGAGCGTTGAATTTAACGACTGCCTCTTCTCCGTCGTGGGAAACTATTACCCCCCAGCCTTCCTTTTCGAGGTAGAGCTTCAGGAGCTCGCAGATATTATTGTCGTCGTCAACTACTAAAACTTTTCCCAGTGACATAATTAGACCATCCTTTCATAATGCCGTTCTTTTGAGTGCGATAGAAATTGCGGTTGAGCGGTTCAACGTATTCGGACAAGGAAACAGGCTCCATATCCTAAGCGCGTCGGATAACAGCTTAACTCTGCGCGCGGGAAAGAAAGCAAAATATAACTAAAACTGTATACACTATCTATTATAACAGAAAAGCACATACAATAATTTAATATTTCATTACTAAATAATTTCCTAATTGTAAATTTAACAAAATATTGTAATTATAATCAAAAAATCAAAATAAAAAATTCATTTTTTAAGAAATTCATAATTTGTTTGTTATTAACTGTAAAAAGCCGTCCAAGGATAGCCGCTGGCAAAACGAGCGAGCGAGGAGAATATCCCCTCGCTCTCCTAAAATTACGCTCTCAGCTCCGCGCCAAGCTCGGTAATAGCCTTGAGAACACGCTTGATCGCCGCGTCCGCCTGTTCATCGGTAAGAGTTCCCTCATGTGAACGCATAGAGATCGAGTATGCAACGGACTTCTTCCCCTCGGCTATCTGCTTGCCCTTGTATACATCGAACAGCGTTACCGATTCCAGAATATTTCCCACGGCTTTCTTTATGGCTTTTTCAAGCTCAGCCACAGGAAGCGCTTCGTCGCAGACTATGGCAAGATCTCTTGCAGCTGCGGGAAATTTCGGCAGCGGCTTGAACACCTTAACTGCGGTCGCTTCCTCCATAAGCTCGGTAACGTTTATCTTTGCGGCGTAAGCCTTTGTTCCTATGCCGTAATTTTCAAGCACCTCAGGGTGAAGCTCTCCCACAATGCCGTAATTCTTTCCGTTCTTGGAGATCACAGCGCAGCGTCCCGGGTGGAACGTGCTTGCCTCCGCAAATACGGCGGTATCGGTGCAGGCGGTATATTCAACGTCCTCAACGCCCACGAGATCGAGCATGGAATCTATCATTCCCTTGATGTCGTAAAAATCCTTTTTGCCGCCGTACATTCCTATAGAAAGACGGACAGGCTCATCGGGAAGCTCCCCGCCGTTCGGGATATATTCGCTGCCCAACTCAAACAGGCATACCTCCGGATTCCTGCTGTTGTAATTCCGTGCAAGCACCTCACACATTGAGGGAAGCACCGTAGTTCTCATTACAGAGGTATCCTCGCCCAGCGGGTTTGTTATAACTACGGTATTTCTTAACGGGCTGTTTTCGGGAAGTCTTATCTTATCAAAATATTTGGGACTTATAAAAGAATATGTCGTGATCTCATATGCGCCCATTGATACCATAGCGTTTGAAATTTTCCTCTCGAATTTCTGCTTTTCGGAAAGCTGAGCTTCGGCAACTCCGCGTATTATAGTCTTGGGAATATTGTTGTAGCCGTAAAGCCTTGCTACCTCCTCCGCAATATCCGCCTTGCACTCAATGTCGATCCTTACGGACGGCGCATAAGCCTTGCCGTTCTCCACCTTGAAATCAAGCTTTTCAAGATACTTTATCATATCCGCTTCGGGAATATCCGTGCCAAGGAAATTGTTTATCCATTCGGCGTTGAATTCCACGCCCTTGGGAGTCTTGTCGGAATAGTCCGCGTCGATAATTGTTTTTACCACTTCGCCGCAGCCGAGCATTTCAACCAGTTCAAATGCTCTCATTAGCGCAGGATAAGCGTTCTGCGGGTCAAGACCCTTTTCAAAGCGCGCGGAAGCGTCAGTTCTCATTCCGAGGGCTTTTGCAGTGGTGCGGACGGAAGCACCGTCAAAGCAGGCGGATTCAAAAACAACGTCCACAGTATCGTCCATAATGCCGCTGTATTCGCCGCCCATTACACCTGCAACGGCAACGGGTTTTTCCGCATCGGCAATAACCAGCATATTTTCGTTAAGTTCTCTTTCCACACCGTCAAGAGTTGTAATTGTTTCGCCGTTTTTTGCATTGCGGATATTTATTTCCGATCCGCTGATATAGCGAATATCAAATGCGTGCATTGGGTGACCGTATTCAAGCATAACATAGTTTGTGATGTCAACAAAATTGTTTATGGGACGTACTCCGCTTGCTCTCAGACGTTCTCTCAGCCATCTTGGAGACGGAGCAATTTTAACGTTCTTTACCACGCCTGCAATATATCTGGGGCAAAGCTTTGTATTGTGGATAGTTACTTTCAGCATTGAGTTTATATCCCCGTCAATGCCCTTGAATGTGGGAGCTTTCACCGTATATGGACGGTCAAATGTGGCATGAGTTTCCCTTGCAAGACCTATAACGGACATACAGTCGGGACGGTTTGATGTTATCTCAAATTCAACGGAGGTATCGTTCAGACCGATAGCTTCGCGTATATCCTGACCAAGCTCAAAGGGAGCGCAGCCCTCTTCCTCCTGCATGATGAAGATCCCGTCGGCGATAGCATACGGGAAATCATGTGTCGTAAGACCAAGCTCGCCGAGGGAACAGAGCATACCGTTTGATTCCACGCCGCGCAGCTTGCCTTTCTTTATCTTAACGCCGTTTGGCAGTGTTGAACCGTCCATTGCCACCGGAACGATGTCTCCTGCCTTTACGTTGGATGCGCCGGTAACTATCTGTAACGGCTCGCCGTTTCCGGCTTTGCCCACGTCCACCTGACACACCACAAGGTGATCGGAATTTTCATGGGGAACCACCGAAAGAAGCTTTCCCACAACTACTTTGCTTATCTCCGAACCCTCCGTTTCCCAGCGCTCGACTTTTGAGCCGGAAAGGGTCAGTCCCGAGCAGAATTCTTTTATAGGCATATCCGACACGTCAATGTAGTCGTTCAGCCATCTCATTGAAAGATCCATTTAAATCTATCCTTTCGTTATTTTGTTGGATTGTCATGATCGTAAATATCAGAATTGTCCCAAGAACCTCATATCGTTCTCGTAAAGCAGACGAAGATCGTTTATCTCGTAACGTCCCATTGTTATACGTTCCAGACCGATACCGAACGCAAATCCGCTGTAAACCTCCGGATCAATGCCGCAGCCCTCAAGGACTTTAGGGTGAACCATACCCGCGCCGAGGATCTCGATATATCCCTCGTTCTTGCACATGGGGCAGCCCTCTCCGTGACAGTTGAAGCACA
>CANQZS010000061.1 GCA_947628385.1 uncultured Clostridia bacterium | reverse complement strand
CTATGTGGCTGTTCTATGAAAATCCCGACGCCGACTTTATCGGAATGGCACAGAAATTCATGGACATCAGGAAGAGGGTCTACAAGTTCCCCAAGCTGGGTAAAAAGGCAAAGATAGTTGCTGTTCCTACAACTTCGGGAACAGGCTCTGAGGTGACCTCTTTTGCGGTAATTTCCGATAAATCCAAGAACATGAAATATCCTCTTGCGGACTATGAGCTTACTCCGGACGTGGCTATCATCGACCCTGAGTTCGTTTATACCGTTCCGAAAGCTTCAACTGCGTTTACCGGTCTGGACGTTCTTACGCACGCTATCGAGGCGTATGTTTCTATCCTTGCAAACGACTACACCGACGCTCTTGCGCTTCAGGCTATAAAGCTCGTATTCAAGTATCTGCCGACCTCCTATAAGAATGCGGATCCGCTTTCAAGGGAGAAGATGCACAATGCTTCATGTATCGCGGGAATGGCGTTCACGAATGCGTTCCTTGGCGTGAACCACTCGCTTGCTCACAAGCTTGGCGGTGAGTTCCATATCCCTCATGGACTTGCAAACGCTTACCTGCTGCCTCACGTTATAGAATACAATGGCGAGCAGACTCCTACTAAATTTGCTGCATGGCCTAAGTACGATCATTACATTGCTCCTGAGCGTTATGCTGAGATCGCTAAGATGATGGGCTTTGCTTCACAGAAGGCTTCCGATCAGGAATGTGTCAAGGCGTTGGCAAACGCTGTAAGAAAGCTTATGAAAGAGGTAAATATCCCACTTTCGATCAAGGAAGCAGGAGAAAATGATCCTCGTTCATACATTGATCCTAAGACATATGAGAATGCTCTTGAAAGTCTGGCTTATAAGGCGTTTGACGATCAGTGTACGACAGCTAATCCGAGACTTCCGAGGATCGAAGAGCTTAAAGAGCTTTACAGAAAGGCATATTACGGAGAATAAGATCATTGCGAAACCGTCCAAAAGGGCGGTTTCGTTTTTTAATGCGTAATTCGTAATGCGTAATTCGTAATTAATTTTGCGCAAAGCTCAAAATTATTAAAATTGCAAAAAAACTGTGGACATTTTCAGAAAAATCTGATATAATGCTTTTATACCGCTGTAAGGAGGATCGGAAAATGATTACCAATTTTATTGACGCCGCAGCAATAAATAAATGCCTTGCGGAAAATCCTGCGGAATATGTGAATAAATGTGAGGAAATATATAAGCAAAGGATCGCAGAGGCTGCCGAAAGAATATATATGGACCGCGATCGCCGCCCGCTGGTGCTGCTGTCAGGACCGTCAGGATCCGGTAAGACCACAAGCGCAATGAGAATAAGCCGCAGGCTGAATGAAAAGGGTATACCCGTTCACGTTATTTCAATGGATAATTATTTTCTGCCCGACGGAGCAGGAAATATCCCTCTTGATGAGAACGGCTGCGTTGATCTGGAATCTCCGCAAAGAATGGATATTCCTCTTTTTAAGGAGCATCTTGAAAAGCTTTGGCGGCGCGAACCCGTTTCAATGCCGAAATTCAGCTTCAAGGATCAGAGCAGGAGCTCGGGCAAGACTATACAGCGGCAAAAGGACGAAATTATCATTATCGAGGGCATACACGCGCTTGACCCTGAGGTTACAGGCGATACTGAGGATTTTGCCGCGTGCGTTTATGTCAGCGTGAGAACAAGAATAAAAAACAGCGACGGAACTCTGCTCCACCCGAGGCTGATACGCCTTATGAGGCGGCTGTGCAGAGATAAGCTTTTCAGAGGCAGGAACGCAGCGGAGGTGTTTGCAATGCTCCCCAGCGTTACAAGAGGAGAGGATCTTTACATAATGCCGCATAAGACCCGTGCGGATCTGGATATTGATACGTTCCTTGCCTATGAACCGTCCGTATACAGGGCAATGCTCATGGACGATCTTAACGATCCGGAAATGCTCACGCCGGAAGTCAGGGAACACAGCGAGCTTATGAAAACTCTCTGTGAGCTTGCTCCGCTTGAAAGCAGCATGGTCCCGTCGGATTCGCTCGTGCGTGAATTTATCGGCGGGAGCAGCTTCAAATACTGATCGAAAGGATATTTCCGGAATGAAAGCTGTTATTTGCGAGGACGAAAGGATATTCTCAGACGATCTGAAAATGCGGACGGAAAAATTCTTTATATCACATGATGAGAATATCAGCTTCGACATTTTTACAGACGGTGAAGCGCTTATATCGGAATATCTTAAAGGCTCGCGCTATGATATAGTGTTTCTTGATATTCAGCTTGAAAACAGCAGCGGAATGGAAGCTGCCGTTAAGCTTAGAGAGATCGACAAAAGCGTTCCGATAATATTCGTTACCGGTCTTGAGGACTATGCTGCGGACGGATATTCGGTAAACGCTTTTGATTATATAGTTAAAAGCTCCGTTGACAGCAAGCTGGAGGGCGTTCTTGAAAGGCTGCTCAGGAGCATGGAGCATGAAAGGCTCGCTGTGGAGGATACCGACGGCAGGATAACGGTAATTCCCATAAACGAGATACTTTATGTGGAATCCGACGGACGGCGTTCGGTGATACATTCCGAAAGGGTAAGCGTAAGATCGAACCTCCCTATAGGAAAGCTTTCGAAAATGCTGACGGAGGATTTTATAGAAATTTACAGGTCAATTTATGTGTGCGCTGCAAAAATAAAAAGTATTTCCGCGGATACGCTGGAGCTTACCGACGGAACAATCCTGCCTGTGGGCAGACGGCGCAGGAAAGAGCTTCTTTCGGCAGTTATGAGGCTGGTGAAAAACATCTGATATGATATTAAAAAATTATTTATTGAAAGGCGCGGCGGTGATAGCTGCCGCCGTGATACTTAATTGCTTTGCGGTAAATTTTCTGTATTGTCGGGGCGAATATATAACCGTGTCGGACATTGCAGGAAATGAATATCTTGAAAAGCGCAGCACTCTCAGATATGCGGACAGCGTGATCTCAAAATATAAGAGTGAAGATTATGAAGCTGCCGTCAGCGAGCTGGAGCAGGAGGCAAACAGGCTTGAAAGCTATATTTCCGCGCTGAGATACAGCGAGGGGAAAATTGATCCTAAGATAATGGAAAATATTTCGTCAGGCGAGGGGATAAAAAGCTGGAGCGAAAAGATGCTTTCGGAATATGATCTGACCGGATCTCAGGCTGAGGAAAGGATCTCTCAGATAGAGTACTGTATAGAACGTCTTAAATATGCGGGGGAATATTCCGCATATGTAAATAAGGTGAACGATAACAGCAGCATAATGCTTTCACTGCCGATGATGGCGGAAAATAAATTTATCGTCAGGAACGCTTCAAAGGCAAAACGGGATTTTTACGGTCTTGATGAAATAAGACCGTCGGCGGAAAGCGATATAGGGATAATATGCTTATTTTCGGACAGGATAACGGATATTATCGTTATATCGGCTGCGGCGGCGGTCTCGTGGATATATGTACAGTACAGAAAAAAATTCCCGTTCGGAAGAGCGGGGATATTTTCGGTGTGCGCGGCGCTGCTTGTCGGAGCTGCGGCGGTATATTCCGCAGGAACGGCTGTAATTGCGGATTCAGTCGGATTGGGCGATATTTCCCGTCCGATCCAGTCGGTAAGAACATTTTTCTCGTGCAGCTCTGTTATGAGTACGGCGGCTATGGCGGCGGCAAGAGTGGTATTCAAGCTCGTTATATGTGCGGCGGTTTATTTTATTTCCGCAGGGATAATGCTTTCTCCGAAAAACAGACCTGCATGGGCGGTAATAATTATTGCGGTAATAATAAATGTCGCTTTTTACAATTCCGGCGGCGCGGCAGGAGCGGCAAGTCTTTTGAACGCTTTTTCCGCAGAAAGGATATTCGGGATATACGGAAATATAGATCTTTTCGGAAACGCCGTTTCGCCGGCTGCGGTATTTATTCCGTCGGTAATTGCGGCGATAGTGCTTTCCGCAGTGTTTGCGGTAAAAAGTGTTTACTCGTTCGTGCTTTCGGCAAGGGAAGCTGCGGAACGGGCATACTACAGTGAAATAGAAAAAACATACGATGAAACGCGGAAAATACGTCACGATATTAACAATCATCTTTCTGCGCTGGCAATTCTTATTGACGGAGGAAAATTTGCGGAAGCCAGAAATTATCTTTCGGAAATTTCCGATGAACTTTATTTGGGGAGACTTCCGGTCAACACGGGCAGACCTGTTCTGGACGCGCTTATTTCAGGAAAAATTTCTGCTGCGGAAAAGGAAAATATCACATTGAATATAAATTTTTCCGCAGTATTCGGCGATAAATATTCCGACTTTGATCTGTGCGGTATATTCGGGAACATACTTGATAACGCAATAGAGGGCTGCAGGAGGATATACGGGGAAAAAACAATTTCCCTTACGGTCAAAAAACAGCAGGAAATGATGATAATTTTCTGCGAAAATACCTGCGCTCCGGATCAGACGGCGGACGATCTTTCAACTGTAAAATCTGACAGGAGGATCCACGGATTCGGTCTGAAACGCATAAAGCAGCTTTCGGAAAAATACGGCGGAGGAATGGATATTTCAGTTTCGGATAATATATTTACTGTTTCGGTAATATTATGAATATGACCGCTTGTGCAGAGAAAATGACCGCTTCTGCAAAAGCGGTTTATTTTTTTATTTTATATGCTATAATAAATTTATACTGATCCGCGATCAAAAGACGCACTAAAGATCAGGCATAAGCCTGCACATATGTGGTCTTGCGCGGAGCCTTTTTAATTAAGGATCGGTATTAATATCAGTTTTAAGGGAATGATTTTATGAGATCAAGATCAATTATCGGAGCGGCAGTGATACTGACGCTGCTTTTATGCGGCTGCTCAAAGGCTGTCGGGGAGCTTCCTGAGGACGTCCCCTATAACCGCTTTTTGAATGGTAAAATGATAATGGAGACCGAAAACGGATATTATACAAATTCCGGTCAGATGTATCTAAGATTTTATGAAAGAGATACCGAAAATCAGATCGCTCTCTGTGCAAGACCGGAATGTCAGCATGACGGAAATGAAAATTGTCCCGCTACCTACAAAAATTTAGAAACGGTAAATACGGTGCTTTATGATGACGCGCTTTATGTCCTTACTCTTGAAAAGGGAGAAAATGTTCTTATAAGTCTCTACCGAGCCGCTCTTGACGGAACGAGCCTTACAAAGGTCGGAGACGCTTTTTCAGTCGCAAATTCTGCGGGAGTTGAAAATGAGGATATTGTTCTTATGGGCAATTATTTTATTATCCATAAGGGATATGCCTATATCCCATATCATCTTACCGTAGGCAAGGGAACGACCTCGTCGTTTGCGGGAAGCGGACTTGTAAAAATGGATATTTCCAACGGAAGATCCGAGCAGATCTTAAGCGGTGAAAATTATTTTTCGCCATATCCGCACGATCTTAAAGGAAGCGGCAATTACGTTTATTTCAGCTACTATGGATATAATAACAGTGAAGATCAGGGCTTGAAGATCTATAATATAGATTCCGGAGAAATTTATGATCCGGATCTGGGAATAATAAATATCACCATAGGCGATAAATATATTTTTTCATGGACGTCATCTGATGGAAAATGGCAAATATACCGTTATGATAAAAGCAATATCGAAAACGGTATAAAAAATGAATACGGCTCCTATGATCCTGAAATTATTGTTGACGATCTTGAATTCAACGGCTGGTCGCCAAGCTGCATTGCATATAATGATAAATTATTATGGTATAACGACGGAATAATAAAGGTCTACAGCGATTCCGGAGAAAAGCTGGGAGAAGCTGAGACCGATATGACGGACATAATGGGAGACGCCGCGTTAAATGATTGCGCAGTTTCAAACGGAAAGGTCTATTATGAAAAGTTTGTATATCCGTTTTATAAGGAAAAATACTACAGCGTAGTCTTTTCCTGTCCTATAGACGATATTATCAGCGGAAACGCCGTGTGGAAGTTTGAATACGGCAGGACTGTAGGCGATCAGACGATAATAAAAATCGAATGACAATATATTTTAAAAATATTTCCCTGAAAATAACCTGATGGGAGAGATCGTTATGCCGCGAATGGAAATAAAAGATCTTACTAAAAAATATGGCGAATTTACCGCATTGGATAATATAAATTTAACTCTTGAAAACGGAGTTTACGGGATCCTTGGCGCAAACGGAGCGGGTAAATCAACATTCCTGAATTTGATTACCGACAATATAAAGCGCACCTCCGGAGAAATTTTTCTGGACGGCGAGGAGATCCTTTCTATGGGCGCGAAATACCGTAAAAGGGTAGGCTATACTCCTCAATTGCAGGGAATGTACGATGATCTTACGGCGGGGCAGTTCCTGCGTTATATCGGTGCGCTGAAAGGAATGAAAGGTCGGGAGATCAGACGTCAGACCGCTGAGCTGTTAGCTCTCGTCGGACTTGAAAATGCTTCTCATAAAAAGCTCGGTTCCTTTTCCGGAGGAATGAGACAGCGTACCCTTTTGGCGGCGGCAATGCTTGACGAGCCCGAAATACTTATTCTTGACGAGCCTACGGCGGGTCTTGATCCTGAGGAACGCATAAGGCTGAGAAATCATATTGCGGAAATTTCCTCTGACAGGATAATTCTTTTGGCAACTCATGTTGTAAGCGATATTGAATGTATAGCGCAAAAGGTCATATTGCTGAAAAAGGGCAAGCTTATAAAATTCAGCCCGCCGGAGGAGCTTATCAATGAAGCGGCGGGATATGTGGGCGAATTTTCAGGGACATTTGAGGAAGTCTCCGAAATGAAAAAGCGGTTTGAAAAAGGGCAGATGATGCAGCGTGGGAACGGCTTTGTTCTGCGTGCTGCGGAGGAGGGACTGCCGTCCGGATTCGCGCCTGTTTCCGACCCGGGACTTGAGGACGTTTATCTTTTTTACGCGGAGGGGCGAAAATGAACGAGCTGAAAAGGATATACGGCGCAAAGACCATATTGCTTTTTATTCTGCTTGTGATAATAAATTTTCTGTTGTTTATGCTTTCCTGCGACGAGAATAAAAGCATAACCGCAGACGGTGAGGAGCTTTCGGAGTACATAGCTTCCTACGGCGGATTTATTGACAGCATATCGGAAAAAAGCGGCAATATGTCGTTATTTGATATTTACGGCGGGGGATTTTCCGCAAAAAATATAAAGAAAACTGCGGAGGATTTTAAAGGGCTGTCGGATATTAGTCTCGTTTACGGAGACAACAGGGGAACGGTGATATTTTCCGACTATCATCTGACGGATATTTTCCTTTTGGGCTTTCTGATAATTGTTTCGGCAGGATTCCTTACCGAGAGAAAAAACGGACTTTTTCTCATAGTCCGCAGCACGGCATACGGACGGATAAGACTTTACTTTTCAAGATGTTTTGTGCTGCTTTTTTCGGCTTTTATATGCGCGGCTTTTCTTTATGGGGGAAATATTGCGGGAGCTTTTATAAGCTTTGGCGGCATTGATCTTTCCGTGCCGATACAGTCGGTGCCTGAATTTATGATGTGTCCTTTTGGAATATCGGTAGGGGAATATTTTATTGCGCTTATTGGAATAAAAATTTTAGCGTCCTTTGCGGCGGCAATGATATTCTTTACTCTTGCGAGTCTTTTCGGCAGCGGGGCAGCCTATGTTATTTCCGGCGCGATAGCTGTTCCGGAGCTGCTGGCATATTTTCTGATACCGACGGTATCAGAGCTTGGTCCGCTTAAATTCATAAATATAATTACTGCAATACGATCGGACGATCTGTTCAGGATCTACTGCAACCTTAATGTTTTTGGCGAGCCTGTGGGAACGCTTCCGGCAGTGATATTCATTACTTCGGCTGTGACAGCGATATTATTTTTCGCCGGAATATTTATCCACGGAAAAATATATGTAAAAAAAGAAAACGGCAATTTTCCGATAATAATTAAAATAAAAAAATTTGCGGAAAGGCACGCCGTTCCACATTCGCTTTTTTATTGGGAATCATACAAGCTTTTTATTATGCGGCGGGGGATAATGATCATAATTGCCGTTATGGCGGCTGCGCTTTCACAGGCGCTGAAATACGATTATTTTTATCCTGTAGATCCTTATGCGCTGCCGTGGTATGTTAAATATGATGGGGAAATTTCCGAGGAAATGCTTTCGGATATGGAACATGAAGAGTCAAGGCTCAATGATTCCATAGAACGTCTTACCAAGACCATAGATAAAATGCTTGAAAATGAAAGCAGCGATCCCAACGCCTTGGGAAAGCTCATGGAGAGCCGCGAGCAGCTCCGGTCAGAGCTTAACGCACTCATTCCCATAGTTGAAAACGTTCGCGACGGAGTGGGATATTCTCTCCGTACAGGCAGGAAAATACTGCTTATAAAGCCGTATTCCTACGATATGCTGATAAAGCGCGACGTCAGGACCATTCGGAGAAATTCTATTTTTATTCTTATCGGAATAATTTTTTCATTATCCGGAGTATATTCCTTTGAAAAACAAAGCAATATGGAGCTTACGCTTCGCTCCTCATACAGAGGACGGCTCTCGGTGAACATTTGCAAGCTTGCGGCAATTATCCTGCTGTGCTCTTTTATTGCGGTTTTTGTGCATATGCTGCAATTCTGTATAATTGCAAAGGATATGGGACTCAACAATATTGACGCGCCTGTGCAGAGCCTGCAATTCATGAGGGGATATGAGCCTTATATCACGATAAGGCAATATTTCATACTGCTGTTTACTATGCGGGCGGCAATGGCTTG
>CANQZS010000060.1 GCA_947628385.1 uncultured Clostridia bacterium | reverse complement strand
CTACCGAGTGGAAGGGCGCTAAGGTCAACGGCAAGGAATTTACTTCTGTTATGGGCGCTGACGGAAAGCCTCAGAAGCTTGCTCACCCCAACTCCAGATTTACCGCTCCCGCAGAGAACTGCCCGTGCATTTCTCCGGAATTCAATAATCCTAAGGGCGTGCCTATCTCGGCTATGATCTTCGGCGGCAGAAGAGCTTCCACGACTCCGCTTGTATATCAGGCGTTTGACTGGGTACACGGAACATATATCGGTTCTGCGGTATCCTCCGAAACGACAGCGGCGGCTACAGGCGCGGTAGGCGTTCTCCGTCACGATCCTATGGCAATGAAGCCATTTATCGGATACAATGTAGGGGATTACTGGCAGCACTGGCTCGACATGGGCGAAAAGCTTGGCGACAAGGCTCCTAAGATCTTCAATGTAAACTGGTTCAAGCAGGACGAGAACGGAAACTTCATGTGGCCGGGCTTCGGCGATAACATGAGAGTTCTTGACTGGATCATCAAGAGATGTGAGGGAACCATTGACGCAGAGGAAACTCCTATAGGATATATTCCTAAGAAGGGCGACATTGACACGACAGGCATAGAGGACGAAGTTACTCCCGAGGTAATGGATAAGCTCCTTGCGGTAGACAAGGATCTCTGGACAAAAGAGATCGCAGAGATGAGGAGATACTATAATGAGGACATTTCCGCAAAGGGCGGAAAAATTCCTGAGGCGCTTAAAGCACAGCTTGACGCGCTTGAAGACAGGCTCAACAAGTAATAGTATCAACAAGTAATAGTATAAATCGAAAAAGGGAACCGGCAGCTCACGCTGCCGGTTTCAGACTGTATATAAAGCCCCATCTGCGGCGTCAGCGTCACTGCGGCAGGCACAAAGCCTAGCCGCAGCACCGCTTCTTTGCATCTGGGACTTTCTCTACAGTCTGAGACTGTTTTGTGTGAAAATATAGTGAAAAAATTATAAAAATTATGTAAAAACTATTGAATCTTTGCGTTACCTGATGTATAATATTGGTCATAGAATATAAACCTATGCCATTTTTTATGAGGTGATAATTTATGGAAAAACCAATGTTCAAAAAAATACTTTCATCTTCTGAAAGAAAAGCCTATATCGAACAGCTTAAAGCCGAGCTCCCGTTCCTCAGACTTAAAGCAGGAGTTTCTCAGGACGAGCTCGCAAGCATAATAGGCGTTTCCCGTCAGACCTACGGCGCTATAGAGCGCGGCGACAGACCTATGGGCTGGAATACATACCTTTCCCTTATATTTTTCTTTGACAATAAGTCCGAAACTCACGACCTTGTCAGAGGAACAGACGCGTTCCCGCATAAATTCATCAGCGGCATAAACCTTGAGGATACCTCCACCGAGGAAATGATGATGAATCTTACCGAGGGCTATCCGGAAGTGTTTAACAAGCTCGACGCCAACGCCGTAAGCACTATCAGGACTCTTATTATGATAGAATATGCCCGCTGCACCAATCAGCCCGGCGAATCAGTAGTAAAGTCCTTTGACGGAATGAATTTCCTGAAAAAGCCGTCGCGAAGCGAAAAGGTCGATACTGCCCTGAAAAAGATCAGGGGAAGATCACATGAGAAAAAATAACGGCATAATTGCTGCGGAAAAGCTGCTGAGGAAATACCGTCCCAAGGAAATAACCTATGAATATATGAAAAATATTCTCGAGGATACAGGCTACACGATCGTGGAATTCGGAAGCAGCGATGATTCCGAGACCATAATCCATGAGCTGAATCTCCGCAGCTATGCGGATAATTCAAGAGGCTTTACCTACGCAGACAGCAATTACAGGCTCGTGTTTATAAATGACGATCTCTCCGAGGAGGAAAAACGGATCGTCATTTCCCACGAGGCAGGACATATCTTTTGCAGACATCTTAAAAATTCTCCTGTGATAGGTGAGGACGTCATTGAGGAATACGAAGCGAACGAATTCGTTCATCGTCTGCTGAATCTCAATGCCGCCGAACGGTTTGTTCTGACGGTAAGAAAGCATAAGATAGCCTCGCTGCTCTGTACGGTGATAGTGATCCTTTCCGCCGCAGCCTCTGCCGCGGCTGTTAATGAAGCCTTGGAAAGCAAATATTACGGCGAATATTATGTTACCGGATCCGGAACAAAGTATCATACTTCCGACTGCTACATAATACAGGACAAGCGCAGCATACGCCGTCTTACCAACGACGATATGAAAGAAAACAAATACGAACCATGCGAAATATGCATAGGTAAAGTATCATGAGGACATAATTATGACCCGCTTCTTGAAAACAGAAGCGGGTCATTGAATTTTTTAGAATGTGACCGATCGCTTAGTCAGCCTTTCCAACAGAACCGAAAAGCTCCATTTTTTCCTTGACTGTAGCCTTGATAGCTTCAAATCCGGGAGCAAGAAGCTTTCTGGGGTCAAAGCCCTTGCCTTGCTGATCCTTGCCTGCTTCGATGTATGTTCTTGTAGCTGCTGCAAAGGAGAGCTGGCACTCGGTATTAACGTTGATCTTGGCAACGCCAAGAGAAATAGCTTTCTTTATCATATCCTCGGGGATACCTGTTCCGCCGTGGAGTACAAGAGGCATATCTCCGACCTTTTCCTTTACTGCTGCAAGAGTTTCAAAGGAAAGTCCTGCCCAGTTTGCGGGATATTTGCCGTGAATGTTTCCGATACCTGCCGCAAGCATAGTTACGCCAAGATCTGCGATCTGCTTGCACTCGTTAGGATCGGCACATTCGCCCATGCCGACAACGCCGTCCTCTTCGCCGCCAATGGATCCGACCTCTGCTTCGAGAGAGATGCCGAGAACGTCGCAAGCGTTTACAAGAGCAGTTGTCTTGGCAATGTTTTCCTCTATAGGATAGTGGGAGCCGTCAAACATTATCGAGGAGAATCCTGCATTTATGCAAGCCTTTGCGCCCTCAAATGAGCCGTGGTCAAGGTGAAGCGCAACAGGAACGGTGATCTTGAGCTCCTCCATCATTCCGTTTACCATGCCGACTACTGTTTTATAGCCGCACATATACTTTCCCGCGCCCTCGGAAACGCCAAGGATAACAGGAGATCTCAGCTCCTCGGCTGTGAGAAGAATGGCTTTTGTCCATTCGAGATTGTTGATGTTGAACTGACCAACGGCGTATTTACCGTCGCGGGCTTTGTTCAGCATTTCCTTTGCAGAAACGAGATTTGACATAATACAACATTCCTTTCGCGGGATAAGTGTAGGTATATCCCGATCATTTTAAATATTACAATTTAATTATAACCGATATGCCGGAAAAATGCAAGAGCTTTGCCTAAATTTTATCTGTGATGTTTTTTGCGGTAAAAAGCATAGGATCATTCTTAATTTAGTTAAAAGTTACCTATTATAATATTTTATTAATAAATTAGTCATCATTTGCACTGTTAAAATATATAATTTTATGTTATAATGTCTATGATTAACAGCGTGCAGAAATGTCTGCCCAATTTAACGGAAAGAGGAGATCCGGTATGAAAAAGCGTCTCAATATCGGTCTGATGATAAGCCACCTTGAAGATGATTTCGCAAGCGCAGTCTGCCGCGGAGCGATCATCGGCGCAAAAGAAATTGATGCAAACCTTTTTATTTTCCCCGGCAGATACATTGAGGGCGTTTATGCCGATAAGAAAAGGACTGAATATGAATATCAGTACAACACGCTGTTTTCCTACGCTTTTCCGGAGGATATAGACATAGTGCTCGTTCTGGCGGGAACTATCCTTAATGCGGTCTCTTACGACCGGAAAAAGGAATTCCTTAAAAATATAGGGGATATTCCAATTATAACGATCGCCTGCGAGATAGACGGATATTCCTCGGTATGCTTCGATAATAAAAGCGGTCTTAAGGATTGTATAGATCACCTCATAAGTGAGCACGGCTGCCGCAGGATCGGATTTGTAAGCGGTCCGGAAACAAATAATGACGCTAACGAACGTCTCGGCGTATATAAACAGGTGCTTGAGGAAAACGGTATAGCATACGACGAGGACCGCGTTATATATGGCAATTTCTCTCCGTACAGCCATGAAGATGTCAGAAAGCTCCTTGACAGATGTCCTGATCTGGAAGCGATAGCCTTTGCTAACGACGCTATGGTAACAGGCGCATATGAGGTCTTTGCGGAAAGAGGGATAGAGCCCGGCAAAGATATTTACGTGACCGGATTTGACGATTCTCCCGTAGCTTCGGCGCTGATGCCGCCGCTGACAACAGTGGGCGCGGACGCCTCCGAGCTCGGATATGACGCGGTGCTGCAATGTATGTCCGTGATAAACGATCCTGATCCGAGGAGCCGCCTTGTGCGTTCGTCAATGATAAAAAGGCGTTCCTGCGGCTGTAAGGGCGACGTTCAGGCTGAGAATACATACGACGATGTTTTTGTGTTCAATCACTGCTGGTGCCGTTCGGACAATCAGACTATAAGCGCGATAATAAGATTCCTTTTTGATAATTACAAGACGAGCAGCGCCATAACCGAAATAAAGGCAAGATTCACAAGCTATTTCAATGAGGTATTTAAAAAGCTCCGGTCTGACAACAAGGGCGGGATCACGTTCACCGACGAGGCGGCGGATCATATCCCGTCGGCAATGGAGGATATTCTTACATTTGACACGATGAAATATGTTGACAAGGAAAAGCTTTTCATTGTGGTTGAATACCTGAGCCAGCGGTTCTATATGGGTCTGAATGATGACGATGACAGGAAAAAGCTTTCATCGGTATTCACCAGCCTTTATAAGGTAATAATGCGTGCTGCCCTTAATTACAGTGAGAGGCATATTGACGATATAGAATTCCTCACATGGCAGTCAAATTCGATCACAAAGGATATGCTCCTGTTTGACAGCTACGACGATGAAAGCTACGGCACAGTAAGCGATAAATTCATGAGAATGAATATCGGAAGCAGCTATATATACGTTTTCCCTGATACTATAACAGTAAAAAAGGGAGAAAAGTGGAACCCGCCGTCAAAGGTGCTGTTAAAATCCTATCATAACGGAGATAAAATGGAGGTGCTTGCTCCACAGGAGCAGGAAATTTCGATAAAGCACCTTTTCGACCATAAATATATTCCCGACGACAGGCGGGTAACAATGATCCTTTCAACGATATTCCTGAATGAAGATCATTACGGACTGTTCCTGTGCGAGGTGGAATACGACTATTTCTACTATGTGAACGTGCTTTCCTCACAGCTCTGCGCGGCAATGAAGATCCTCAGGCTCATACAGGATAATGAAAATATCCGTCAGGAGCTTGAAAACAATCTTATCCAGATACAGGAAAAGAATATGCAGCTCGATGCGATCTCAAAGGTCGATGAGCTTACGGGAGTTTACAACCGCAGAGGATTTTTTTCACAGGCAAGCAGTCTGATATATTCCCCTATGAATACCGGAAAGGACGCGCTTATAATATTTGCCGATCTTGACAGCTTGAAAACGATAAACGACTCGTTCAGTCATGAGGACGGTGATTTTGCGATCAAGAATGCGGCGCGGATACTTTGCGATTCGTTCCGCAGCTCGGATATTATCGGGCGTATCGGCGGAGATGAATTTTCCGTTCTGGCAATGGTAGAAAACGGCAGCAAGGACGAGATAACTTCCATTGTGCGGAAGAGGATAGCCAAGGCGACGGAGATATTCAACAGCAGTCATGACAAGCCGTACATAGTACGAATGAGCGTAGGTGTTTACGCGTTCAAATGTGGGACTGACATTGAGCTTTCAAAGATACTTTCGCAGGCGGACAATGTTCTGTATGATGAAAAGAAAAAGAAGGTTTCCATACTAAGGTGATCCGCATTGGAGCTTTAAAGGGTTTAGGACAGCGAGGGGATTTTCCCCTCGCTGTTTGAGATTTTAGGAAAAACACAAAAAATTTGTAAATCTACTTGACGAGATTTAAAAAAAATGTTAAAATAAGAAAAAATGTTCGATTTTTTCTTTAGGAGGATTATTATGGCAGATTCAAAGAAAAAAGCCGACGGTAAAAAAGAAGCCGTCGTTAAGCTGACAAGCTCGGAGGAAAAGAAAAAAGCCCTCGACGCCGCTATTCAGCATATAGAAAAACAGTACGGAAAAGGCGCCGTTATGAAACTCGGTCAGGCGGCCGACTATAACGTGGACGCTATCCCTACAGGCTCTATGACTCTCGATATGGCTCTCGGTATCGGCGGCGTGCCAAGAGGCAGGATAGTTGAAATATTCGGTCCGGAAAGCTCCGGAAAAACTACCGTCGCTTTGCAGATCGTTGCCGAAGCCCAGAAGCTGGGCGGCGAGGTCGCTTTTATCGACGTGGAACACGCTCTTGATCCGGTATACGCAAGAGCCTTGGGCGTGGATATTGACAATATGCTCGTTTCTCAGCCGGACAGCGGCGAACAAGCCCTCGAGATCGCCGAGGCTCTCGTCCGTTCCGGCGCGCTGGACGTTATCGTGCTCGACTCGGTGGCGGCAATGGTAACTAAAGCCGAGATCGACGGCGAAATGGGCGATACCCATGTCGGTCAGCTCGCAAGACTTATGTCACAGGCTATGAGAAAGCTTACCTCGGTCATTTCTAAATCCAACTGCGTGGCAATATTTATAAACCAGATACGCGAGAAAATAGGCGTGATATACGGAAATCCCGAAACCACTCCGGGCGGAAGAGCACTGAAATTCTACAGCTCGGTGCGCATCGACGTCCGCAAGGGTGAGGCTATCAAGAACGGCTCCGAAATAATCGGAAACAGAACTAAGTGCAAGGTGGTAAAAAATAAGGTGTCCCCTCCGTTCAAGGAGTGCGAATTCGATCTGCTGTTCGGTAAGGGAGTTTCCAGAACAGGCGAGGTGGTGGATCTTGCCGTTGATCTGGATATTATACATAAGAGCGGCGCATGGTTCTCCTATGAAAACGAAAAGGTCGGTCAGGGACGTGAAAATACCAAGGCTTGGCTAAAGGATAATCCCGATAAGATGAAAGAGATCGAGGAAAAAATAAAGGAAAGATCTGCGGAGCTCGTTATGCTCTCCAAAAAAGGCAAAAAGGACGCCGCCGTGCGCGAAGCCGCCGAAGCTGCCGAAAATGCCGCGGAAGCTCCCGACAGCTCATTGGGCGAAAACGGTGATATTCCCGAGGAGGTCGCTGCCGCCGCTGAGGAAGCTGCTGCCGTAGAGCCTGCGTCTCCGAGACCTGTGGGCAGACCAAGGAAAAAAACAGCCTCCGCAGTCGATATTGCCATAAGCGCTGACGACGATTTTGAAGAGTTCAACCCAACTACCTGATAAACGGGATATATAAATTATGAAGATATGCGGAATATCCGTGTTCAAGGGCAGCACCATGTGCGTTGAAGCTGAGGACGGCAGACGGTTTTATATCCATGAGACGATACTTTCCGGATATGACCTCAGAGAGGGAATGGAGATCTCCGAGGAGACCGCCGCCGAAATAATGAGAGCAAACGAGCTGCGCAAGGCTAAGGAACGCGCACTGTATCTGCTCGACATGAGGGATCATTCCTTTGTGGAAATGTACAAAAAGCTCGAAAAAAGCTATTCCGGCGATATTGCCCTTGAAGTGTGCAAATACCTTGCCGGAGCAAGGCTCATCAACGACAGACGCTATGCGGAAAACCTCGCCGAGCAGCTTTTTGAAAAAAAATGCTTCGGCTCGTACAGGGCAAGGCTCGAAATGAAGCGCAGGGGACTTTCCGACAGCGTTATCGAGGAGGCGGCTGCTCCGTATGATAACGAGGAGGCTTCGCAGGAACGTCTCGAAAGACTTGTGGAAAAAAAGTATGAACGCTTCCTTACCGACGAAAAGGGCGTTAAAAGAGTAAAAAATTCCCTGCTGAGACAGGGATATTCCTACAGGGAAATAAACGCGGTGCTTGAGCTTTATGATCTTGATCTTTAAGTAGGAGCGCCGCTCTGACAGCCCGCCTGCGATAAGCGGCGGTAAATGATCTTATTGATTTTGCGGTGAAATTCGTACAGGATCGAGCCGCATTTTGTGTATATTTCCATAATGCTCTTTTACAATTTGTCTAAAATGATACTTGACACTTTAGCTATTTTGTATTAAAATTATTAATAATAAGGCAATTTGAACTGCATTTTAATGTTTCTGATCTGTAGATCAGATGTTAAGATCCTGTGGTGCGACACTTGCCGATGACAAAAAGTAAAACGTTTTCATAAAAAATGCGGAATGACGTACCCCTCCGCTTACGAAAGGATTGATCTCCGTATGGCAGAAAACGCAGCCGCCGTTCCGGTACATGAGATTCCGGATAAAAAACGGCGCCAGACCGTTCCCAAGACACCGGCTGAACGCGTTGCAGACAAGATCTACTGGATAATAAGAGTAGGTATTCTTGCAAACGTCGTGATGCTGTTTTTCCCCGCATTCAACCCTGCAAGGATAAGCGGACTTATCAATAAGAATCTTTCACTTTTCTCCTGCGGTGTGTCCTATGATTCCATAGTCGCGAATTTCGGCCGCGCCCTGAGACAGGAATGGGTGCAGGCTTCAAGCTTCCAGACGCTCAGACTTATTGCGCTGCTGGCGATAGTTGCAGTTGCAGTACTGATAGCCGGCGGCTGTATGTCCCTTGGAAACAACAAGCTTAAAAGGATCGGCAATATCGTTTGCATCGCGGGCGGAGCCATTGAGCTGGCTTCAATGTTCGGGATAAGGAGCATTTATCTGGCTGTTGTAGAACAGTCCAGAGAGTCCGGCAGGATCAAGAACGTTCAGCCTATGCTCCCCTTTAAAAATAAGGTG
>CANQZS010000059.1 GCA_947628385.1 uncultured Clostridia bacterium | reverse complement strand
CGATCATTTTTAATTCATTCTCTGCGGGCTTAGAGACCTTGGGGAAGCATTGGGGATATTCCCATTTATCATCATCGCTTCCGCTTCCTCCGCCGAATTTCTTTTTTCCTACGGAAAGTCCCGCAGCAAAACCTGCAAAAAAACTCATTGCTATACCTCCTTTTCCACGGTCACATTGTCTCCGTTCCATTTAAGAGCGAAATTTTTTATCGTGTCCCCATATTTCAGCCGGAATTCTGTTGCATTGCTGTTTACCTCGATCGACGGATATTTTCCGTCGAGGATTGCTCCGGCAAATTCAACAATACCATCAGAGGTAGCAGGAGAATATCCGAACTTGGTCACGCTGTCATTATTATTTGCCGATAAGCTTATCTTTTTGGCTTTCTCATTTTCTGCTAAATGTATTATTCCCTGATACCTTGTAATCATTGTATTATTTCCAAGCTTTTCTCCGTCCTGTATTCTGGAGGATATGTCGCGGGCATATGAACCTTTGTATTCAATTTCATTTTCTGAAAAATCGTTAGCACCGCATTTAAAAACGATCCCATATGATGTAAAGATTTTTTCTATATAATTGGCGATCCGTTTTTCACCATTTTCAAATGTGATCTCAACAGTCGGTGTCATGAAATCACCATGATATATATTAGTGAAAATAAATTTTGAACATTCCCAGCTTTGATACTTATAATTATATATTCTTTGCAAAATATTTGAAGCAAGCTCCATTGAAGCAAGCTCTGAAGAAATACGAATGGTATTTAGCACGCCATTGCCTGCACCGGATATAAATTCTTCACCGTTGCCATTCATTATTACCTGAGTAATGATCTTGGTATTGTTTTCTGTAATGGCGCTATGAAAAGCATATTCTGTATTTTGCAAATAAATATATGCCTTTCCAAAAGGAATAAATATTAAATTGTTTTCTATGTTTGTTCTGAAATATCCACACCAAGCCGAGGAGATCATTTCAAGTAAATTTCTGCATGATCTGCCTATTGCTTTTTCCTTGGGAATTAATATATCTGGCGCATCATCTAAATTAAATAAGCCATAATCAGAAAATCCGCATATGGAAACTATACGTGCAAGTACATTATAAGCCGATATTGAATCATTAATAAATAAATCATCTTCTGCTGTGAAAGCTTTATCAGTCATCATCATTTTATCATAGCATTTGAATGATACCGTTTTGTTCCGGCTTGACCGGCTGCTTATATAAAATGTCTGATCCACCTGATCTTTTTTCCCTGCGCTGTCAATAAAGAAAATTTTCACCTCCGCAGCCGCGGAAACCGAATAAAGTGCATATTCAGAAGGTGGTACCGTAAATGTAAGCTCCGCCGTACTGATTCCCGAAATTCCTATACCGTCTGTACTTTCGCGGATCTTTAATCCATTGAAATTTACGGTTTCTATTCCATCTACTTGAATTGAGTAGCTAAAGGCCATCGCCTTGAGGTATTATATCCTTGGCGATCAGAGTAAAATTCACTTTATATCTAACACCAAGAGTATTAGCCTGTGAAAGTGAGGCAGGAACGCTTTCACAATAACAAATACCTTCAAAATCCGGACATTTGACCATGAAACTGCTTTTTTTCAATTCAAGAACAAGATCGTTAAAATCAGAGGGCAAAAGACCGCCGGTTGAGATCCTAAGAGAAAATTTTTTCCCAAGCGGAAATTTTTGTGTATTTCCTTGCCAGTCAGTAAAATTCCCTTCCTGATCGTACACGGTTTCCCAAGATGGTTCATATCCCCCGAAATTTCGCAAAATAAAGCTTCCTATCCGGATCTTATATCCTCCATTATAAACCTCACCTTTTTTTAATTCCTCCATATTTACCCTCCTTAAATATTAAATACAGCTCCTCCTGATACTGCACCCATGCCGATCAATTCTCCGATAGTTTTTGTTACAGTCTCCTTTTCGTTTACATTGATAGTTAGTTTTATTCCGGAAAAAGCGCTCAGCATTTTAGAATTATCACTTGTGCTATTATTACGGTTTGTAGCAGCAGTATCTGGGAAAAGCGCAGTATTAAATATAGATGATATAGTATTTATATCGTTAAGACCACCCATGCCATCTATAATTCCTTGAAGATAGCTGCGTGCTGTTTCTTCTCCGTCCTCATAGGCAAGTGCAGACATAGAGCCAAAAACATCTTCCACACTGTTAGTCGTTTCCATATTGACATCTTTAAGCTTATCGGAAATAGACATATCTGCCGCTTCCTGTTGTTTTCCTTGGAGCTTTTCCCAGTCTTCGTAATAAAGCTTACGATTATTTTCTGAAAGTCCAAGGATAGTGTCAATAAACTTCTGTCTGCTTCCGTCATCATAGCTTTTAGCATATACCTGCTCCAACAGACTGTCACTAATACCGGTCTGCTTTAGCTTTTCAAGCGATGACATATATTTGTCAAGTCTTTTAGACTCTGCATCAAGATCTGTAAGAACCTCCGTTTCATTTCCGTTCTTATCCTTTATAGTCTCAGAAAGGCTTATATCCGAAAATTCCTTTATAGCATTTTCTCTGTCCTTTGCAATTTCCTTGTAACTGTCTTCAATGGCATTGCCGCTTTCTTTCAACGTGTCTTTAAGATCGTCAAGAGCTTTCTCATTTGCTTTTTTACGCTCCTCGGAAGCTTGCTTGTCGGCTTTTTTTCGATAATCTTCAACGGTTTTGTAGTACGACTTCCATGTTTCCGCGTTCTTGTCGCAGCCTTTGGAAATAAGCTCGCTTTCAAGTTCTGCCGCCGCTGCCGTGTAGTCGATCTCATCGCCTTTTGCTTCGTGACGTTCTTTTATTTCGTCAAGTTCAGCTTTTGTCTGTTCATCAGCAGCTTTTTTCGCGTCCTCAGCTGCTTTTTCAGCCGCTTTTCTTTCGTCCTCGGCAGCCTTTTCATCTGCTTTTTTCTTATCTTCAATGTAATCCTCATGTTGACCGAGAAGCTTGTAGTAAAGCTCCGAATCTTTTTTCAGTGTTTCCGCATTAGCAAGATCAAAATCATCGTTAAGAGCTTCCACAAGCATTTTATCGCGTTCTTCGGCATTGATCTGTCTTGTATTAAAAAGATGTTCGATTTCGTCATTTTTCTCCTGCAATTTTTCTTCGTACTTTTCAATATCAGTCTTTTCGTCATCATCTGAGCTTTCGCTCCCACCGTTACCCGCTCCTATGGAGCTTGTATCCCCAAGCTTGTTTTTTTCCTCAAAAAGGCTCTCATATTCCTCCATTTCTTTTTCTTCGGCTTTTATCAATTCATTTATAGAAGCTATTTCCTCATCTAAAGCTCCGCGCTGACTTCCCCATTGTATATCAAGACCTTGTGATAACAGCTTCTTATCTGTTTCCCAATAAACATTCTGTTGCTCTACAAGCTCATCACGCTTTTTTATAAGTTCGTCATAATTTTTTACCGCCGCATCATAAGCTTCCTGTCCGTTGCGTATACGTGACTCGATACGGAGCTTTTCAATATAGTCGTCCATTGCACTGGCAAGCTCCTGATAGCCTTGTATCTGACCATCTATATAACCGATATTAAGTCCGTAATTTTCATTCAGCAAGGATATAATTTCGTCAGCGCGTTCACGTTCCTTGTAGACTTTTCCGCTTTCGTTTGTATATCGCTGCAATTCCGTCCAGAGACGTTTGACATTATCTGCTTCTGCGAGATCCGATTCAATATTTTCGTTCTTTTTTTCGATAAGATCATCATACTCGCGCTTCTGAGCTTTTATAGCGTCCGTCTCGTCCATAATAGCCCTTGTATGATCGTCAATATGTGAAACGTCCATGCTTTCCGTGTAATTATTCAATGCACCTTTAGCGGCAAGCGCGGCAGCAGTAATTAATGTAAGAGCTGTTATCAATGGATGAGCTGCCATAGCAGCACCGGCAGCTTCTACACCTTTTTTTATATTTGATAATCCGGAAGTGATCTTATCAAACTTTGCCGCCACAGTAAGAACGCCAAACGATACCGCCAAACCCTCAACGATCCCAATAACGAGATCGCCGTTATCCATTATCCAGCCTATACCATCGCCGATCTTTGAAAATATCTCATCCGCCTTTTCACTGATCTCCGGAAGCTTATCATTGACCGTAATAATAATATCGTTCAGGTGCGGCAGAAGCTGTTCACCCAGACTTGCAGAAAGATTATCTATCTGCAATTTCAGTATGCGCTGCTGATTTGCATAGCTGTCGGAAGTCTTTGAAAAATCCCCCTGCGCGTCGGCAGTCTGCGACATCAGATAATTGTAACGAAGAGCAGCCTGTTCCGCCTGATCCATCTGTTCCCAAGTCTTTTCAATTCCCTGAGAAAGTGCAAAAGCCTCCAGATTAGCCACTGACATATTTATGCCAAGAGCCTTAAGTGGTTCCGTCTCACCTGAAATGCCGGCTCTGATCTTATAGAACGCGTCCTCAACATCAAGATTATAGAATGAAGCCATATCACCCGCAAGACCGACCATATCCGTTGACATTTTCAGAACGGCGTCATCTGTCAGCCCCATTGATTTCAGCATAGCGCCCATCGTACCATTGTACTTCTGCGCCTGTAAAGAGGACATACCGAAGCTTGTCGCCGCCGCGTCCGCCCAGTCATAGATCTTGCCCGCTCCGTCACCGAAAGTCGTATCCACAACATTCTGTACTTCCGTCAGATCTGAAGCCAGTTCGATTCCCTGACCGATAAAATCCTTAACATACCCGCTGACCTGCCGCAGCGCGTCTCCGAGGAAATCGGCAATAAGGTTTGATTTTATCAGATCTCCAAGGGTAATGACACTTTTGCGCGCTTTTTTTGCATTATCTTCTATTTCCTCGTATCCACTGGCTATATCTTTAAGCTTGCCCTTATCATCTACCATGTCATTCTGAGCGGAAATAAGCCTGCGAAGCTCCGCTTCGGTATCAAGTATCTTACGTCTCATGGCTTCGTATTCATCTGACGAAACATAGTCGCTTGACTCCGTCATTTCATTCTGTTGGCGTTTAAGCTCTTCAAGCTTGTTTCTTGTTTCTGTGATCTGCTTGCCAAGGTTGAAATACTTTTGGGTCACCAGTTCAAGATTCCCGGGGTTAAGCTGTAACGACTTCTGGATCTCGGAAAGCTGTTTATCGAGCTCAGAGAGCGCAGTCACTTTCGGCGCAGAATTTTGAATATCCTCAATACGTCCTTTTGTGGACGTCAGCTCTATGTTAAGAGTTTTCAGCTTTGCTTCCGTATCGGAGATCTGTTTTAAAAATGAATCATAGCCACTCTTTGACATGTTGCCGCTTTCACGTGCAGCATTAACATCATCTTCAACACTTTTCAACGCCTCAAGCTTTTTAGAAGTAATATCTATCTGATCCGAAAGAGCGGAAGCCTGACTTTCAAGCAGCTCAAGACTTTTTGGCTGAAATTTCAGCCCTTCCTTTATTGCTCTGAGGTTACTGTTTACATTTTTTGATTCGTTGTCTATCTGCTTTAAAGCGACTGTCAGACCTGACGTATCTGCTCCGATAGTAGCCAAAAATCCGTATTTTGCCATTTGGTTCACCTTTTATTTTTCTAAAATTTCCTTGATCTTCTCGTCCAATTCCTGTCGGGCATCGTTTTGTGTCGGAATAATATGCGGTATTGCCCTTACCATACGGCGATTCATTTCCCAGTTCCGAGCTTTATGTCCTGATTCCAGAAGCCATGTCAGGGAATGATCCTTACCTCCTTGGTATACAGTGCCATATACCCTACCGCTTGCATTCTTTTTGGAAACCTTATTTACCCAGCCGCCGGCATAATCACCTGTTTTTCTCGGTGATATTCTTACAAGCTCATCATGCATATTGTTTGTACAGGCGTTTACCGCTTCATTTATCTGCTTTGAAACATTTTCAGCATATTTTTCTATGCTTTCCATAAGTTCAGCCACAACGCCATCTATAGGTATTTTTTCAGCCATTTATACCACTTCCCTCTGCTATAATTTTACCATTCACCGGCATAAAAGAAAAGGACACTTTAAAAGTGTCCAAAAATGCAAAAAGCCGCGCTTTGCAGCCGACTGCAAAGCGCGGTTATAGAATATTTAAAGTTAAAAGATCAATCTGCAAAGTCCTTGTCGTCATCATCTATTTCATCAACATATTCAACTGCATAATCTGACAAAAGAATGTTTGTCATTTCATCATAATCTGCATTTGGATTACTTTCAATAATATTAATAAATTCATCTACTCTGTTACTTTCTACTGCCTCAACCATTATAACCGCAATACAGGTATCACGTTCGTTAGGAATATCATTATCGGGATCGTGATTATAAGGTAACGCCCAGAGCATATCAAAGAGCTTTTGTTCATTTTTATTTAATTTTTTCATTGCTTTTCTCGCCTTTCATATATTCTTTTATCTTGTTTTCATTGCCCACTATTGGTTTTTTCATTGTAAATTGATAATATCCAAATTCTTTGACTTTGAATTTGTAAAAATGATTTCTTGTTATATAGCTATGTTCTTTCCCATCAGCCTTAAGGTTTGGAAAATCGGTAGCTATCTGACTTGACACCCTTTTTCGCTCTTTATAGGACATTTTAACACTTTTCCCGCCGTTTGTCAACCCGCTCCTGCCTGTAAATTTCCCGTTTACCGGATCATGATTCGGGTTGAACCGCAGCTCCGCCTGCCTGTATCTCTGCTCCGACTCCCATATTTTCTGGTCATAATACTTTTTGGCAATATCATAGCCGAGAATGTCAATATTCCTGCCAAACTCTTTCAGATAAAAAGCCCGTTCCTCGAAGTTCTTATGCTGCATATCGGAAAGATATTCGTATTTGCACTTTTCAAAACGCCTGTGGAGATCTTCCATAATATCCATTCCGCTCACCTCCATTGTGAATATTTTACCATTCACCGGCATAAAAGAAAAGGACACTTTGATTTTGGAATTTTATAAAGTTCCTCTTGACAAAAGCCCAAAATATAATTATAATATAATTATGGATAATATAAAATTTGAATGGGACGAAAACAAAAACGAGATCAACAAGCATAAACACGGCTTATCATTTGAGGATGCAATGGAGGTGTTTTACGATGTTAATGCTGTCCTTTTTGATGATCCCGATCATTCCATCGGAGAAGAAAGGTTTCTTATCATTGGAATGACAGATTCACTAAAAATATGTATTGTAAGCCATTGCTACAGGGATAATGACAATGTTATACGCATTATATCGGCAAGAGAAGCAACCAAAAACGAGAAAAATATCTATCTGAAAGGCTGGTGAAATATTATGCGTGAAGAATACGATATAAAAAGCCTTGCTCCGAGAAGAAATCCATATGCTGCAAGGCTAAAACATCAAGTCACAATAAATCTTGATAATGCGGCTGTTGAATATTTCAAAGATCTTTCCTCAGACTGCGGCATTCCTTATCAGACACTGATAAATCTTTATCTTATTGACTGCGCCAAAAATAATCGAAAGATAAATGTTTCGTGGAAATAAAGCTGTCCTTTACTTTCCTTTAAAAATGCCGTATAATAATATTGTGCCATAGAAATCGGGTATTTTCCTAAAAAGATCCGGACACTGCAAACAAGGTCATATGCAGTGTCCGGATCTTTTATTTACACTTTAAAAGTGTCCAAAAATGCAAAAAGCCGCGCCTTGCAGCCGACTGCAAAGCGCGGTATTAAAATGCACTAAATCAGTATAACATTGATCTTAATACTCATCATCTTCAAACATCATATCGTTTTCATCACAATTGATGAATCCGATAAGATGTTTCATATCAATAAGAAGTTCATCAACATCATCTGTATTTACATCAGGCTTATTCTCGATCAGATCAATTAACGCATTTATCACATCATCGGTATCTGCATGACGCTCAACATCGTCTATAAATTCATAATATGCACCCGGCATATTTTTGACAAGTTCCATAAGTTTTTCTTTTTTATCCACTATTTTATTTTCTCCTTTTCAAAAATATTATACTCGTTAAAATCGTGTGTTTCAAATTTATATCGAATATTAGCTATATCTATTCGTCCATACCTCTTACCCTCAAACCTACTATGGAAATTGGTATTTATCTCATGCACAACTTTTCCGTACTCTTTTTTCGGCAGTCTGAGCTCCGGATATTTATACGGCACGCCCTTTGAATCAAGTTTAACACTTTTCCCGCCGTTTGTCAACCCGCTCCCGCCTGTAAATTTCCCGTTTACCGGATCATGATTCGGATTGAACCGCAGCTCCGCCTGCCTGTATCTCTGCTCCGACTCCCATATTTTCTGGTCATAATACTTTTTGGCAATATCATAGCCGAGAACGCCAATATTCCTGTCAAACTCTTTCAGATATAAAGCCCGCTCCTCGAAGTTCTTATGCTGCATATAGGAAAGATATTCGTCTTTGCACTTTTCAAAACGCCTGCGGAGATCTTCCATGTCGATGATCTCTGCACTGTCTTCCTGCGTTCTTGTTTCATAAACAATGTTATTCATGCTTTCACCCTCCGCCCTGCATTCAACGGAAGTCCCTGCATAGCATGGCAGCATTGTGTTGTCTATAAGAGAGACCTCAAACATATCAATATCCACCAATACCCGTCTCGGAATATCATGAGCCCGTTCCTCTTTCTTTTCCTCCCTTACGAACATTCCAAAGGACCAGCCGGAAAGCTCACCTTTCCTTGCTTTTTCTATGATCTCTCTGTCGGTTATGACTGCGTGCGCCCTCAGACCTATACTATCCTCTTTGAGCGTAAGTTCTCCGCTTTCCGTAGAACCTATACGCCTGTTTTTGTTGTGATTCAGCAAAAGGTCAACATTAGCCCGCCGTTCAAGTGATTTTCTGAACGTCCCCGGACGCACCTGCTCCACGCACCTGCCGCAGAACAGCGCAGAGCCTGTCAGTATGGGACGGCTGTCTCTG
>CANQZS010000058.1 GCA_947628385.1 uncultured Clostridia bacterium | reverse complement strand
TTAGCAGCGCCGGCTCTTGCTCTTCTGAGGTCGCCCTTTCTGTGAGGACCGTCAAGGATCATCTGATCGCCTGTGTATGCGTGGATAGTGGACATGATTCCGCTCTGGATAGGAGCATAATCGTTAAGAGCCTTAGCCATAGGAGCAAGGCAGTTTGTTGTGCAGGAAGCTGCGGAAATGATCGTATCGTCCTTTGTAAGAGTCTTTTCATTTACAGAGTAAACGATAGTTTTAAGATCGTTTCCGGCAGGAGCTGAGATAACTACCTTCTTTGCGCCTGCGTCAATGTGAGCCTGTGATTTCTCCTTAGAGCAGTAGAAGCCGGTACATTCGAGAACAACGTCAACGCCGATCTCTCCCCAAGGAAGCTCGTTAGCCTTAGCCATAGCGTAGATCTTGAGAGTCTTTCCGTCAACTGTGATAGTGCCGGCTTCGTCGTCAGCGGTAACAGTGTGAAGATTTTCACCGATCTTTCCGCAATAGCCGCCCTGAGCGGTATCATACTTGAGAAGCTGAGCAAGCATAGAGGGCTTTGTAAGGTCGTTGATAGCAACTACCTCATAACCATCTGCGCCAAACATCTGTCTGAATGCGAGACGACCGATCCTGCCGAAGCCATTGATTGCAACTTTAACTGCCATAATAATTTCCTCCTAAAAGAAATGTATTTTTTCCGGCGTTGGCGGCTTACAATTCACGTCCAACACCACATATATTTATTTTAACCTATTTTTGATGAATTTGCAAGACCTTTTGATAAAAAAAATAGCATTATTTTGTTACGCAGGGATCTTACGGCAATATCACTGCCAAAAAAAGCAAAAACCGGACGGATCTAAGGCTCCCGTCCGGTCAGTTGTATTCTATTATGAATGTAAGTATCCTGTACTGCCCGTAGTAATCCGTCCAGCTGAGCTTTATATCCTTTCCGTATGTGGCTCCTATGCGGGAAAGCATTGCTTCAAAAACATCATTTATGGATCTTTCCGCAAGATCCGAAACGGTGGATATATAAAGATCGTTCGTCTCGAACTTTACCATCGCGCTCTGTTCTCCTCTGCTGACCGCGCCCATGATAGCATTTTCCGAAACGGTAAGGAATTCCTCCGCATTTGTTATATCCGTACCCTCGCGGACAAAGTAATTCTCATTCCTGCCGTTGGCTTTGGGGAATTCCGCAGGATATGACCAGATGAGATGATTGTTTTCTATTACCGAATCCGTTACCATGAAGTATTGATACAGTATAACGTCCGGAAAAGCTTCGTGGAGCTTGTCGTCCGGATCGTCCCACGTCACGTCAACGTGGTACCAGTTGCCGCCGAGCTTTACCATGTTCCATACATGAGGAACATAAGTCTCTCCCGCAACAATGACATTTTCTATTCCCGCAAGATTGCAAAGATATGAAAACGCCTTTGTATAACCCTCACACATGGCTTCTTTCTGAACAAGAGCGCCGTAGATCGTATCCGCATATTCATAGTCGGTGTTTGCCGTGCAGTTCAGAACAAGATAATCATGAAAATATTTTACCTTTTCATAGTCGTCCATATCCGGCGTAACGCCTTTCATTATTTCCTTTGCGGCTCTTTCGGCGGCAATGTTCATGCTGCTTATCTGATCCGCAGTGAACCGGTAAACGAATACTATATCCAGTCCCTGATTATCGGTGTTGTACTCCCATTCCCAATCTGAGACCTGAGTATAGGAAAGCCTTTCAAGCAGGATAAGATTAAGCAGGCGTACATATATTTCCGCGTCGACCGTAAGGGGAGCTCTCTCCTTCAGGCTTCCGAGATCCTTTAATATCCTGTCGTAAAGCTCCTTTTCTTTATCGTCAAGAGTATTTTTACTCAGATAATCCGTGACCATTCCGTCGGGAACATAGAATTCCGCTTCATCGGTCTTTTTAGCGTACTCCTCACTGCCGCTTTCCACTTCGATGAACGTTCCCTCGGAATAGATATGATAGCTCGTGCTGTCCGGATCCTGCCGCACACAGCCGCAGAAAAGCAGCACAGAAGCCAAGGCTGTCCCAAGCGTTCCCTTTAAAAAGGAAACGTCCGCAGGTAATTTTTTTCGTCTGAAAAACAGCTGTCCGAAAAATTTCGGGGCGATCAAGCCTTTGCTCCCCCTTTCCGGTCGGATCGCAGCGGCGTCAGCCGCCGTTCTGATCCGTATATTCCAGAAATACCTTTATTACGTAAGTTGCGGGATCCTGACTGAACGATATATTATCGCAGCGGAATTTATTTTCCGTCCGGCTCAGGGCGTTCTCCATAATGCCGACGATCTGCGCCCGAGAACGGTCGAAAAGATCATATACCGCCGTTTCGTATGTCTCCTTGTTGCTGCATTGGAGCTCCGCAACTATCTCTCTGTTTTCGGCTGCCGCTACAATACGGTTCAGCAGCATTTCCTTTACGTCGTCGTAGCTGTCCGCTACAAGACCGTTTCTCACATAGTAGTTGAACGTTTCAGCAGTGGCTTCCGGATATTTATAATCCTGAACATACACGTTCCTTGTTCTGGATATTACCTCATCGGTAACGCAGAAATAATCATATCTTACGAATTCTCCTGCCTTTGATTCCGAAACGGCATATGTGGGGTCGATATGATACCATTCCCCGCCGAGCTTTACCATGTTCCACATATGCGGAACGTTATCGGCGTCTCCTGTTATGGTCATTGAATCTATTCCCGCTTTTGTGCAGAGATATTCAAACGCTCTGGCAAATCCTCCGCAGATAGCTTTTTTTTCTACGAAAACTCCGTATATATCGCTGCAGTTTTCTCCCTCGTCGTCGTCATATCTGACATTCAGGGCAAGATAATCGTAAAAAAGCTTTACAATATCATATTCGGTCATTTCCGGAGTTATCATCGCAAGGACTTTATCCACTTCCTCGTCGATCTCCTCCTGCATTCGCCGGATCTCGTCCTCGCTGTATTTGTAGAAAATATTTGCAGAAGCTACTCTTTTTGTGGTGGAATTGACCGCATACTGCATTTTCGTACCAATATAGAATATTGAACATTCGTCATTGTAGATGCGTTCATACACGGCGCAGTAATCCTCCGAGGAAAAGCTTATCACCGATGAGAAGCTAACGCTGGTCTTTTTCTGCTCTATTGCCGTTATCAGCGCGTCATAGATGTAAAGGCTTCTTTCCCCCATGAAATTATAGCTGTAGGGACGCATATCCACGACGTTTACCCTGTTTACCGCAGATGTGACAGTATCCACAGTCGTTTCCGTCGGAGTGATCTCCGAGGACTCGCTGTCGGTAAGAGTTCCCGAATACGCGGGGGTCTGTGTACGGCTGCTTTCCGTACCGGAGCTTACCGTCGGTGCCGAGGTCTGAGCCGATGGGCGCACGGCGGTAGTGCTGGTATATTCCGATATAGGTATCTTAGGCACGTCGGGAACAACTGATATGCTTGAAGCCGTGCTTTCCGAGGACGTCTCCGTAGTAGTCGCAAGCTCAGGCTCCTTTGAGGAAGCTGCTGTACGGGAGGTCTTTTCGGCAGTCGTTACCGTTATCGGTTCCGTGGTCGTAGTTTCCTCTGTCTCATAAACTACTGTGGGCACCGACGGCGTTGTCGCGGCTGAGGGAAGAGAATCGTCCCAATCCTTAGCGTCCCTGTCGCATGATGAAAGCACTGTTATTGATAATGCTGCCGAAAGGATGATCGGCAGGATCATATGCCCGTGTTCCTTTATCTTCATATAATGCTCCGTGCAAAAGCGCAAAGGGCTTTTCCGGAAGTCAGCCTCCCTTCTGACAATAATTCAGCTAAGGTCATATAGGATCGCGCAAGAAGAGATCAAATATCGGTTTTTCCGCAGCTAAACAAGCTTCGCTTGTTTAGCTTTTAGCCGTCGGATTCATAAATAAGCGAGATATGTATTATATTAAGCTCGTCGTTATTGTGCATATATGCGGAACGTATACCCGTTCCGTAATTTCCGTTTATTTCCTCGATCATCTTTTTTATCTCTCCGCTGTCAAAAAATCTTGCCATTGCCGCAAAATACGCATCGTCGCCGGAAAGCCGCAGCTCCGCTTCACGGGTACCGGCAAGTCCGTTTACTCTGATCTGTTCCTTTATTGCGTCGGAAGCTTCCGCTGCCGTATCATATACCAGACCTTTTCCGGCAAAATAGTTCATGCGGGTCGCGGTCGCAGACGGAACGTCTTTATAAAGCTCGTCGGGGAAATGAGTTATCCCGTTGATCTCCTCATCGGTCACAAGGCAGTAATCATGGCGGACGAAATCCGGATCGTTCCTTGTAAGTATGGGGTCGTCCCATGTACAGTCTATGTTATACCAGTCTCCGTCTATCATTATCTTGTTCCATGCATGAGTTTCTCCCCTGTTGTTTGTTCCGCATACCATAAAACTGGGGATACCCGCCTTATCACAGAGCAGCGACATTGCCGCCGCATATCCCTCACACTGACCGTACCCCGTTACAAGGACTCCGTAGGAGGAATTCACATGATCCTCAGCTTGAGAAAAATCACAATGCTTTACAATATAGTCGTGAAAATACACTGCCTTATCAAAATCGGAGGCTCCCTCCGGAAGCTCGCCGATTATCTCCGCTGCTTTAAGGTCCAGCTCGGTACGTTTGATGTCGGCGTCGTCCTTTTCGTATACATAAGTAAGGTGAAGCTCGGAGACTTCGTTTTCCGGAGCGTAGAAAAGGCTGCTCAGCCAGAAATAATTTCTTTCCTGAGCGTATACAAGCCTATAAATTTTCCTCACTGTATCTCTTGGGACAGGCTCGTCAAAGACGACAGAATCCTTAAAATCAAGTACGGCTTCGGTCAGCTTATCGTAAAGTCCCTTTTCATATTCCGAAAGCGAGCTGTATACCGGAGAAACAAGCTCCTCGGCAGTTCCCTCAGTATATGTCTGCCGCTGCTCCGAGCCTGTTCTTTCCATAGGCTCCTCCGAAACCGGAGTGCAGCCCGCAAGGATCGCCGCAGCGGCAAGGATCCCTAATGCTTTGTATCTGATCTTCATTATCCGTATCAATTATAGAGAACGTCAAATTCAAGCACAAGCATATTCGGGTTACATTCGTCATTTACGCCCTTTACTCCGGAGAATTCGCTTGCGTACTTGCTGTAGCTGTTCCTGTTTGCATAGATCGCGTCGTAAACTTCCTTTGAGCCTGCCATGATATGCGCCGTTCTTGTGCCGTCCTTAGCGGCTTTTTCTATTTCAGCCTTGATAGCCTTGTCTGCGGAATCTACATCGTTGTATACATATCCGTTCTTTATGAAATAGTTTTCAGCCGTTGCCGTACAAGCGGGAGGCGTAAAGTACGTAAGGTATGTTCCGTTTGAAAGCTGCTTCTGGCTTACGTGCATATGTGTTATATTGTGTATCCACTTATCGGGAACGAGGAAATATTTATATCTGAGGTTCTTGTAGTTAGCCTTTTCAAGTATAGGATCGTCCCATGTGCAGTCGAGGTTATACCATTCTCCGTCAACATCCACCACGTTCCATGCGTGAGTCTCGCCCTTGTCGTTCTCACCGGCTACTACCATACAGTTTATTCCTGCTTTGTCGCAAAGGTACTGGATACCCTTTGCATAGCCTGCGCACTGGATATTTCCCTGAGCCTCGCCGCTTCCGAAAGCGTTGTATATGGAGGAATTATAGTTCATGGTATCTTCATTCAGCTCAAAGGTGGAATTAAGTACAAGATAATCATGAAAGACCTTGAGCTTTTCATATGTGGAGGATTTTCCCGAAGCCTCCTTAACGAGCTTATCCGCTACGGCGTCAATGGACTTCTGCATAGTGTTGATGACATCGGCGTCCTTGGTGGTATAGAAAAGCTTGCCGACCTTTATCTTTGAGCTCATATAAAAGAGCTGGGGTTCCTGAATATAAACAAGACCGTATATCTTTGACCATTCCTCAAGACTGTAAGCGTCCTCGGCGCAGATCTTATAGCGGAGGTTCTCTATACCGCTCTTGATCTCATCGTAAAGCTTCTTTTCGTCGCTTGTAAGGGTATCGTAAGCATATCTTGTTCCGGTATATTTGCTTATATTTACCTCCTTGGGAGCGGTAGTTCCGGTCATTGCGGCAGCCAATTCCTCCGGACTGATAGTCTGATCCGGAGACGGCTCGGTCATGACGGGCTGTGTAAGGGCTTCTCCGTTGTTATCCGTTACAGCGGAGCCGTCAAAATCGGTAACTACCTCAGTTTCGACCGATGCGGAGGTCGCGGAGACCTCTTCCTCGGAGGAGATCTCTCCTCCGGCGTTATCGGGAGCTTCGCTTTCTGCGGGATCGCTGTCCCCGCCTATTACATTTATTGAAATGGTTTCCGACGCACTGCCGCTGTTGGTATCGCCGCCGCTGCTTTTACAGCCGGCAGCGAACATTGAAAGCGCCATTATAACTGCGAGCGCTGCACAGGTTTTTTTTGAATTTGTAATTTTCATAAGCTTTTATACTCTGCGGATAAAATTCCGCAGTGATCTCCTTTCGATTTGTTTTTCCGGAAAGCCGTTCAGATCTCCCGCCATATATCCGGATATTCATGCTGTCGGATCGGGAGACCCGGATCTCCGGTGTTTTTATGCTGCTCTACGCACAGAGGCAGGGTCAAAGACACCCCGCCCCTGAAATTTATTATTTATAAACTATATCGTACTCGACTACGAGAACGTCCTCCGGCAGCTCCGTATTCTGCCTGAGTATGTTTTTGACTTTGCTGCTCTTGGAGATAGCGTAATTCTGGAAGAGTCTCCAATATTCCGTTGTGTTGAGCTTCTCCCATGTTGCGTGGTCGGGAACTCTTACATGAACGACCTGCTTTCCTGCTGCGATCACGTCGTCAAATTCGTCGTACATACCCTCCAGTGCGGAATCAAAGTCCTTATATTCCTTATTATATGCCTTGAAGTAGTAGCATGCCGTCTTGCTGCACGTCGGAGGATCGTAAAGCTTTACGCGTGTACCGTTAGTTCTGGTCATTGTGCTTTTGTTAAGGTGAGATCCTGAGATCATATCGTCGTTTGCAAGGAAGAACAGGTAGCGCACATAGCTTGCCTTACCGTAGCTGTTTTCAGGATCGTCCCATGTAGCGTCAAGGATATAATATCCGTCGGTGCAGTAAACTACGTTCCATGCGTGAGTTGCTCCCTCGGAGTTATTTCCCGTTACGGTCATACACTCTATTCCGGCGACATCGCAGAGGTAAAGTATGCTCTTTGCATAGCCCTGACACTGGAGTATGCCGTTTCCGGAAAGACCGTTATAAACTCCGCAGGTAGCGAATGTATTTTCAAGGCTGAATACGTTATGTGTTATTACCCAGTCGTGAATTACTTTAAGCTTGCTTACTGTGCTGCTGTAGCCGTTTACCTTGGTCATGACCTCCTTGACATTTGCGTCGATGGTAGCCTGCATTTCCTCAGCCTGACTGCGGTTCATGGCGAATTTAAGGTTCATTGAGCCAATTCCGTTAGGAACTACCGGAGACAGCCAGAAAAGCTGCGGCTCGTTATTGAATACAAGTGCATATACCTTGAATACCTTGTCCGAATCAAGTCCGTCGGGTATCTCTACCTTGGTCTGGAAGCTTTCTGCGGCTTCAACGATATTTGCATACAGAGTCTTTTCACTTTCGGAAAGCTGCTTATAGGGGTATCTTTCCGTGTAGCTCTTATTATATGTGGAGCTTAAGGGCTTTGATGAGGTATTCTTATCGCTGTCGGGATCCTTTTGCGTTGTTGTTTCGGTCTTTTTCTTTGTAGTTGCTGCCGTGGTCTCATCTAACGGCTCGTCGTCAAAGATCTCTTGGTCATTGACGCTCGTAGTCGTGGTATCGGGAGCTTTATCGGAAACATAATCGGAATGAATGAATGTTCCGTCCGCAAGCTTATAATAGCCCGTATCAGTAGCGGCAACAACATTTATCTTAGTGCCCTTGGTATATTTCTTTACGGATTCTGAGCCGACGATAGCCTTTACTCTTGAATAGCAGTCGGTGGTTATGTATAATGTCTCGCTTATCTCGGTCTCGCTCCACTCTTTTTTAGCCGTTTCCGAGGCTGCCGCTGCGGTAGCGGTCTGCTTTACTGTAGTAGTTTCGGTAGGAACGGTAGTTACGGGAGTCTCTGAAGCAGTGGTAGTCTCTTCCGGAACTGTAGTTTCCGATGTCTCGGACTCGGACTCGGTCTCGGTAGCTTCCGTTGTTTCAGACTCGGAGGTCTCATCTTCGGACGCGGCAACAGGCTCGGTCTCCTCAGACGCGGTAGTCATCTGAGTTATGGACGGCATTGTTCCGGTATCAGGAATACCCGCGCTGCCCTCTTCGGTTTTCTTACAGCCTGCAAGCATAGACGCAGCCATAAGGAACGCAAGAACAACGCTAATCTTCTTTTTCATCATTTTCCAAGCTCTCCTTTTGAATATTATTTTCGTTTTCGTTTAACACTGTCGCTTTTATTTTTGAGATACATTTATCCTCCGTGACCAGCACGGTAAAAAGAAGGTTTTCGTAACGCACGGCAGGATTTTCGTTTTCCTCCGGTATACGTCCCAGAAGCTCCACGATGAATCCGCTCATTGTATCGAAATTATTATCCTCCGGCAGTTTTATCCCGAATTTTGGAAGAATCTCCTCAGGATCAGCCGTTCCCTCAATAGTATATGTGTCGTCGGAGATGCGGATAAGTTCCTCCTCCTCGTCGTCGTATTCGTCCTGAATATTGCCGACTATCGTTTCAACAATATCCTCCATGGTGACGATGCCTGCTGTTCCGCCGTATTCGTCTATAACTACCGCCATCTGCATTTTTCCGGCGGTAAGTCTTTTGAATGCCTCTCCGCAGGATACGGATCCCGGAAAATACAGAATATCCCTTACGAAGCCTTCTGCTGACGCACCGTCCGCAGCCTCCGAGCCTACAAAGCAGAGCAGATCCTTTACGCATATCATTCCG
>CANQZS010000057.1 GCA_947628385.1 uncultured Clostridia bacterium | reverse complement strand
CGCCGATGTCTGAGAGGTGGCTGCTTCCGTATCTGAGATCTCCGGCAAGGAAGCCGTGGTATCTGATGCGGGATCTGCGGAAGCCGCAGTATCGGCAGCGGAGGTCTGATCCGATCCGTCGGTGATCGGCTCGGCTTTCGTGTGCTTTTCCGAAGCGGTCGAAGCGGCTGTAGTATATTCTTCCGTCACATTTATATCCGACGTATTATATCCGGCGGAATACTCAGGCAGGGGAGAGCTTTCCTCCGAAACAGCCTGACAGGAGGAAAACAAGCATACTATCGTTATCAGTATAAAGCAGAAATAAAAACGCATAATTCCTCTTTTCCGCACAGGAACGCTTGGGAGGGTGTCAGGACCTATCCGCAGATCCTTGAAAGCAAATGCGGCAAGCCCACCGTACTTATCGACTTATAGTTAATACATACAACAATTATATAATACTTTTGCCTGAAAGTCAATTACAGAACGGTTAAAATCCGTTTATTCCAGCGAAAAAAATTTAGGCATAATATCCTTAAAAAGCCATACCGAGGGAGAACCGTCCTTTTTTCGTGTTATTATGCGTATATCCGGAGAAAATTCGCCCATTACCTGACGACAGATACCACAGGGGAACGTTTCGTCTCCTCCGGAGGACACTATTGCTATGGAATCAAAGCTTCTTTTGCCTTCCGAGACGGCTTTGAATATGGCTGTTCTTTCAGCGCAGTTTGAAGCTCCATAGCTGGAATTCTCCACATTGCAGCCTGTGAATACCTCTCCGTCGGTACAGAGCAGTGCTGCGCCCACCTTGAAGTCTGAATAGGGGGCATAGGCGTATCTCATAGCTTCCTCGGCTTTTTCAAGCAATTCCTTGTCGGTCATGATATTATCTCCTTTCGGTTATGAAAAACGGGCAGTTTTTTCTGCCCGTTACATATTTATTAGCGTTCTGTTAGTCTGATCCTCGTCAATAAGCTGTGTTATTACTATGCTCATGCAGGACATATCAAAGGAAAGATCATATACCTTGTCTGCTCCGACAACTGCTATGAGCGGACGGAGCGGCTGATCCGGATAATTCTTTATAACATAAGCCGTTTCGCCGTTTGAAAGCTTTACCCTTGAACCTGTAGGGAACGGAGCTACCTTTCGCAGGAACGCTTTTACCACGCGTTCGTCAAAATGTGTATCTATTCCGCCCATTATATATTCTATAGCTTCGTTAGGAGGACTTGGCGTTCTGTATGGTCTGTTCGATGTGAGAGCGTCGTAAACGTCCGCCACTGCCAGTATCTTGGCGTAGGGGTGTATCTCGTTATCCTTCAGATGATAAGGATAGCCTGTTCCGTCGAGCTTTTCATGATGTCCGACAATGGCTCTGCAAACGTTATCGTTTACAAGTCCGCGTTCCTTAAGATGCTTTTCCGCAAGAGCCGGATGCTGCTTTATTACCTCGAATTCCTCAGGAGTAAGACGTCCCGGCTTATTTATGATCTCTATCGGGATAGCTACCTTGCCGAGGTCGTGGAGGAGTCCGGCAAGACCAAGTTCGTTCAGCATTTCATTTGTAAGACCGATCTCCATTCCAATAGCGATGGACATTATTGCCACGCTGAGGCAGTGGTGGTACGTATAGTCGTCGTACATTTTCAGATCGGCAATAATTACAAGTATATCCTTATGCGAGGACAGATTGTTTATAAGCTCCTGAGTTGTTGAGCCTATGGAATCTATATCGCTTTTCTGTACGCCCTTGCTGCTGTCTATGAAATTATCGGCAAGGCTGTGTATATTTGATATAGCTTCGTCGCGTATCTGCTGATTTATTGAAGAGATTATACGTACCTCGCTTCTTACGGTATCTATATAGGCTCCGTCAAGCTTTGCTTCGCAAAGCTGGGAGATCTGCATATCCGTAAGCTTCTGACCGGTTTTCATTACGACCGATGCAGCGGCGGACGGGTCATAAAAATGAATGTCGCGTGCAAGGCACATACCGGAGAGAAGTTCCTCCGAACGAACAAAGACCATAAAAAACGCCTCCGTGCGGACAAAATTCTCCGGCATTGCTGCCGGAGATCTAATTAGTAATATTCGGCGTCATATACACATATTATGTATAAGACAAGCAGCTTACTTTTTGAGCTGTGTGATGCAGTCAGCGCAAACGTATTTGTTTTTGAACTCAACGATATTTTCGTCGCTTCCGCAGAAAGCGCAGGCCTGCTTATATTTTTTAAGGATTATTTTTTCGTCCTCAACATAAATTTCGAGAGCGTCCTTTTCGCCAATACCCAGACCCCTTCTCAGCTCGATAGGAAGAACGATTCTTCCGAGTTCATCAATTTTTCTTGTTATCCCTGTTGCCTTCATTACGGCACCTCCTATTTTCATACTATACTTATTATATCTTATTTTGTATATATATGTCAAAAAACATTGTGTTAATAATTATGTTTTTTTTGTGAACGAAGATATATGGACATTTAAGTAAAAATATCCCATATCATGGCAGGCAGGCTTAAAAATCGGCTTGATTTGGCTTTAAAAATTATTTTTTGAAGATCAGGCAGAATAAATGCCTTGGAATCGTTTGCTAAAAATATATATAAATTAATTCTTAAATATGATATTTTTTTGAAAATTGCAATAAATTTTCGGAGCTATATTTATCCGGAATGTAAAGGAGGATATGCTTGCCTTGCAGGCATGGCAGTTTTTATGCTTAAATGGATATTTGCAGTAATGCTTATAATTTCCGCAATATTCGGAGCCGTGGAGGGGAATATGGGACAGGTCTGCGAGGCTGCCTTGAATTCCTCCGTTGAAGCGGTGGATCTCTTTTTGTATCTCCTCGGAGGAATGTGTATGTGGGGAGGACTTATGCGGGTCGCCGAAAAAGCAAAGCTTACGGATATTCTTTCGGAGCTGTTCAGACCGTTCCTGAAGCATATTTTTAAGGGACTTGATATGAACGGAGGAGCGTTCCGGGCAATTTGTATGAATATAACGGCGAATCTGCTCGGATTGGGAAATGCCGCCACGCCGCTCGGTCTTGAAGCCATGCGCCGCCTTGAACAGGAGGAGCATACCGGAGATACAGCCAGCAGGAACATGATAATGTTTGTTGTTCTGAATACGGCTTCGATAACGCTTATCCCGACAACAGCGGCTTCACTGAGAATGAAGTTTGGTTCGGCGGCTCCTATGGAGATACTGCCGTGCGTACTGATAACATCGGCATGTGCGCTTGCGGCGGGGCTTATTTCGGCAGCGGCGCTTGACGGAATGACTCTTGGAAGGAGAAAAAAAGAATGAGCGATCATGTTATTCCGATATTTATTGCGCTTATTATGATAGCGGGACTGGTAAAAAGGGTAGATGTTTTCAGTGAATTCGTTGAGGGCGCAAAAGAAAGCCTCGGCTCGGCATTCGGGATCCTGCCGGCGCTGATAGCTCTTATGACCGCAATAGGAATGTTCAAGGCTTCCGGAGCGCTTGACGTGATCTCGGCGGCTGTTTCGCCGATAACGGAATTCCTTGGATTCCCCAAGGAATGTATACCGCTTGCTCTTATACGTCCAATATCCGGCAGCGGAGCGCTGGCGGTCTTTGGCTCTATACTGTCAGATGTTTCTCCGGACAGCTATGCGGGGCGCGTTGCCAGCGTTATAGTAGGCTCAACGGAAACGACGTTTTACACGGCGGCGGTTTACTACGGCATAACAAAAATAAAGAAAACGCGTCATACGATAGCTTCCTCACTGACAGCAGATTTTACCGGATTCATCATGAGTGCGCTTACGGTAAGGCTTTTATTGCATTGATGTGTACATAATACTGCTTGACGGCAAAGAATTTTTGTTGAATATGACGAATATTAAATATTTTCTTGACAATCCCTGCCGATTCTGGTATAATAATTAAGCGTTATGTGATTCCAAGAGGAATTTTTTTAACGCTGTCGAGCCATTAGCTCAGTCGGCAGAGCATTTGACTTTTAATCAAAGGGTCTGGGGTTCAAATCCCCAATGGCTCACCATGGAAAATACCCGCAGGTCTTTTTGTAGAAATGATCTGCGGGCTTTCTTTTTATCCTGTTATTTTGGCAGCAGCGATCTTTTACAAAGCATATGCGAACATATCGGACGGTCATATGTACAGATCATCTGTGCAGAAATCTCCTGCGGCTTTTCTCATATTCTGATATGAATTGCCTGAGTTTGCATATTCCTGCCGTGTAAGTGCTTTTATCCGTTCCGAAAAGTTCAGCCATGTCGGAGGAAAGCTGCTCTATCATAATAAAATTACGTTCATTTAGCGGTTTGGCAGCTTCACTGTCAAGCTGCTTTTTTAAATGCAGATAAAATTCCCGTTCAAGATCCTTGTCGGAGGCTATTTTCTGAGCAAGTATTTTCATTTTAACGGATTCGGTCATATGCTTAGCTCTCCGTTCAGTTTATTTTTTATGTTATAGATACGGCTGAATAGTTCGTTCAGGGTAATGTCATTAGACTGTGCAACGAGCTGCTTGTCCGCGCCGCTGTAATATTCGCAGATAATATTTTTTTCATTGTCGGTAAGACAGCCGATACGCTTTTCTATGTCGGAGGGGAACATTGTCTCGCATTTTAAATGCTCCTCCGGAATATCGTCATGCGGCAGCAGCTCGGGAGAATTTTTTATGCAGGAACGGAATTCCGTCTCTGCGGCTTTATATGGTCAAGACGCTTGTAAAGGCTGAAAAACACTTTTTGAGTGACATTCTCCGCTGACGCTTTATTTCCTGAGAATTTATACAGACAGTAATTATATATCGTTTTGTAATATTTTGTAGAGATCTCTTCAAACATGGCGCTGCTCCTCCTTGATCTTTTTCTTTCGGTACGGATCATGTGATCCGATAATATTTGATAAAAATACTTATATGCAGACAGAAATTTTATTGGCTTTTCTTATTATACAGCAGAATTTTCTATATGTCAAGCGGAAATTCTATTTTTAAGGTTGTTTTTATTTGCCTGATATGCTGATACTATATTATTCAGAGGTGATCTTATGGATATAAATTACAAGGAGATCGGCAAAAGAATGGCAAAACGCCGTAAGGAGCTTTCCTTGAAGCAGTATCAGGTCTGTGAAATGATCGACGTTAATTATAAATATATCTCAAATCTTGAAACGGGACGTTCAGCACCGAGCCTTGAGGTCATTATGAAGCTTTGCACGGCTCTTCAGACCACTCCGGATTATCTTCTTATCGGCATAGGCTCCGGAAACGGCGGAACGCCGGACGAGCTGCTTATAAAAAAAATAAGCCGTCTTTCGCCGAAAGACAGGCGTATAATAAACGGACTTGTTGATCTTATGACTCAGGAGGAATAAACGGCTCCGCAGGTCGGTTCCCTTTAAGCGGGAAGCCGATCTGCGGCTTTGCTCTGTCCTCAGATCACAATGCAAGAGCTTCAGGTCTACCATGTCCAGTCGGACATGAAACGGGTAAGCTTGGTTTCCTCGCCGCTGCGTTTTTGTTGCTTTTTTATCTCGTTGATAACTCCAAGTGCGATCAGCGCTGCTCCAGTAAGAGCAAGATATATGAGCCATGCCATGCTGTCAAGCTGTCTCAGGCTCAGAAGCGCGGCTGAGATCACCATAGCGGAGACTGCCAGCACGAACCAGCGTTTCCTTTTTATTATGAATGATACCGCAAGCATTATCAGAAGAACTATGCCTATAAATACCGAATCAAAGCTTTCTCCTGTTGCAAGTGCGCCTATGAACAGTATCACTATGCACGCTATTGCCGCTCCGAAAGAGAAATCGTACACCCTTTCCGGAACGTCTTTATGTATGATCCTGAGAAGTATGCAGAATATCACCACCGGGAAAAGCTTGAATTCAAGCCTGATAATATCCGGAATATCAAAGAACGGTACCAGCCACCATATGGGGAATATCCCCGCTGCGGAAACTGTCATTATAAGCCTTTTTGCAGCCTGAGTCTGTTCGCGGCGGACGAAATTCAACACGACTGCGGCGGCAAGTATGCAGCTTATCCATTCGCGTATGTCTCCGACGGATCCGAGCAGGAACACAGCCGCGGTAAATATTGAACCCATTGAAAAAACGTCTATCCAGTATTTTTCTTTAAATATCTTTTTGGGGAACATGAAACGTCCGATGACCGCAAATATTACCGTGAAAATTGCCGCCGGGTCAATGTCGATGCTTTTCAGGCAAACCACGTCAAGGGCGAACATTGGGAAGATCAGATCCAGCGTATTTCTCTTAAAAATACTTAACAGCACCGAGCAGACTCCAAGAACTGCTGCGAAAACGTACATTATAACGCTTTCATGGTCTTCTGCGGCAAAAAGCATTATTCCCGAAAGTATCGGCATGACGTTCCACAGGAATGTCTCGGAGGATCTTTCAAGCTCTTCAAAATTGCCGATGGCGGTAAATATGGTCTGCACCGCAAATATCAGAAGCAGCAGCGCCGCAGGAAAGCAGATAAAGTAAATTCCGTCGGTGAACTGTCCGCCCATGAAAAGCGACGTCAGCAGGAGCGATGTGTAGAAAAGCCATATCCGCGAGTATTTTCCCTGTGGGAACGCCTTTTTCACAAGGTAAATAAGCGAAACGCCCGTTACTAAAATAAGCGGCATGAATAAGTATGTTTCCGCGATAAGAATTATAATGCAGTATACCAAAGCGGCGTCAATTACTCCGATCCCGTATGCTTTTGCATATTTTTCCGCTTTGGGAATGAACATCGTCACCGCCGCGATAATGCACATCAGCATAAGCGTTACCGCTGCCGCGCAGACGATCCCGGGATATTTTTCCGATCCTGTAAATAATACTATGAACGGAAAAAACGTCAGCGCGGTAAGTGAAACGGTTATTATGTGAGAGGATCTTTCCTGCTTTGAAAATACCGCAAGCAGGATCCCGACAGCAAGTATGCCGAGCCCGATAATTCCGTCGGTCATATATGCTCCGAGGTCGGCGTTTATGGAGATCAGCGAGCAGATAAACGCGTACGCTGCGATAATAATATCATTTCCCGGGGAATAAAGATGCTTTCTAAGCGGCGTGAACCTTGCTGCCGCAAAGTATAAAGCCATGAAAAGATATGCAGCCGCAAAGGCATATCCGCTCAATTCAAGCTTTCCGAAAGCATACAGGGAAATTTCCGCCGAAAGCCACAGCACTGCTCCAAATGATGCTGCTTTATATCCGTTTGTTTTGTTTCGGAGCGCAAGAATAAGCAGCTGTGCAAAAATCGCCGAAGCCGCTCCGATAAGCGTCAAGGACGGCAGCTCATTGTCGGCAATAAGGAAAATATTCTCGATAATTCCAAGGAACGCGGCGGCTCCTGCGGCAATTATCCCGAGGATTTTCATTATTTTCCTTATATATTCTGGAAGTATGCCCATTGCCGACAGGACTGTATAAATAAGCGCAGTTGCTGCGATAACCGCCATATATCCGGATAATTCGTCAGGCTCGGATCCGATAAACAGCGCGGCAGTCATAAAGAATGAAAAGGCTATTGCTCCGGCTGCGCCGTTTTTGTCCGAAACGGATTTTCTCAGGAAGCATACCGAGAATATCAGGAACGCCGCAAGGGAAATATACCCGTCCTCCGCTGCAAAAAGCGATATTATACTCAGGACCCACACATTCAGTGAGGAAAAGCGTTTCCATTCTGCGGCAAATATGGTATCTTCCCCGAAAATTTTTATAAATAGCCCGCTTACGAGAGGCTCCGTGAGAATTACCAGCAGCGAAAGCAGCGACATTCCCAGCGCGGCAGTATTTCCGCCGCCGGTGAATTGCCATATGAGCGAAACTATCGCAGCCGAAAAGCTTGCAAAGGAAACTGCGGCAAAGCTTCTGAACCTATAATCATACGCGCCCTTGAAAAAGGGTATGCAAACGCTCAGGAACATTGCCGAAAGGACAAGCGCCTTTCCTCCGCCGTCAAAGGAAAAGTATTCGCCGAAGATCTTTAGTGCGCCTGCCGCCGCAATAGCCGCAGGCAGAAAAATGCTTCCAAGTATGTAGAATATCCGTCCCGTCTGAACGAGCTTCAGCTTCCGTTCCGCAAGGGAATGTATCCCAAAGAACACCGCCGAGAACGACAGCAGCAGAACAGCCCTGAAAAAGCTGTTCATTATTTCCCAAGCCGCAGCCGCAAAGATGAATCCTGCCAGCGAAAGGAGCAGCGCTCCGAGTATAAGTATTATGTTTATAGTGCTGACGCTTTTTTTCTGCGGGATCTCGTTTGGGATAACGCTGTTTTCGTAAATTCCGGACAAATGACTGTCACTGCCGTCACTGCCAAGATCGCGGCTTTGTCCGTATACTGTCGGTTCGGAATCGGTATCAGGCTTATGTACCTCATATGACGGAATATCATAGGGAAATGCGGCAGGACTGCTTGTGCTTTCGGTAACGGAGACGTGCTCCTGCCCGCCGATGCCTGCGGCTTCCGGATCGCCGTCCTGTTCGTCGGTCAGCTTTTTGATCCGGTAAAGAAGCTCGGAATTCTGACGTTTCAGATCCGAAGCCTCTTTTGTTTTTATCAGATAAAGTATAATAAGCACTATTGGCGAAATAAGCCATATTATGGCAATAAGTATCAGTATCATATTTTTATCAGCTCCAATGCATTAATTATACACAAGCTGAAAGCATTTGTCAATCAGAATATATTTAACTAAAATTGTTGCAAAATTATTACAAATTCAAATTTGCTATTGACAAGTATATTATATGTGATATAATATACATCGTTGGATAAATTTTTTAAGGACATACAGGGGGAATAGCTTGTGGAGATAATTCCGTTTTTTGAATACAGCTTATACGAAATGTTCCATATATTTATATTCTGGTCGTTTATCGGCTGGTGTATAGAGGTCTGCTACATGACTCTGGAAACAGGCGAATATCAGAACAGAGGCTTCCTTAATATGCCTATCTGCCCTATATACGGCTTCGGAGTCATAATGGTAGTGGTGTTTTTCAGACCTATATCGGATATGTTCATACCATTGTTCTTTGTGACGGCTCTGCTGTGTACGACATTTGAGCTGTTGGTGGGACTGGGCATGGAAAAGATGTTCCATGCGCGCTGGTGGGACTATTCTCATGAAAAATTCAACTACCGCGG
>CANQZS010000056.1 GCA_947628385.1 uncultured Clostridia bacterium | reverse complement strand
TTATTCTATCAGATTTTCGTCTATCTCTCTACTTTTTTTTCTTAATTTTGTCCAATATCTATTGTAGTACTACAAATTATGGCAAAATAATTTGTTTACCCCCTTTTCTTATTGAAAAAAATGTGTTATAATATCTGTATACGGTAAGCTTTGGCTGTGGATCAGGCAATGCCTTGCACTGTTGTTCATTTTATAAAATAATTTCATGAGGTAGCTAAATGGCAGAAACTGTAATAAATCTTGAAAATATCGACCACGCTCTTTCTCTTTTCGGAAGCTATGACGAAAATATCAATCTTCTTCAAAGACAGTACGGAGTTGCTATACTGAACAGGGGAAGCGACATACGCATCAGCGGCAGCGACGAAGCGGTCTCCAAGGCAAGATCGGCTGTGGAGGCTCTTATCACGCTTATAAAAAAGGGCGAGACCATAAACGAACAGAATATCCGTTACGTAAGCTCCATGGTAGACGAGGATTCCATGCAGCAGATAACGAATCTTGCTGACGGCGGCATATGTGTTACTACCGGAGGAAAGGTGGTCAAAGCCAAGACTCTCGGTCAGAAAAAATATGTTGACGCCATTGCAAAAAATACGATCGTCATGGGAGTAGGTCCTGCCGGAACGGGAAAGACATACCTTGCAGTAGCTATGGCTGTAAAAGCCTTTAAGTCGCATGAGGTAAATAAGATAATCCTTACAAGACCGGCTGTAGAAGCAGGCGAGAAGCTCGGATTTCTCCCGGGGGATCTGCAAAATAAGGTAGATCCGTACCTGCGTCCGCTTTACGACGCCCTTTTTGATATGTTCGGTGCGGAAACCTTTGCAAAGCACATGGAACGCGGAAGCATCGAGGTCGCTCCTCTTGCATATATGAGAGGACGGACCCTTGACGATTCGTTTATAATACTCGACGAGGCTCAGAATACCACAAGGGAACAGATAAAAATGTTCCTGACAAGGCTTGGATTTAACAGCAAAATGGTTATAACGGGAGACATTACACAGATAGATCTTCCGGACAGCAAAAGGTCGGGTCTTATTGACGCAATGAACATTCTGAAAAACGTTGAAGATATATGTATTACAAGATTCACAGAAAAAGACGTCGTGCGGCATAAGCTCGTTCAGGATATTATCAGGGCTTATGAAAACGCATACAGAGAAAGAAGGTCGTAATAAATGTCAAGGGTAAAGGTCATGATAAGCAGCGATCAGAAAGCGGTCAAGCTTCCTAAAGGAATAAGACCGCTCATACGCAAATGCTGTCAGGCAGTTCTTGCTGAGGAAAATTTTAATGATCCGGCGGAGGTAAGCGTTCTGTTTGTGGACGATCATGAAATACAGCGGCTCAACAGGCTTTACAGAGATAAGGACAAGCCTACGGACGTTCTGTCGTTCCCGCTTGGAGAAAACGGAGTATATGATATAAATAATGAAACGGGAGCACGTCTGCTCGGAGATGTTGTGATCTCTATAGAGACCGCTTTGAAGCAGGCAAGGATATATGACCATTCGCTTGAACGCGAGGTCGGCTTCCTTACGGTACATTCAATGCTTCATCTGCTTGGCTATGACCATGAGACATCTGCGCTGGACGCTGCAAAAATGCACGAAAAGGAAGAGATGATACTCGAAGAGCTGGGGATCACGAGAGATAAGGAATTTTCTGAAATATCATGAGATCGTTTTTGAAATCGTTTGTTTATGCGGGTGAGGGAATATGGAATACCATATTATCTCAGAGAAATTTCAGGTTCCATATTGCCGCAATGATATATGTTACAGCATTTTCGTTCTTTTATGATCTGTCAGGAACGGAATACTGCGTACTTATGCTCACGTTTGCTTCCGTACTTGCCTGTGAATTGATAAATACGGCTTTGGAAAACGCCGTGGATCTGTGTTCAAAGGAATACAGCGATATTGCCAAAGCAGCTAAGGACGCCGCCTCGGGAGCGGTCCTTGTATCGGCGGTATTTGCGGTGATAGTGGGGATAATTTTGTTTTTTGATATAGATGTTATGAAAAATATCGTAAGGTATTATTCCGAAAGCATTGCTTCACTGATAGGACTTGCAGTATCATTTCCGGCAGCGGCAGTATTTGTTTTCGGAACGGGAAAGCACAGTAATGAAAGGAAAGAGCATGGAAACAAGAAATGAATTTATAGCTATAGTCGGACGTGCAAATGCAGGAAAATCATCGCTTCTGAATCTGCTTACAGGCGAAAGGATCGCCGCCGTGAGCAGCAAGCCTCAGACAACGAGAACAAGAATATCCGGCATCGTTACGGAAAACGATACTCAATATGTTTTTATGGATACGCCGGGCGTTCATCGCTCAAGGAACAAGCTCGGAGAGCATATGAATAAGGTCGTAAAGGATTCTATAAGTGATGTTGACGTTATACTTATGGTTTCTGACGTTACGGCTAAAATAGATGAAAATGAGCTTAATATAATAAAAAGCTTCAGAAAAAACGATAAAGTGATACTTATTCTCAATAAAATAGATCTGCTTAAGGATAAGGAAAAGCTCGTTCCAAAAATTGCTGAATACAGTCGGCTCTATGATTTTGAAGCTGTGATACCGATAAGCGTTCTTAAAAATGACGGAACGGACATAGTCTGGGACGAGGTCAGAAAATACTCTTCCGAGGGTCCTCATTATTTTTCAGACAGTTCCTTTACCGATCAGCCCGAACAGGTAATTGCCTCGGAAATGATACGTGAAAAGCTGCTGGAGCTTATGAGCGACGAGATCCCTCATGGTGTTGCCGTAATTATCGAGGAAATGAAAGAACGGACAGACAGAAGCGGCGAGGATATTCTTGATATTTCAGCGGTCATATATTGCGAAAAAGATTCCCACAAGGGAATGATAATCGGAAAAAATGGTTCTATGCTTAAAAGGGTGGGTCAGCTTGCCCGTGAAGAGCTTGAACGCTTCTTTGAAATAAAGGTAAATCTTAAATGCTGGGTAAAGGTAAAAGAGGATTGGCGGAATAAGGAAGCCCTTATACGCAATTTTGGATTATCAAATAATTCCACTAATATGTGACACAAGCACGGTAATAATTATAGTAATGACTTTCAGCACATATCTTGGAGGCGTTGCTATGAATATGATAGATAACTATGATGAAAATAAATGGAACAAGTTTGAGCTCAGCGGACGCGTTATGGATTACCTTGAATATAAAGGAATACCTACAAAATTCTTTTCAAATATAAAAGGAGAGCTTTCCGATGCTGACAACGGTAACGGGATTGGTAATAGCGGAACGCAATTACGGTGAAAATGATAAATTCATAGATGTTCTTACGGCTGAATACGGGGTGATCGAGATCTGCGTAAAGGGCGCAAGAAAGATACACGGAAAAAGCAATTCGGCGTCGCAGCTTTTCGCGTATGCAAAATTTTGCTTTAGCAGCAGGAATGACAGGTATTACCTTAACAGCAGCGAGCTTATAAAGGTATTCTATGGGATAAGGCTCGATATTAAAAAGCTTGCGCTTGCGGAATATTTTGCTGAGATCTCAAGATACTGCGTTACTACGGGTCAGACTGCAAAGGATATTATGAGCTTGTTCCTTAACTCGCTGTACTTTCTCTCTGAGGGAACAAGAAGTTGCGAATTTATAAAAAGCGTGTTTGAAATGCGTTTTTTATCCGAGATAGGATTGCTCCCGCAGCTTATTGGCTGCAGGGATTGCTATAAATATGAGGCGGAGGAAATGTTCTTTATGGTGGACAGGTGCTGTCTGCTTTGCGGGGAACATTTCTATGGCAGAGGATTTGAGGAGAACTATTATCACATAAGGCTCTCAGGATCGGTGCTGCATACGCTAAGATTCATATGTCTTGCAGAAATGAAGAGGATATTTAATTTCAGACTTGGGAATGAGTCGCTTGCACAGCTTAATGAGGTAACGGAAAAATATATAGTTTCACGGCTGAACAGAAGCTTCCGGAGTCTTGAATTCTATAACAGCGTATGCCGTCCGACAAGCGCGGCGGAGACGGACAGCGATGAGAATTTAACATAATGAAAGGAGAAGCGCTGAAAAGCGCAGTTATTATATTGCTATGAATAAATACTATGGATCGTTGGAGTTACATAAAATACTTGAAATGCTTGCTGACGAAGCTTCAAACGAGCGTACAAGAGAAATGGCGCTTTCCCTTGAGCCGGAAACAGACCTTGACAAGGTAAAGCTTGAGGTAAAGAAAACGGCTCAGGCATTTGATCTGTCGGTGAAATACGGTACTCCTGCATTTACGGGCTTCAAGGACGTCAGAGGGTCGCTTGAACGTGCAAGATCAGGCGCAAGCCTTACATTAAGAGAGCTTCTTGATATTGCACAGATGCTTTATCAGATAAGGATACTTTTTGACTGGAACAAGTCAAGAGACGGCGAAGAGACGCTTCTTGACGAGCTTTTTGCATCTCTTTCTCCCGATAAATATTTAGAGGACAAGATCAAGGATTCTATATTATCTGAGGACGAGATCGCAGATACCGCAAGCTCCGCTCTTGCAAATATAAGGCGGAAAATAGCTCAGGCAGGTATAAAAATACGTGAAAGCCTTGACGGACTTATAAAAAATTCCGAAATACAAAGATCCTTACAGGAAAATATCGTAACTATGAGGAACGGAAGATATGTTATTCCTGTAAAGGCAGAGCATAAGGGAAGCATACAGGGACTTGTTCATGCTTCCTCCTCCAGCGGAGCTACTTATTTTATAGAGCCTATTTCCGTTGTTGAAGCTAATAATGAGATACGCGTTTTACAGGGTCAGGAGCAGGAGGAAATAGAACGGATCATTGCCGAATTCAGCGCGGAATGTGCCGCAAGAGCAGATACGATCTCGGAAAGCTATCTTATCTGTACTGAGCTTGGGCTGTATTTTGCAAAATCAAATCTTGCCGCTAAAATGCGCGCGTGCGAGCCGGAAATTTCGGACGACGGACGTATTGATCTGAAAAAGGCAAGACACCCGCTCATTGACAGCAATAAGGTCGTTCCCGTTGATATAAAGATCGGATATGATTATTCCGCGCTTATTGTTACGGGTCCGAATACCGGAGGAAAAACAGTTCTGCTAAAAACCGTCGGACTTCTTACAGCTATGACAATGTGCGGAATGCTTATTCCGGCAGGCGATGGGAGCCATATTTCCGTATTCAGAAATATTCTTGTTGACATAGGAGACAAACAAAGCATTGAGGACAGCTTATCAACGTTCTCATCGCATATAAGCAGCGTGGTGGAAATACTGGATATTGCCGATAATGATTCACTGGTCCTTTTTGATGAGCTTGGCTCGGGGACTGATCCTATCGAGGGAGCTGCTTTGGCGGTTTCGATAATTGACGAGCTAAAGGACAGGGGAAGCAGACTGCTGGTAACAACTCATTATCAGGAGCTGAAGCTGTATGCTATAGAACGCGAGGGAATAGAAAATGCCTCATGTGAATTCGATATGACGGCAATGCAGCCTACCTACAGGCTTATAATAGGTTCCCCGGGAAAATCTAACGCATTTTCTATTTCGTCAAAGCTCGGAATGCCGGATAGTATAATCCAAAGGGCAAAGGAGCTTGTTTCTACGGAAAATCAAAGATTTGAAGAGGTCATTTCAAGGCTTGAAGCAAGCCGTATCGAGCTTGAACGAAAGAATACGGAAGCAGAGGAGCTCAGGCGTGAAAGCGCTAAGAAGCTTTCAGAGCTTGAAAATGAGATAGTATCCCTGAATAAGCGCAAGGAGGACGAGATCGCTAAAGCAAGGACACAGGCTATGCGGATAGTTGAGAGCTGCCGTATGCAGGCTGACGCGCTTATTGATGAGCTTAATGAGATCAAAAAGCAGAAAGATAAGGAGGGCTTCTCACAGCTTGCTGTAAATGCACGTTCCAAAAATAGGGCTGCGCTCAATAAAATGTTTGATACGGCAAATCCTGTTATTGCCGCAGAGCATAAGGAATATGTCCCTCCGCGTCCGTTTAAAAGGGGAGACAGCGTTGCAATTGTGGATATTAATAAAAAGGGTATCCTTGCAAGCGATCCCGACGCATCTGGAATGGTATTTGTTCAGTCCGGAATAATGAAAACGAAGATAAGTATAAAAAAACTGCGGCTCATCGAGCCGGAAAAGGTGACATACAAGAATAAAAAGGTATCCACAAATGGCGTTAAGGGAAAAATGGAGCGCTCTTCATCTATGGAGCTTGATATAAGAGGCTATGCCGTTGATGAGGGAATACATGAGGTGGATATGTTCATTGACAATGCTGTCCTTTCCGGAATAGGGGTCGTTACCATAATCCACGGAAAAGGAACGGGAACGCTTCGTCAGGGCATACAGAAGCATTTAAAGTCTCACCCGTCCGTAAAAAGCTTCCGTGCCGGAGTTTTCGGAGAGGGAGAGGACGGCGTTACCGTAGTTGAATTAAAGTGATCGAACAAGGTGTTGAAATTGAAAGAAAAAGCAGTTAGCCGGAAATTCATAATAATTTGTTCCATAATAATATTCATTATGGTAACAGCGATCATTATGCTGAATAATAACATATTTCTTGATACCGATTATTATGCGGGTATAACATATGATGAAAAGGTCACGACTTTTGCACCCGTCATAGAGGAAAACAGAAATAAATTGTCCAAAACCGAGGGATATACGGACTATGGTATTGAAATATGCAAAATATACGTTTCCACAAAGGAAAATGATGAGCTTATAAAAAATATCCTTGAGGATATTGATACTATTTCGGATACCATTTGTTACGGCTGTGAGACTGATCATGAAAAGATAAAGGCTATTGCATACTGGGTCTCAGAAAATATCTTTTATAACAAACTGGCTGCGGAAACAAGCGTGAATTCTGATACGATAAGTCTTGAAACAGTTCTGAAAACAAAGGCAACGACCTGTGCGGGATACTCAAATATTTTTTCAGCTCTGTGCGGGGCTCAGGGAATATATTGTCTGAATCTGAGAGGCGGTACTATAAAGTCGACGATCACACTGGAGCCATTGCTGGATCAGCCTATCAATCATGAATGGAACGCTGCCTTAGCAGATGGTGAATGGGTATTTGTTGATACGACATGGATCTCCAGAAATACATATGACGAAGACGGCTATCATTTATACGAGGATCTTAACGATGTATATTTTGATATGTCTATCGAATTCATGAGCTTTGAACATAGGATAGATCTTATAGATCACAGGGATTTCAAGGCAGTGCTCGAACAATGATACATAGGATCGGTGGTGGAATATGAAATTTTCAGCGGCAATTTTCGATCTTGACGGTACGCTGATCGAATCCAATTCGGTATGGGCAAGGATAGATAAGATCATTCTGAATAAAAGGGGAATACCATGTCCTGACGATCTGGCGGAAAAGCTTTCATCAATGACATATGAGGGAGCAGCAGAGGAAATGCACAGGCTTGGAGTAAAAGAGAGTACGGATCAGCTTATAAGGGAATTCAACGAGCTTGCAGTACAGGAGTACAGGCACAATATCTTTCTAAAGGATAATGCGGCTGAATACCTTGAATACCTGAAAGCCGGCGGGATCAGGACAGCGCTTGCGACGGCATCTCCGAGAATACTTTATGAACCGGTCCTCAGGCACAATGGCATATACAGAAACTTCGATGCGTTCTGTACAACAGATGAGGCAGGGAAGAGCAAGGATTTTCCGGATATATATCTTCTGGCTGCTTCAAAATTAGGAGTTCCGCCGTCAGAATGTGCCGTGTTCGAGGACGTTCTTAACGGTATAATAAGTGCCAAAAATGCAGGAATGACGGCTATTGGCGTTTATGATAGGTATTCCTCAGATGATATTGTAACGCTGAGAGCATCTGCGGATAAATTTATTATGAATTTTTCTGAAATGATGTGATATTTTTTACAAAATATATTGAAAAATCAAAATAAATGTTATATAATAACTATATATATCTTGTCAAGGAGGTATTGCAGATGGATTCCTATATTGTTCGTCAAGCAATTTCAAACGAGAAAAATGACACTATGGGATATGAGATCATTTATAAGGATAACAGCTTTAAGGAGGGCTTTACCGATGACGCTTCCGCCGCAAACGCTATTGAAAATTTCCTTTCATTAATGGACAGCGGAAAATTTCTTGACGGAAAAACTGCATTTCTGACATTTACGTCAAATCTTCTTGAAAAAAATATCCCTAAAATGTTTTCTACAAATAAGCTTGTTATTCAGATCGAGGACTCGCTTATTACAAATCCGATTTCTCAGAACCTTATTGCCAAATACAAGCAAAGCGGCTACAGGATAGCGGTCGTAGATTTTGAATTTGCTCCGAGATTTTTCGGCATACTTGACATTGTTGATTATATAAAGATCAATTTTTCACCGTCAAATATGAACGATCCGTCGATAGAAAGCATTGTCAATATCGGAAGATCCTTTGGCAAAATAATAATCGCATACAATATAGAAACGCAGGAAGCCTATAACAAAGCAAAAGAGATCGGCTGTACATATTTTCAGGGTTCATTTGTTTCCGAAAAAATGCCCTCGGAGATAAAAAAGGTCAATTATCTTCAAAGCAACTTTTTCCTGCTTATGGTCGCTGTCACAAGGGACGAGCCTGATATTGACGAGATAGAAAACATTATATCAAGAGATGTTTCATTGACATTTTCGCTGCTGAAGCTTGTAAATTCGGCATATTTTGCTTTGCGCAACAGGGCACATTCCGTAAAACAGGCTCTTGTGATCCTTGGATTGGGACAGCTCAAACAGTGGATATATCTTTTAAGCTTCAAACAGGACGACGGCTCAATGCCTGACGAGCTGATAAAGATCTCTTTCCTGAGAGCAACATTTGCAAGCGAACTTCTTGATTCAGCCGAAAATATGCCGATCTCACGATCGGAGGCTTACCTTATGGGAATGTTTTCTACTCTTGGAAAGCTTATGCAGACTCCGCTTGACGAGATACTGGAGCAGCTTCCGATAGGCGATGAGATAAAAAATGCTCTTCTGTCCTATGAGGGACGTTCGGGAACTCTTTATAAGCTGATCCTTTCTTATGAAAGGGCAGATTGGAACACTATGTCGCAATGCGCGTCAGAGCTTGGTATCCCGCAGTCCATAATTGCACAGAAATATTTTGAATGTGTTGAAAACGTCAACAGTGTATGGTCGGGACTTACAAGATCAAATGACGACGGGGAAGAGATCAAATAATTTATAAAATTTCAAAAAATGTAAGTTTGTCAATGATATTGTACAGAATAAATATTCAAAAATTCGATAGGCGAAAGCCAATTCAAGGGACG
>CANQZS010000055.1 GCA_947628385.1 uncultured Clostridia bacterium | reverse complement strand
CTTCGCGGTTTCAATTCACCCCTTGCGGAGCTCCTGAAGCAAAGGATTCCGCGCTCTGCGGAGCGCGGCAAGGGCTCCGCCCCCTTGACCCCGCAAGCTGGGCTCAGCTTGACCAGCTTTTCAATTTTGCGCCTGCGGCGCAAAATTGTTAATTACTTTTTATTCAAACTGAGCCGCTGTGGAGATCCCGCAGCGGCTCTTTCATAAGTATTCAAATACAGAATTATATTTAAAGCTGCTTTCTGAGCCATTCGGCATATTCGCTCTCCGAACGCTCCTTTTTAGCTACAGCAAACTGAAAATCATGCGCCTTGTCAATAAAGGAATTAAACGTGTGTATATCCCCGTCAAGCTTATACTGTTCCTGCTTTTTGCGATAAACTTCCTCATACAATAAATTCATGACCGGATCCTCCTAATCTGATATTCGGCAAAAACGCCGCTTTAACGATCATTCCTGCCATAAAAACAAATCCGTTAGTAATTATAGCACAAAAGCAGCTGCGATTCTATGGTATTTTTGTACAAAAGTAAAACAATTTACTGTTTACATTACCAAAATTAAAAAAATATTAAATTTATACTTGAAAATCGCTTTTTTATATGCTATAATAATAAATACACTAAAAATTAATAGGAAATTAATAGAAATTCAGATCCGAGAGCCGCCTTGTATGCAAGCATACATGACGGATCTTTTGCTTTTTTAACGCTTTTTCAAGGGATCTCCGCTTACGGGCGCCTCAGCCGGTGCTGCCGAAGCCGCCGTTCCGCACGGCTGACACGTCGTCGTCCTCGGTTATGCCAAACGGCAGGAATACCCCCTGTACAAAGGCTTTTCCGGCTTCAAGTGAAAGGGACTTCCCTCCGCAGTTGGTGAGCTTTATCATAATGTGTCCCTCGTTTTCCGAGTTATAATAGTCCGGATCAATGATCCCGACAGTATTGTCAAGCTGCAAGCGGAATTTCGATCCCAACCCGCTCCTCGGATAAATATTCAGCGCCCAGCCGTCTGTTATCCGCACGCGTATTCCGGTGGGAATTGCTATCCCCTCCCCCGATCCAAGGAATATCCCGCATGGCAGAAAGAGATCATACCCCGCCGAACCGGAGGTAGCTCTTTTCGGCAAAGAGATACCCTCGTATATGTTTTTCAGCTTATCCTCCGGAATATCGGGGAAAAAGTTTTTCCAATCCTTAGCAAACTGTCCGAAGCTCACCTTTTCAAATTTTGCAATTCTTTCCATAAATTATAGTCAGCTCCCATAATACATAAACAGCGCCTAATTACTATTTTGCGCGAAGCGCAAAATATAAAGCTGGTCAAGCCAGACAAAACCTTTGGTTTTGTTTTGCCCAGACTTGCGGGGTCTAAGCCGCCAAAGGCGGCAAGAGGGGAACGCTTCTGCAAAAACCAAACTTCGTTTGGCTGAGAGCGTTCCCCTAAAACTAACGGCTTATGTTATGTAAGCCTTTTGAAACAGTCCGGTGGACTGTTTCAAAATCAATTTAATATGTTTTTCTCTGAAATGCCGTATAAACAGCGCCTGTTATTTTCAGCCCAGAAGCTTTTCCGCTGCCGCAAGCTTTACACTGATGCAGAATATCTTCATAGCTTCCTCAAGCTCGCTGAGCGGCGGATATGTCGGAGCGATACGTATATTTCTGTCCCTCGGATCAATTCCGTAAGGGAATGTAGCTCCTGCGGCGGTAAGAACGACTCCCGCTTCTCTGCAAAGCTGTACCACTCTCTTGGCACAGCCGTCAAGAGTGTTTACCGATATGAAATACCCGCCGTTGGGTGAATTCCATTCAAGGATATTCAGATCCTGCATATTATCGTTCAGCATATCGAGCACCAGTCTGAACTTGGGAGCTATTATCTCCCTGTGCTTTGCCATGTGTGCCATTATGCCGTCAACATTTTTGAAATATTTTACGTGCCTGAGCTGATTTATCTTGTCATAGCTTATGCACTGTATACCCATAAGCTTGGTTATCTGCTTCATGTTCGCTGCCGAGCCTGCCATAATGGCGACTCCCGCGCCGGGGAACGAGATCTTCGACGTTGAAGCAAAGATGAATACCATATCTTCCTTGCCGGTCTTTTTACATTCGTCCAGAATGTTAAGTATATGATCCGGAGTATCCGTAAGGTGGTGAACGCAGTAGGCGTTATCCCAGAATATCCTGAAATCCTCGGCTTTAGGCGAAAGATTTGCAAATCTTCTTACTACCTCGTCGGAATAAGCTATTCCCTCAGGATTTGAATAAAGGGGAACGCACCAGATACCCTTTATAGTCTCGTTTTCGGAAACGAGCTTTTCCACCATGTCCATATCGGGACCGTCCGGATTCATGGGAACTGGTATCATTTCAATGCCGAAATGCTCGCATATGGCAAAATGCCTGTCATATCCCGGAGCAGGACAAAGGAACTTTATCTTCTCATATTTGTTCCAAGGCTGTTTGCTTCCAAGAACTCCGTGGGAAAGCGCTCTGGAAACGGTGTCGTACATCATTGCAAGGCTGGAATTACCGCCTATTATGATCTCGTCCGAAGCGACGCCCAACAGCTCTCCGAAAAGTCTCTTTGCATCGGAAATTCCCGTAAGCTCTCCGTAATTTCGGCAGTCAATGCCGTCCTCGGTTATCATACTGGCAGAGTTTGTAAACACGTCGAACATAGGCATACAGATGTCGAGCTGATCCACTCCGGGCTTACCTCTCGACATATCGAGCTTCATTCCCTTGGCTTTATATTCCTCATATTCATTGCGGCAGGCTTGCTCAAAGGCGTTAAGCTGATCCTTATTCATATCTGTGAGCTTCATAGCGATCTATCCTTTCCTTAAGCAGCAAAATTTCCGCAGACGGCGCTTTGAGCCGCTGTCTGCACACCATATTATATAATAATACATTTCGGAGCGATTTGCAAGTGATTTTTGAAAATCCTGCAAATATTTTTCTCTTTAGACATATATTAACTTATTTTGCCCTTGAAAAAGTGCTTGGGATATGTTAATATATAGGCAGCGCACAGTAAGGAGGTCGTTCTCATTATGTTCAGAACAGAAACTCATCTTCACACCTCGGAGGGTTCCGCCTGCGCCTCCGCGTCGGGAGCTGAACAAGCGGAGCAATACAAGGCTCTCGGCTATGACACGATAATTATTACGGATCATTTCTACAACGGGAATACCGCAGTTGACCGCTCTCTTCCATGGGATAAATGGGTGGACGGCTATTGCCGCGGATATGAAAACGCCAGAAAACGCGGCGAGGAGATAGGTATAAACGTTCTTTTCGGGATAGAATACGGCTGGAACGGCACGGATCTGCTCGCCTACGGTATAGACAAGCAGTGGCTCAAAAGCGAGCCGGATATTATCCGCGTTTCCGTTTATGAGTTCTGCGACAGGGTACACCGTCACGGAGGAGCAATAGTTCAGGCTCACCCGTTCAGAGAAGCGGATTATATCCGCGATATAAAGCTTCTGCCAGAATACACCGACGGCGCAGAGGTCAGGAATGCCGGAAATCACGAAAGGATCTTTGACGAACGCGCTCTCTGGTATGCCGATCAGTTCGGTCTGACCCATACTGCCGGTTCGGACTGTCACCATCTTGGCGGGAACAGGTTCTTTGGCGTGCTGACCGAAAATAAGATCGCCGACATTTCCGACTATGTAAATGCCGTAAAAAGCGGAAATATAGCCGGACTTTACATTCCGCCCGAATATATCTGAACCGGCAGGAAACGCTTATATTTATCCTTAATACTAAAAATATTTACTATAGATTGTGTAATTTATGTATTGAAAAACGATCAGAGCTGTGATATAATATTATTTAGGGCTGTTTTGCGCGTTTTTTGCGTGAAATTCTGCCAATAATTGCTATACTATTCTAAGGAGCGTGTATCCACAAATGAAAATAATGATTTGCGATGATTCGATGTTTGTACGCAAAAAAATGAAAAACGCAGTTGCCACCGCCGACGCGGAAGCTGAGATCATCGAAGCGGTAAACGGCGTGCAGGCTGTGGAAAAATATAAAACCGAAAAGCCGGATCTCGTTTTTATGGATATTATAATGCCTGAAAAAAGCGGCGTTGAAGCTCTTACCGAAATAATCGCTTTCGATAAGAACGCCAAGGTCGTTATGGCTTCGTCCGTAGGTACTCAGGAAAACCTCAAACAGGCTATCCTTGCGGGAGCATACGATTTTCTCCAGAAGCCTATCGAGGACGACGACGTTGCAAAGATCATTGCTAAGGCGTCCAAATAATAAAAGGGAGGACAATAATAATGTTTACACAGTTTTTCGGCAGCTATCTTCTCCACAAACAGCTTGTCACCTCCGAGCAGCTTTCCGAGGCATTGCTGCTCCAGAAAAATACCCGTCTCAAGCTTGGCGTTCTCGCTATAAACGCGGGTTACATGACTGCGGATCAGGTCGAAAAGGCTCATGCCCGTCAGCAGCGCGAGGATAAGCGCATAGGCGAGGTAATGGTTGAAATGGGATTCCTTACCACCGATCAGGTTGAAGAGCTTTTCAAGACTCAGCCGTCGGGTCATCTGCTTCTGGGTCAGGCGCTGGTTGACAAGGGCTATATGTCAAACGCTCAGTTTGAGAATGCTCTGAATTCCTACAAGGAGGAAAACAGTCTTTCCGACGCGGATATGAACGATTCCAACGAATCCTCGATAGCCAAGATGATAAGCAGCTTTTACGATCTTAAAGCAAGCGAGGATCGCGATCAGCTGACAAATTATGTATCCCTTATATTCAAGAATCTTATCCGTTTTATAGGAGATGATTTTACTCCTATGGATCCGTTCTCCCTTAAAGAACCGATCAGCAACGTCGTTTTGCAGAACATCAGCGGCAGCGAGAATATGACCACGCTTATATATGCCGAAAAGCCTGCGCTCATTGCCTTTGCTTCAAGATTTGCAAAGGAGGAGCTTGAAAACGATGATGAATATACACAGGCTTGTGTAAGCGAATTCATAAATCTCCACAACGGACTTTTTGCCGTTAATGTTTCCAACGATACCGGCGCTGAGCTCCAGCTTGAACCTCAGTGCTATTATGATTCCATGGATATAAAGGGACTTTCCAAGGCGTGCGTCGTTCCGGTAAGCTATCCTTTCGGTATCGTAAATTTTGTTATTGCAATGTAATTTTATAATATAAAGATCATGAGGGGAAGCTCTTGGAGCTTCCCCTCAATTTGTCGAAAAAACATAGAAACAAAAATATTATTTTTGCTGTTCACATAAAACGTCTTAAATTATTTTTCTGTTTTATCGTTTTCATTTATTTTATCAATAAGCTCAGAAACGGTTCTCCCTTGTCTGAAATACATTAATTTATATGTAATATCCTTTTGCGGAATATCGTCCGATACATTCTGTTCAGAATCAAGATAATCGCTCATTGCCTTCCTGAGAGCATTATCGCAGCTTTCTAAAAGCGCAATTCTTTCAGAGTTATTTTTCGCAATTGCAAAAGTATTTTGAATTCCCTCGATCTATATGTTAAATTGCTGTAAAATATAAGCAGCAGCCGGACGGGACTATTCCCCGCCTGACTGCTGCTTTTTACATTCGGCTTATGCAATTATTTAATTGTGCTTTTTAAAATTATTTCTGTCTTTTTTTCTTTGCAAAAATTACTGCGGCGGCAGCGATCCCGACTGTAAATAAGCATACAAAAATATTTCTTGAACCATCGTTTCCAAAAATTATTCCGCTTATTTTTTCACCGGCGGACACGATCTCCGCGCCTGAGGAAATATCCTCGCTGTCATTATTTTTGTCAGTCTTTTCCGTTACGGCAGGAACAACAGTCGGTATGTCCGGAGTTGTCTGTGGAACGCTTGGAGGTGTTATCGGTTCATCGGAAAATACTGCGCCGGCTACAACATAAATACTGAAATGATCCGTTTCAAAGCTGAACGTTTTTGAATCGCCGTCGTATTCAGCATTCATATCTTCAAAGCCGCTGCCATTCGCGTGCAGAACTTTTTCCGTGCCGTCAGCACCTGCCGAAGCAGCTATCGTAACTGTCACCGTGCCGTTGGGCTGCACTTCAAATCTGCCGTTGTAAAGCAGTCTGATGTCGTAAGCTGCAAGTATGGAAATATCCGATCCGTTTTCAAGATCTTTTACAAGCGGATCATCGTCTGCGCTTTCAATATCAAGCACTATATATCCGTTATTGATGGAATGATCTTCACCGTTTCCGTCGTAATAACCCACACTATTTAAAGGTTCAATGCTGACTTCATTATTGCTTATGCTGCCGTCTTTTCCGATAACGGTTTCCGATCCGTCGGCTGAATGTACGGTACCGCCGTCCGGGATCGCAATATTTCCGTCCTTGTCAACAGTTACTGTTTCACCGGTAACGATCGTGTCACCGCTTTGAACTTTACCGCTTCCCGAGACAGTGATATTTCCGTCTTTATCTACCGTTATTTCATCGCCGGAAATTGTTTTATCATCGGAAATAACTTTATCCGCGTCAATTATTCCGTCGGGTGAAATTTTTCCTCCGTCAGGAAGTGTTAATGTCGTGTCACCGCTTTGAACTGTTCCGCTTCCCGAGACAGTGATATTTCCGTCTTTATCGACCGTAACTTCATCGCCGGAAATTGTTTTATTATCGGTAATTATTTTATCCGCTGTGATCGTTCCGTCCGGTTTTACCGTGCCGCCATCGGGAAGTCCGATAGTTGTATCTCCTGTCAGGACTGTGCTGCCTGCCGGAACATCAATATTTCCGCTGTCGTCAACTTTAACACTGTCGGAAGCTCCGTCCGGAAGCGTTACCGTTGTTTTATTTCCGTCCTTATCCTCTATTTCAACTTTATTGCCGTCATTTGTGACTCTTCCGTTTTCCGTTTCCACGGTTTCGCCCGTTTTTAGCTCGGTCTTTCCGTAAGAAGTTTCCGCTGTAACTACGGTCTTATTCGCTGCAAAGGACGCAAACGCATTTTCTGTTGCTTTTATGCGGCTCTGTACCGTGTATTCCGTTCCCTCGGTCAATCCGTTGAATGTTCCGCTGTTCTGCCATGTTGTTCCGTTGATCGAATATTCGCAGCCTGCAATTTCCGCAACAGTGATCGAATCCTGCGTTTTTGTTACCGCAGCTTCAATATCCGGCGCGGCGGGTCTTGCGGGGATAACTACCGTCTGCACTTCTCCTGCATTGTGGTTATTATCTTTTGCATAACGGAATCTTACCGTCAGACTTTCGGTCTCTTTCCAGCCGACTGCCGTAACGGACATATTTTCCGTGCAGGAGATCCATGTTTCGCCGTCAAGTGAATATTCCATATCGCTGCTTGTGGAAAGTGTTTCATTGACATAATCAATTTTTACATTTGTCTCTTCACGTCCTACAGCGGAAATTTTCCACATAAGCGTAACATTTTCTGCGCCGTCAAGTGTGTAATTGTCATTGCCCAGATCAGTAATTTCCGCGGTGTATTCGCCCACGTCGGTTCCGGTATTGTTTTTATACGAAATAGTGAATTCATCGCCTGAAACTGCATTTGTTACCGTTGCGGTAACGGTTTTTTCTTTGCCGTCATAATAGAATTCCGATTCCGACCACTTAATAGTTGCAGTACACTGATTTATTGTCAGCGGATCCGCCGATCCTACGGAATAATTGCTGCTGTCAAGTTTAATTGTGTAGCCGTTTTCATCAGCGTTATAAGTATATGTTCCTGCATTTTTGCTTGCCGCCGTCAATGTTGCATTTACGGTTTCACTGTTTACACCATTAGGTTTAATTTCAAAAACATTGTCTCCGTCATATGTGAAACCGTAAGACTGAATTTTAAGCGGGAACGGCGTAATTTTTCCCTCAATTGTATCAACGGTCAAAGTGTAATTTCCCGCCTGTGCTCCGGAAAGCTTTGCATCGTTTGCGGTAATGGTGTTTGCCGTTTCAACATCTTCGCTGTTGAATGTGTAACTTTCCGCTGCTGCTTGAACATTTTCTTTGTCGCAATCTTCAATTCCGTTAAGCTGCAAAGAAAGTCCGGTAATAATATTTGTTCCGTCGTAAACTTTGGAAGTTTCTCCATCAATTTTAGCAGTTACGGGTTTCGGATCGACTGTAATTGTTATTTCAGCACTGCTGCCGGAAAGATCGTGACTTCCACTGTATTCCGCGCGGATCGTATTTGCTCCCACTTTGAAATGTTTTGCCGATGTTGCGGGCAATACAAATGTTGCGGTCCCGTCGCTGCCGTCGGTGTAGGTAACTTTTACGCTGCCTATGGAATTTCCACCGATAAAGAATTCCACTTCGTTCTGCTTTGCGGACATCGTCATTATTCCGGTGGTTTCCGATCTCTTAATGGTAGCTGTCAGGGAAACGTTACCGCCGTATGTTACTGTTTTGTTTGCTGCCGAAAGCGTCAAGCCGGATCCGGCTGCTGTAATTTCCCAAGGCAGTTTCTCATCGGAACGTTCAATAATGTAATTCAGGCTATCGGCTCCGGTAATTGTAACAGATGCTGTGTAATCGCCAACTTCGGTTTGAACATTATCCTTGAATTCAAGTTTCGCATCGTCAGCTAAAACCTTGTTTTTCCATTCTGCCTTAACGGTTTTTTCCGTGCCGTCATAAACGAATGATGTATTGTCCTGCCATTTTATTTCTGCGGTAAGCGGATCTATTGTCAGCGTTCCCGCAGTGTATACGGTATAGTTATCGCTTGAAACACCATTTGCAAAAAAACTTACGGTATAATGACTTGGTTTTGTAAACGGGTCATATTCGTATTTTCCCGCATTCTTACTGTCGGCGGTCAATGTTGCCTTTACTGTTTCACCGTTTACTCCGTCAAGTTCGATCTCGTGGCTTGTTTTTCCGTCATAAGTATATTCCTTTTCGGGAATAACAAGATGTTTGGGCGTGATATTACCACTGCCGATAATTTCGTCTTTTTCAAGTTTGTAAAAATCGCTTTGTGCACCGCCAAGTGTTAAACCGGAAGCCGTAACAGTCCTTGCACCGGCATTTGCGCTGTCAAATTTGCAGCTTTCCGCCGTTATGGAAACTTCGTCTCCCTCTAAAATGCCGTCAGACGTAATTTCCGCTTCGCAATCCGTTTTTCCGTCATATGTTTTTGACGTTTTTCCGGTGATATTTGCACTTATCGTTTTTGGATTTACCGTTACCTCTATCGTGCTTTCGTTTCCGTTCAGCGAAAAACTTCCGCCGTAAACAGCCGTTATTGTGTTTTTACCTATGCTGAACTTATCCTTTGTAACATTGACTGTCAGTTCCGCTTTGCCGTCTTTTACTTCTGCTGAACCGAGAGAAGTTCCGCCGTTAAAAAATTCAACATTATTTTCAAGAGCCATCAGAGAAATTCCCGATGTATTTTTCGTGATCTCCGCAGAAAGAGTGAGTCTGTCACCGTATGTGACCGTATTGTCTGCCGACAGCGTTACCGTGGAATCCGTCTTTGTTACATTTATTTCACATTCAGCTGTTGTTTCGCCTTCATCAATGGACGCCGTAAGAGTGACTTCGCCCGCTTTCAATGCGGTAATGTCAACGCTCTTGCCGCCGTCGCTTACGGTGAATTTAATTACGTCGCTGTCGCCGCCGGTAACGCTCCATTCAATAGTCTTGTAATCCGCCGTTTCCGGTGAAACGGCTGCCGTTATTGTAGTTTTTCCGTCAACTTTGAGATCCACTTCTGTTGAACATACTTTACGTTGCATAAGTAAAACAACCGAGGAAATTGATTAAAAAGAAAACAGATAGAGAGCATT
>CANQZS010000054.1 GCA_947628385.1 uncultured Clostridia bacterium | reverse complement strand
ATATAAACACAAATACCGTTCTGAATATAAGCTGCTTTCTGAATTTTTCCATACTATCACTCCTGTTCATCAACGTTTGAGAAATCAAAAACTTCCTCAATAGTCATACCGAAATATTTCGCAATTTTATACGCAAGTACGAGCGATGCGGTATATTTTTCACATTCAAGCGAAGTTATGGTCTGCCTTGTGACTCCCACCGCAGCGGCAAGCTCCTCCTGAGAGATCTTCCGCGCCTTGCGAAGCTCATGGATCTTTGTTTTCAATCTCTCACTCCTTTCTTATATTATTTTGCTAAGCCGGCTTTACATTAGTATAGCACGCTTTGCACTTTTTGTCAAGTATACTTTGCAAATTTCTAAAAATTTTTTTTATTTTTGAAATCCTATTCCATTTTAAAGAAAAATGTGTTATACTAATAAACAAGGATTTTTCGTAACAGCAGCGCATATGATCTTGAAGATATACGCCGCTGACTTATTAAATAACAGATCCTGAGGAAGCTTCGGTAAGACCGTATCCGTCCGCTTTCGGCAACGGATCGGCATTTATCGGTATGTTCCTAATATCTTGAAAGGAGCGCTTCCTTTTCGGGAAGCATATTTACTATGATGAAAACCTTGTGGCGCAGCCTTTTTATTGCAGCAGTTTCCTTGGGAGGAGTCGCATTTGTACGGATCCTTTCCGAAATATTTAAAAAGGAAAATAAAAAATATATCGAAATATGACATTCCCGACAGCAGAGCTGTCATTGTCTGCTTTAAGGACACATTGAAATTGGAGCTGTGACTTTTATGAACAAATACCAGAAGCTGGCGGGGAATACGCTTATTTTCGCTATAGGAAGCTTCGGAGCGAAATTTCTCAGCTTTTTTCTTATAAGGCTTTATACCGGCTGCCTGAACACCGACGAATACAGTACAGCCGATCTGCTATATCAGACGGTGAACGTTCTGTATCCTATCGTCACGTTGAGCATGGCTGACGCAGTGATACGTTTCGGTATGGATAAAAGCTTCGACAGTAAGGCTGTGTATACAACGGCGATCACTTCCACGGTAATGGGACTTGCCGTTCTTGCACTGCTTTCACCGCTGTTCAATCTTTTTGATATGTACACGGGATATTCGTTCCTGCTTTATGTGTACTGCTATTTTTCAAGCTTCAGACAGATAGCGTCAAACTTCGTGCGGGCAAAGGGCTATGTAAAGCTTTTTGCTGTGGACGGTATAATTTCCACGCTTACGATAGTGATATTCAACGTTATTTTCCTTGTCGTCTGCAAAATGGGTGTGGAGGGATATATTCTTTCGATAATCCTTTCAGACCTGCTGTCTTTCATAGGACTGACGGTCATTGCAGGACTGTACAAATATCTTGATATAAAATATTTCACAAAGAAGATCTTTAAGGAAATGCTGAAATATTCCGCGCCGCTTATTCCCACATATGTGCTGTGGTGGGTGACCTCCGCGTCGGACAGGTGGTTCGTTATATCAATGAAGGGCGAAGCGGAAAACGGTATCTACAGCGCGGCTTATAAGATCCCCTCACTGCTTATGATGTTCACGACACTGTTCTTTCAGGCATGGCAGATGTCGGCTATCGAGAACCGCAACGACAAGGGCTTGTCAAAATTCTACAGCAAGGTTTACGGCGCATACAGCTCGCTTCTTATGGTGGCTGCGGCGGGAGTTATACTATTTGTAAAACCGCTTACATATATTCTTGTGGACAACGATCCGGAAAAGAATTACATTTTCGGGTACCATTATACGCCGATACTGGTAATAGCAATGATCTTCCAGTGTTTGTGCCAGTTCGCGTCAAGCGTTTATAATGTCAAAAAGAAGTCGATGAATTCCATGCTGACCAGCATTATTGCGGCAGTGGTGAACATTATCCTGAATTTTTTGCTGATACCGAATTACGGCGCATACGGTGCGGCGATCGCAACGGCGGCTGCATATATGTCTTGCTTTGCGGTAAGGATATTTGACGTTACGAATCTTATAAATTTCAAGGCTTATCATATCAGAACGGTCATAAATACTGCGCTTATCGGCGTAATGGCATACTGGGCGATCACTGAACCGAAGCTTGTTTATCTGCGTTTGGCAATATTATTTGTGATAATTGCCGCGCTCAACTTCGGAGCAATATTGAGCACATTCAAAAAAATTCTTGCAAAAGCACGATAAAGGAGAGCTGAAAAATGGGTATCAAATTCAAGGAATTTCACAAGGACTACGAAAGATGGGCATGGCAGATAAATGACAATATTTCCTATCATGAGGATATTAAAATGTTTTCGCTGACAGCAAAGGACACAAGCTATGTTCTTGGAGTGCTTGACGACGGCTATATCGTTCACGGATATTTCGGAAAGAAAATTCCCGACGATGACCTTACATATCTGCTTCGCCTGACGGAAAATCCTTGGACGCTGAAAACCAATCTCCGCGACAAGGGAACTTTCATGGACGCCACGGCTTTCGAGTATCCGTGCCACGGAACGGGCGATTACCGCGAACCTTGTCTTATGGTCATGGACAGCGAGGGCATGACTACCTGCGATATTCGCTATGTTTCACATAAAATTTATAAGGGCAAGCCTGTTCTTGAGGGGCTTCCCGCAACATTTGCAGATGAGGACGAGGCTGAGACTCTGGAGCTTAACTGTATCGACAAGCATACCGGACTTGAAGTCGTTCTCGTTTACACGGCTTTTGAGGATCTGGACGTTATTACCAGAAGCGTTCGCCTGAAAAATTCCGGAAAAGCTCCTCTTGATATAAAAAGAGTGCTTTCCGCCTGTGTGGACTTTGACAACGACGGTTACGATCTTATCACTTTAAACGGCAGCTGGGCAAGAGAACGTATCGTAGAACGTTCAAGACTGCATCACGGCAAACAGGGAGTGGATTCCGTCAAGGGCGAATCTTCCCACCAGAACAATCCGTTTATGGCGCTTGTTTCCCATAATGCGGACGAGGATATGGGCGAAGCCTACGGATTCAACCTTGTCTACAGCGGAAACTTTTTCGCTCAGGCGGAGGTCACTCAGCATAAATGCACCCGCGCCGTAATGGGAATAAATCACTTTGATTTCAACTGGCTCCTTGAACCTAACGAAACTTTCACCGCTCCTGAGGTAGTAATGGTCTATTCATGCGAGGGAATAGGCGGAATGTCCAGAACGTTCCACGACCTGTACCGTCAGCACCTTATCCGCAGAGAATACAAGGATAAACGCCGTCCTATCCTTATAAACAACTGGGAGGCTACCTATTTCAATTTTGATACCGACAAGCTTATCGACATTGCAAGGCAGGCTTCAAAGCTCGGCATTGAAATGCTTGTAATGGACGACGGCTGGTTCGGTCACAGGGATTCGGACAACAGCTCCCTCGGAGACTGGTTCGTTTATGAAAAGAAGATCAAGGGCGGATTGAAACACCTTGTTGATGAGGTGAACAAGCTGGGAATGAAGTTCGGTATCTGGTTCGAGCCGGAAATGATCTCTCCGGACAGTGAGCTTTACAAGGCTCATCCGGAATGGGCTATACAGATACGCGGACGCGAGCTTACCATGTCTCGCGAGCAGTATGTTCTTGACTATTCAAACAAGGAGGTTCGCGACTATATTTACGGTCTTATGAGGAATATCCTTGACAGCGCGAATATTGAATATATCAAGTGGGATATGAACCGTCAGCTTACCGAAGTGGGTTCGGCTTCTCTGCCGAAAAACCGTCAGCGTGAGCTCTGGCACAGGTATGTTCTGGGCGTTTACGACCTTATGAACAGGCTTACCACCGATTATCCCCACATTCTTCTTGAAAACTGCTCCGGCGGCGGCGCAAGATTCGACCCGGGAATGCTTTACTATTCTCCGCAGATATGGTGCTCCGATGATACCGACGCTATAGAACGCCTTAAGATCCAGCACGGAACTTCAATATGCTATCCGGCTTCTGCAATGGGAGCGCACGTTTCCGACTGTCCAAACCACACTGTGGGACGTTCCACACCTTTCTCTACAAGAGGAAACGTTGCCATGGTGGGAACTTTCGGCTATGAGTTGGACGTTACAAGGATCCCGCAGGAGGACAGGGACGCGATCCCCGCTCAGATAGCGGAATTCAACAAATATAATCCCATCATCAGGACCGGCGATCAGTACCGGATAGGCAATATTTTTGAGGATAATATGTGGGACGCATGGATATTTGTTTCCAAGGACAAGGCGGAAGCGGTATTCACCTTTGTTCAGGTGCTTGGCAGACCAAATTACAGGAACAGGCGCATAAAGCTGAAAGGTCTTGATCCCGACGCTATGTATAAAAATATGGACGATGGCGAGGTACACAGCGGGGCGGCTCTTATGAATGTGGGAATATTCATAGGACTGCACGGAGATTTTGCTTCAAAAGTAATTCATTTTGTAAAGCAGTGATAAAAATATTACGACCTGCTTTCAGGCGGCGGTATTTATTGCCTGAAAGCAGGTCTTTTGTTTATCCTTTTACTGCGCCGGCTATAACGCCCTCGATAATATATTTCTGACTGAAAAGATAGAATATTATTATAGGGATTATTGCCAGAACGAGCATTGCCATAAAGCCTCCCCAGTTTACGGAGCCGTATGCTCCCTGCATGGCGATCTGTATCGCTACGGGAAGAGTTTTGTTCTGAGTGCCGAGAATGAGGTAGGGAAGAAGATAATCGTTCCATATCCACATTGCATTTAGTATAGTTACCGTAATGACAGTGGGCTTCATAATAGGGAGCACTACCTTGAAAAATATCTGTACCGGCGAGCAGCCGTCTATTTCGGCAGCCTCTTCAAGATCAAGAGGAACGCTCTTTATAAATCCGCTGAGCATGAATACGGAAAGTCCTGCGCCAAAGCCAAGATATACGAAAATTATCCCTACAGGATCGTTGAATCTTATTTTTGTAATTACATAGGTCATGGTATACATTACCATCTGGAACGGAACTATCATGCTGAAAACAAAAGCGCTGTATATTGCTTTGGTGAATCTGTTTTTTACACGGACAAGGTACCATGCCGTCATTGAACACAAAAGCGCTATGATAAGCACTGAAAATACTGTTATAAAAAGCGAACGAATGAATGCTCCGCCTATGCCGGCGCTTTTTATACCGGAAATATAATTTTCAAATCCGGCAAATGTTTCCGAAGTGGGGAATTTAAAGGGACTTCCCATAATGCTGAATTTGGTTTTGAACGAGTTCATAAATACTATGAAGATAGGGAATAGAAATATTGCCGAAAGTATTATCATCAGTATGAACATAAATGTTCCGTTTGCTTTTTTCTTGACTTCCATCAGCTTTCCACCTCCTTGCTTCCGGTAAATCTCAGCTGTGCAAAGGCTATAAGCGCAACGATAACAAAGAAGATCACAGCCTTTGCCTGTCCTACGCCCTGCCAGCCCGCACGTCCGTAAAAGGTGTTGTAAATGTCAAGAGCGAGCATGGAGGTCTTTCTTGCAGGCGCTCCGGCGGTAAGAGCAAGATTCTGGTCGAAAAGCTTGAATGAATTCGTCAGTGTTAAAAAGGTGCATATGGTTATTGACGGCATGAGCATGGGAACGGTCACGTGCCGCAGTATCTGTCCGGAGGTCGCTCCGTCGATCTCGGCAGCCTCGTTGAGATCCTTGGGGATATTTTGCAGACCGGCTATATAAATCACCATCATGTAGCCGATAAGCTGCCAGTTCGTCAGTATGACAAGCCCCCAGAATCCGTATTTTGCGCTGTAACTTATGTCTACTCCGAAATAAGCGAGAACGCCGTTTATGATAAGGTTCCATATATATCCGAGAACTATGCCGCCGATAAGATTTGGCATAAAGAATATTGTCCGGAATATATTCGTTCCTCGCAGAGCCTTTGTAAGAGCCATTGCTATGAGAAATGCGAAAATATTCACTGTTACCACCGAAACTATGGTGAACAGAACGGTAAATCCGAGAGCGTTCATAAAATCACTGCTGCCGAAAGCGCGTACATAGTTGTCAAAGCCTGTCCATTTCGCGTTCTCAACGGTGGTAAATCTGTTAAAGGAGAGATATATCCCCATTATAAACGGGATAACGAACGCTGCGGTAAATGCAATGAGCGTAGGCAGAACAAATAAAGGAAAATATTTTTTCATTTAAGGATATTTCCCTCCCTTATTCAAGATGAGAGCTTTCGGTTTTCCAGCTTGAAACAACGGTCTCCTTTACGCTGTCCCAGTCAATGCTTCCCTGAGCGTATTGCAGGAGCGCAGCGCCGAAGTCCTCTTTAAATGTCTGACTGGGGAAAAGAGTGAAATTCCACGGAATGTTTACCTTGTCCTCGGCTTGGGTCCATTCGATGACCTCTCTTGTGAGCGGGTCGTCGGGACGTTCCGCGTCGGCAAAGGTGTCAAAGGGCGCGATAAATCCAAGACTGTTGGTAACGTACTCCTTACCGCTGTCGGAGGAATACAGCCAGAAAAGAAAATCAGCGGCAGCCTTTTGCAGTGACTCGTCAGCCTTAGAATTTATGCAGAAAAAGTTTTCCGTGCCTATGCAGAGCCCTTGATCCTCCTCGCCGTCAATGCCGGTGTATATGGGAAGATACTTTATATTTTCCGCTGTAACGGTATTTCCTGAGATACCGTTTATCTGGCTCCACGCCCAGTTTCCGTTCTGTACCATGGCGCACTCTCCGAGGGCGAATTCAGCCATTGATTCATCGGTTATTTTTGAACCGAGCAGCTTTCTGTCCACGGTGGAATTATTTATATAAAGATCGAAGATATTTTTATAATTATCGCTGAATTCAAAGGTTATCTCCTTTGTTGCGTCTCCGGTGAGGTCAATGCCGTTTCTGTTAAATTCATAATAAATGGGGATATTTGCAAGATGCGTCTGCCATCTCCAGTCGTCTCCGGGTTTAAGCGAGGTACAGGCAAAGACGCCCTTTATCCCTATGAGATCTTTATTTGCCTGCATATCCTCGACAACTGATCTGAGATCCTCAAAGGAATCAATATCCTCCATGCTTTCAACAGCCGAAGATCTGTTTTCAAGAGCAAAATATCTGTCGGTTATTTCTTTATTGTAGATAATTCCGTAGCCCTCAACGGTGTAGGGGATACCGAAGCATTTTCCGTCGTAGGTAAGAGCGGAGCTTTTGTCGGTAAGATGCTTGTACAATTCGGTGTCGGTAAGATCGGCGCAGTAGTCCCGCCAGTTCGCATAGCCTCTCGGACCGTTTACCTGAAAAATGGTAGGAGCTTCACTGGTAGCCATTTTTGCGCTGAGGGTCTGTTCATAGGTATTGTTTGCGGCAGTTTCAACAATTACGGTATTGCCGGTCTCTTTATTGTATATTTTGACGATCTCTTCATAAGCGGTGGCGATCTCCGGCTTGAAGTTGAGAAAACGCACGGCGGCGGTCTTGGAGGAGCTTCCGTCGGAGCTGTCGGAGGAGGAGGTATCTCCGCCGCAGCCGGACAGCATTGACGAGGCTGCAAGAGCCGCTATTATAAAAGCAGAATGCCTTTTTTTCATTTTTTCCAGTCCTTTCATTTCCCTATACTGCGGGATAATTTGCTGAAATTATTATTTTCATTACAAATTGAACTTATACATAAATTCTTTGATGTATGGATCAATATTGCAATGAAATTTGTTCCGACGGGGAATATTTACTGCAAAAATTGAAAGTGACCGGTGATCTTTATGGAAAATTTTGCTCCGGAACGATACTTGCTCCGCTTAATATTCGGTAAGCTCGGCTCCGGTGTAATAATGTGCGAGGATCTCCTCAAAATCACTGCCGTCAGCCGCCATGGAGTTAGCTCCGTACTGGCTCATGCCGACTCCGTGACCATATCCGCGGGTGGTGATGGAAAATTCCTCCTTTTCATCATCGTAGGAGATAGTGAAGCTTGCCGAACGCAGGGAAAGCATCTGTCTGAATTCCGCGCCGGAGATGATCTTTCCTCCGACAGATATATCGGTGACCGTTCCGGAGGGGCTGGTCTTTTCAATTGAGAACCAGCTTTCCGGATCGTCGGAAAGCTCCGCGTCGGGCAAGGCTTTTTCGGCGATCAGCCGCAGCTCTCCGGAGGAATATGTCTTTTCGTCAAGGTATGAGGGGGAATCCTCATCGCTTTTGCTTTCAACAGGGATAAGGTAGTCAACGGGATCTCCCCAGACGACCTCGGCGCTCTCGGTGCGTCCGGACGACATTGAATGGAATGCGGCAACTATAGGTTCTCCGTCATAAACGAGTATCAGCCTGTCCGTCAGGTCTACGGCTTCCTTTGCCTTTCCGAGATAGGAGGAATATCCGCTGCCGTAAAAGCTTTTAGCCTGTTCAGGGGTAAAATACGCCTGATATTTTGAACTGTCGTTGGATATATCCGCTCCCATAAGCTCCGGATCGGGAGAAAAGCTTTGCTTTTCTCTCTGACGGTATGCGTAGGTCCTTGCGGCTACAGCCTGAGCCTTTAATGCTTCGGTGCCGTATGTTGCCGGCATTTCCGCAAGGACCGCGCCAAGCACATATTCCTGCATGGTAAGCTCAAGAACTTGTCCGCTTGTATGATCGAGGACTTTTATAATATCCTCCTCGGCACCGGAAGCTTCGGTCACCGCTGCGGAAGCGGTCCCGCCGGATCCGGACGCTGTGACGGACGTTCCGGAGGACGCTTCGGGAAAAGCTTCCGCCGCCTGAATGTAAACGCTGCTGTCGTTTCCTGTCTCATTTGGAGAGATAAACGAAAGCGCGGGTATCACTGCAAGCAGCAATGCGAATATGACTGCGATCTTAAATAGCTCTTTCATGATATTGACCTTCCTTTCAAGGAATATTTTTCCTGATAAATGGGAAAATATTCCTTTTATATCATAGTTTTTTTCTGTTTTGAATATTATTTCTTTAAAAATTCTTGACAATAGCCGCCTGTTGTTGTAAAATAAATATATATGCGTATTTTATTGATGGGTATGTCAGTTACCGAGTACCTCCGGTCAAGAACAAACCTATATTTAAGGTCTTTACTGCATTGATACAGCGCCGTATGCAATGCCCGAAAGCTCCGGAGCACTGCGTTCCGCAGATCAGGATAACATCGGCTGCCGCTTCATCAGTATACGTAAAGGAGGTCTTTTTATGAATACCGTAAACTACAACAGGGCTGCTTTTAACAGTTTATGTGAGGAATTTGTAAAAAATAACAGTATAGCTCCCGAGCTTTACGAAAAGTATCAAGTCAAAAGAGGACTAAGAAACAGCGACGGAAGCGGCGTAGTTGCAGGTATCACCAATATATGCAATGTACACGGCTACATAGTAAACGAGGGCGAACGTGAACCCGTTGCGGGCGAGCTTATATACAGAGGCTACAATATAAACGATATTATCGCCAATACCACCGGAAAGGACAGGTTCGGCTTCGAGGAAACAGTGTATCTTCTCCTTTTCGGCAACCTGCCTACGGCGGAGCAGCTAAAGAATTTTAACGAGATGCTCTCGGAATTCCGCGAGCTGCCGGCAGGCTTTTCCGAGGATATGATATTTAAGGCTCCGTCAAGGAATATAATGAATAAAATGGCACGTTCGGTGCTCGCGCTGTATTCCTATGAGGAGGATCCGGAGGATCAGAGCCTCGAAAAGGAGCTTTTGAGAGCGGTCGCCATAATCGCCAGACTTCCATCGGCTATGGTGGATTCATACCAGATCAAAAGAAGAGTCTTTGACCACGAGAGCCTGAATATGCACCCGCTTAATCCTGACGAATGTACGGCGGAAAGCATTCTTTCTACTCTGAGGCATGACAGAGTGTACAC
>CANQZS010000053.1 GCA_947628385.1 uncultured Clostridia bacterium | reverse complement strand
TGCGTCCCTTGAATTGGCTTTCGCCTATCGAATTTTTGAATATTTATTCTGTACAATATCATTGACAAACTTACAATTTTCAAAAACCGGAATTTTTTTATGCTCAAAATAGTAATTACACATTATGAATTACGAATTCATCTCAACTCTCAACTCTCAAAACTCAACACTATAATTACGCATTACGAATTACGAATTACGCATTGTGATCTTTAAGCAGCGAAGCTGCCACATATCGCGGCAGCTCCGTTATTTTTATATTATTTATGATATGGAGATCGTAAAAGTAAGCGTGTCAGAATAATTTCCGGCATATGATACCCCGCTCTTGTCAAGCTCTGTGGAAAAATCAAGCAGCGCCCAGCCGCTTTTCTCTCCCGCATGAAGAATCATTATGTCATACGGGTCGGAATCAGGCGTCTTGTTGCCGTTTATTTTAAGACTGTATTCTATATATGATACTCCGTTCATCATTCTAAAATTATTCTTGCTGCTTATGCTCACATTCAGCGAGCTTGACTCAGGCAGAATGACATTGCGCGCCTCGATCCCCCTTTCCGCTGTCTTTTCCGAATCCGTAAAAGTCACTCCCGCAGGAATAACTATGGTGTATTCAGTGCCGGCATTGTATTCTATATTCATCGTTCCGGCACCGACTGCGGAATCCTGATCTATGGTCTCCTCCGCGGCACATTCAGGCTGTAAAAACATAACTGCCAAGGATAAAATAAAAGCAAATAAAAAGCGAATATAAGTTTTCATAACTACGGCTCCCTCCGGAGCAAGGCTGCCAAAGGAAGCTTATCTCCTTTCGCAATATTCTGCTCTCAACGGGTCATATATGAATTTATACAACAACTATTTTTACTTTCATATCCGCATTGTTCGTGGGACTTTTTTCATCGTCCATACGATATGGCTGAACATGAACGGCTCCGTCATATATACCCTTTTCAAGACTTCGGGAAAGCTCAATACGATAAATATGTTCCCCCGGGGCTACAAGTCCGGAGCTGTAAAGCACCTCATGATCTCCATTGTCATCATAAATCCTCAGCTCAAAGGTGAGATAATACATTCCCTTATTTTCAACAGGATTGTAAAGATCGGTATAAGCATGATCCTCTCCGGCGTTTATCACGATCCTATCGCTGCCGGTAAGCGTTATCCCTTTTTCGGCAAAAGCTTCGGCGCCGCCGGAAATATCGCCCTCGGCTTCCGGCACTCCGTCATATTTTACGGCTCCGGAGGGAATATCCTCCGGCGATCTGCTTCTTAAATACATAATTCCGAAAAACGTTCCTATAAGAAAAAATACCAGAGCCGCAAATATTATCTGCCGCTTTATTTTTTTGCCGTCATCAGTCGTCCTATGCAATAAGCTCACTTCCCTTCTTATACGGGGAAAAATATCGTGAAGCTGTTTCCCGATATTATAATATGAAGAAAATGAAATAACTGTTAATACATCGTCAACCGAGACGCGAGGTTATTTTCAGGGAAAGCGAGCTTTCAGACAGATACTTTGATGTGTCGGAACAATATTCTCCATAAATATCGGGACAATATTTTCTTACAAGCTCGTCTATCCCGAATATGTCGCAGGAGCTTCTCCATACCGCTGCGGAAAATACGTCCGTGCAAACGTCCTGCACACGTTCCCTGACCGCCTTTTCTATCGTCTCATCAAGTATGCCGTAAGGATTTTCCGCAACTTTTATCCTTATGCTTATATCAGCCGAGATCCTGAGCCTGCCATCATTTACGGAAGCTCTCAGCCTTGTGTCCGAGTCCGTTATGGCGACCGCCGCTTTACGTCCGTTCACCGATACGGGAACGGTTATCATGTCGTCCCTTTCAAATTTGTTTTTGAGAAGCTTCACACCATAAACATTTTCGGCAGCGATCCCGCCGTATATATCGTCATGATTTATAAATACCAGACCGTCAAATTTCACGGTCTTTTTTTCACTGTCAGCGGAAATGTTAGGTATTGCCGCTCCCTTTCCGGAAGCTCCCGTGCGCGAGATCACCTCCGCAGCGGAGGTGAATATGGTTTTCCCCTGAGCAGAGGACGTCTCCATCATATCTATAAAATGCTCAGCCGAAAACGTTCCCTCCTCAAGAAGCGTTCCCGCCGCTTCCGACGGGCTTTCCGAATAAACCACCGGACACGACGGAGAAACCCGGCTGTCGGTAAAAAGCGCAAGCTCGTCCGAGGGAGCGTCTATCCCGCTGCCTATTATAAGCATTTTTATATGTCCGAGAAAAAGCTTTTTCCCCGTTTTCAGCTCGGCATCAGCCAGAGCAGAGGAAACCGTTTCCCCCGTTCCCGATACCGATATACTGTTTGCCTTTGTAGTATCCGGATCTGAGGAACCGCTTTCCGATCTGTATATCTGCAGTGTGGCAAGATATAATCCGTCCTGCTTTTCCAGACCCATTAGCTGAACAAAAGCTCTGTCATTGACCTCCATTCCTCCGAAGCAGCCCGTCATTACCGCCGCCGAAAACAGCATTGCAGCCGTCATAACAATTTTTTTAAGCACCGGTTTTTTTACCTCCTCTTCTGCGCAGAATAAGAACAGCCAGCGGCACCGCTCCCGTAAGGAATATCACCGCCCAGCCCGAACAGAAAATATCGTATGTCTCCGAAAAGGATCTGTCCGTAAGCGTAAAGAAAAGCGATACTATAAAAGCTGCCGCTGCGGAAATAAGCGTCCTGTACTTCAGTCTTGGAAATACCTCTCCCATCAGCCCGCTCAGAATGTGGAGGAACAGCGCAATATTTATCACCGCCGTTATCGTCCAGACTATAAGATAAAGGGAATCTCCGCGCTGTAAAGATCCCGTTTCCCCAAAAGCTCCTACCGTCAGGAACGGGTAATCCGTATACTGCGCATAATCTCCCAGAACAGCCGCAATAAGCACCGATACCGCAGCAGTCAGCAAAAGCTTTGCTCCGAGAAGTCCGTATATCCCCCTGCGAAGATCCTTGCTTACGTTTTTTGCAAGGAATACCGCCGCGCATATCTCTCCGCTGCGTGAAAGATCGTCCATTACCGCAGGAAAAAGCTCGTCGCTGTATTTTATGCCGAAGCTCAGATGAGCCGCATCGAAATTCCCCGCAGCCGATACCGTCATTACCGCTAACGAAATTATAAACAGCCAGAAAAGGATCACCGCGCTCCGTCCGAGAGCCTCTATCCCCAGACAGCCGCAGTAAACGCATACTATCAAAAGGATCCCTATCCATACCGAAGCCTCCGCCGTAGGAAAAAATCCCGAGCTTAAAAAATTCTGAAAATGGAGCAGACTGTTCACGCTGTAAAACAGAAAGAATATAAAGTACAGCGCGGCAGCCGTTATGCCGAACGCTTTGTTTTCCTTTATGGCAGCCTCGGTGACTCCTCCCCTCAGCGCAATTGCCGGTATAAGCAGCACAGCCTGTATCAGCACCGAAACAGCCGCCGCTTCAAGCTGCACCGTCAGGCTCCGTCCCTCCGCAATAAGCGGGACGAACGTCATAAGTGTGAATACTCTGCACATGAACAGCAGCATCAGGAGCTGTCCCCAGCCTATGGTTTGCTTTTTATCCATTCGGATCCTCCTCCTTGGCAGCCTGACCGTACATATCTACTCCGTGAAGCTTTTCTATCGAAACGTTCCCCTCAGCCATTTTCGGGAAGCCTATCCTTGTAAGGACGTCCCTCATAGCCGCAGGAGTGAACGGAGATACCGGCGACATTACCGGAGCGCCGTAATTTTCCGCCGCACAGATATTCACCAGCACCACCGCCGCAAGCAGTGAGATCCCATAGATCCCGCAGATCCCGCCTGCTATTATCGCCGCAAATCTCAGCATGGTGATCGGCTGATCGAGAGACGGCACCACAAAGGAAGCCGTTACCGAGATCGCACAGACCAACAGCAGAGGGTTCGATATTATCCCCGCCGAAACAGCCGCGTCTCCGATTATAAGACCGCCTACTATCGAGACTGCGCCGCCTACGCTTTTTGGCAGCCGCACTCCCGCTTCACGTATTATCTCGTAGAATACAAGCACGATGAACGCCTCCACAGCCAGCGGCAGCGGCGCGGTCTGCTCCGCAGCCGCCAGAGTCAGCAGCAGCGTATGATTGAAAAGCTCAGGGTGGAACGTAACTATTGCCGCATAAAGCGCCGGAAGAAATACCGCCAGAAAAAACGCCGTATATCTTATCCATCTTATAAGACACGCATAGAACGGACGGAAATTATAGTCGTCAAGCGTCTGGAAATTTTCTATAAAAAGCGACGGGACTATGATTGCAAACGGAGTTCCCTCTATGAGAAGTCCTATGCGCCCCTCCAGAAGCTTTGCGCAAAAAACGTCCGGACGCTCCGTCACCGATATTCCGGAAAAAACTGTCCTTTTCGTTTTGTTCAGGAACGGCTCCACATAGCCGCTGCCAAGTATTGATTCCAAAGGCAGCTCTTCAAGCTGTCTGCGTATTTTCTTTACGAGCTTCATGGGAACTCTGTCCGCCATATAAGATATTATCACGTCAACATGGCTCGTCTTGGTCACCGGAAACAGCTCGAACCTCAGCAGCGGCGATTTGATCCGTCTCCTTACAAGTGACATATTCGTCCTGACAGTCTCTACAAAGCCCTCATGCGAGCCGCGTATATTTCCCTCGGACGACGGCTCGCTTATGCTCCTTGTTTCATAGCCCTGTACTCCAAAGGCTATCGCCGTGCTTATGCCGTCTATCAGAAGCACTGCGAAACCGCTCATCAGCCGCCTGATAAGATCGCCGTATTCCGCCGACATTCCCCTGTCGATAGTCATGAGCATATTATCTCTTATATGCTCAAAAAGCTTGTCCGGCGAATCCGGCCCGCTGCCGTTCAGCTCAGTCAGCGGAACGAGCATAAGATTCGTTATCGTCTGCGTGGAAACAAGTCCCTCAAAGCACAGCAGACTGCACGGCACACCGTTGATAAAAAAAGGATTCATCAGCAGATCAGAGGTCTTGCCTAAAATATTCTCAATGCTTGAAATATTTTCCTCAAGCGAAGAGACTACAGGAAATTTTTCAAAATCATACATATCCGGTCCCATAACATTCTCCTCCGTTTTGCTGATATTATTTCCCGCAAATGTAAAAAAATACATAGGATTTTTTCATTTCCAATGCAGAATATATAATAAAAGCAGCACCGCGCATAAAGCTGTCCGCAGCTGCCTTTCCCTATAAGCTTTTATAAAAGGAGATATTTTATGTCCGTTGTATTTCTCAGAGCAGTAATATTATATATTCTTCTTATCTTCACCGTCCGGCTTATGGGAAAACGCCAGATAGGCGAGCTCCAGCCCTCCGAGCTTGCCATAACTATACTTATATCGAATATCGCCACTCTTCCCGTGGAGGATACCGGACTCCCCCTGCTTACCGGAATAGTTCCTATCGTCACCCTTGCCAGTCTGGACGTCATAATGTCATGGCTGGGAATGAAAAGCCGGCTCGTCCGCAGATTCACCTGCGGAAAGCCGGTAATAATAATCAATAACGGCGTACTCGATCAGAAAAGTATGCGTTCCATAAGATTCACTATAGACGACCTTTCCGAAAGCCTGAGAAGTCAGGGGATCTTTGACATAAGCGAAGTGCAGTTCGCAGTTGTCGAGACCACCGGAAAGCTTTCCGTCTATCAGAAATATAAGTATCGGGGCGTTACAAACGAGGACATGGAGCTGAAAAAAAAGGATTCCGACCCGCCCGATATAGTAATATCCGACGGCGAGCTCGTTCCCGAAGTCATGGAACGTCTCAGCGTCAGCTCCGAATGGATAGACAACACTCTCCGGCGCGAACGCACCTCCGTAAAGAACGTTTTTATGATGACCGTTTCGCCGGACAAGAAATATTCCATAATATTAAAGAACTGACCGGAGGTACCCTATGAGCCGAGTAATAACAGCCATTTCCATAATTACCGCCATAATCGCATATTCAGTCTTTGCAATATTCGTTATCCGCAGCGAGACCTCGGAGCTTATCTCCTCCGCAGATGAGGTGCGTATGTACAACAACAGCGGCGATACCGCAAACGCTGCGGACGCCGCCGAAAGGCTTTCCGACAAATGGCTCGGATTTGAAAAGAAAATGAGCGTTTTCGTCCGCGACGACAGGCTGACCGAGCTTAGCAAGGCGATCTCAAAGGTACGTCCCTACGTTACCGCCGCAAACGACGAGCTTAACGCCGAGCTGGAAAATATCAGCCGTCAGCTGTGGCTGCTTTACCGTTCGGAGCTTCCCGCATGGTACAATATCCTATAAGCGTGACGGCATGGAATATCCCCGCCTGAGAGCTGCTCCGACGGGGATAAAGCTTTTTATTTTCTTTTTAAGTCCACGCAGACTACTATCATTTTTCCGGACGGATCATATATCTTTGACGAAATGGTCTTGCAGCTTTTTCCTGTCGCGCTGGAAATATACCAGCCCGAAATAAACGGATCCTCTATCTGCTCCTTTATGGCATAGAAGTAATTCTTTATATCGTGATTGACTCCCTTTATTGCCGGACGATAGCCCTCCAGTATCTCGGTATCCGGATCCATTACCGTATCGGTTATCTGGAAGCCCTTTTCATCAATAAGGAACGCACATTCTATCTCATGATGCTCCGCTACATATTTTATGAGAGTATTTTCATAGTCCTCAGTCCTTGCCGACGAGAGCGCGTCGGTAAGGCTGTTTATTATACGCGTGTATGTCTCTATCTGAACGTTTACCGCGGTAGGATTTTTCTTTATGCTCAGGTTCAGTCTGTGAGCGGCTTCCTCAAGCTTTAGTCTTGCCTCGTTCGAGAAAAGGTAATTGAACTGCTCCGGACGGGAAAAATAGAATCCTTGAAAATAATCCACTCCCATAAGCATACAGGTTATGACCTCGTCCACAGTTTCCACTCCCTCAGCCACGGTCATTGCTCCTATCTGCTTTGCGGTGTTTATTATCGACTTGAATACCTCCTGATTATATGAGTTGGAATCTATATTGCTTACGATAGCGCGGTCTATTTTTATAATATCGGGATTTACCATCATTATCCGGTTCATTGTATCAAGACCCGTTCCCACATTATCAAGGGCGATAAGGAATCCCTTTGAGCGGTAAAAATCAACGAACATCATAAGATCGTAGCTGTCCCGCACATGGGATTCATTCAGCTCTATGACGATATTTTCCGGCAGGATATTATTTTCCGAAGCTGTTTTGAAGATCTCGCCGTTCCCCGGGACTACGTCGTTCAGGACGGAGGTCTCAAAATTCACGAACAGCGCCGGCGCGGATTTTTCCTTTGCAAAAGCGCTCATGGCTTTTTCACGGCAGAGCCTGTCAACGTCAAGAACCGTTCCCGTATCCTTTGCATAGCTGAAAAGGAAGTAGGGAGAGATTATCTCGCCGTTATAGTCTCCTCTTGAAAGAGCCTCCAGACCGATTATGTTTTTTGTATTCAGCGAATATATCGGCTGAAATTCCACAAATATTTTTTTATTATCAATAACTTCACGTATCATTTCCGAGGTGATCTTCATAGCTGCCTCCATATGTAAATTTTTTGCCGGTACCTATCCGAGCCGCTCGCATATCCTGTCATAGATCCTGTACAGCTTCTGGACTCCGTTTTCAAGGAAGTAATAATGTGCGATGTAGGGTATCAGCAGCACAAGCATAAGCGCGGCTGCGGCAAGCATTCCGATAATGCCGGAAACAAAATAGGCAATAAGGCACAGGAACAGCAGCAGTGCGAAAAGTATAGTTACCATAAGATGGATAAGTCTTTCATGCTGCATGAATCCGATCTTTACCAGAAGCTCTCTTTTCAAGGCTTCAAGGTCGGCATTGCCGTTTTCCAGCGCTGCAAGAACGGCAGCCGTATACTCTCCGAAATATTTTCTCATGGCAGCTCCTTTCCGACCGCGGCATACCGAGCGATCACAAATTGCTTTAATTAAAAGTATACCACATTTTTATCAGCATTTCAACCGGAATAAAAAATTTACTGAGAAAATAAATTAAAACCAATTCGTGAACAAATTGTGTAACTCTTCAAAAACCATTGACAAGAAAAAGAAAATTTGATATAATATTCACATTAATATTGATCTGAAAGAGGGAAAATTATGTCTCGCTTTGACTTTGATTCGTCCTTAAAAAATCAGGCGACCGAAAAAATGGTATTTATACATATCGTAGCCATATTTACGGTGTGTATCATGTTCGGTATCATCAACATCGTTACGGGATCCGTCGTACCGGCGGTAATTATCCTGATAGCCGGAGGCATCGCCTGCGCTTCATCAATAATTCTCAGGAACAGCACCTCCACCACAACACGTGGAATAATACTCTCCATTGCACAGATACTTATAATAGTCATTGTCTCTGCGGCAAAGCATGAGCTCCACAGTATGTTCCCGCTCATGGTGGCGTCAATGGCTCTTTCAGCAATATATTTCAGCAAGACAAACCTTATCATTCAGTGGGTGATCTCGGATATTCCCGCCGTGCTTGGATTGGTGCTCAAAGATCTCTTTTACAGCGGCGCAAGCTTCGATTTCATTATAAAAGGTATACTCGGCTTGAACATAGGCGCTTTCCTTATACTGTATCTTATGAAATGCAGCCTTAAATTCATAAGCGAATCCGAGGAAGCCGGAAGCGAGACCGAAAGACTCTTAGTCCGCGTCAAGGAGCAGGTCAGCGAAAGCGAGGAAATGATGGAGAAGCAGACAAATGTTGTCAACAGCATTGCCGAGATCTCCGAAAGAGTCAGCAGCACCTCCTCACTTATGCTTGAAATTGCGGATAAAATAAACGGCGCTGCCGAGGAACAGGAGCAGACGATCTCCGAAATAACCGAAAGCGTTGCGGAAATTTCGGCTGAGACCGAAAAGGGTCTTGAGGAATCCGAAAGAGCCGCAGAATCCGCTATGCAAAGTACAAGCCTTGTACATGAAAGCAACAGCGAAATGCAGAATATGCTCGCCGCCATGTCCGAGATAACCGAATCCTCGCATAAGATCGAAAGCATTATAAAAACCATTGAGGATATAGCTTTCCAGACAAATATACTCGCCCTTAACGCCGCCGTAGAGGCAGCACGGGCAGGAGCCGCAGGAAAAGGCTTCGCAGTCGTTGCAGACGAGGTAAGGAACCTTGCCAACCGCAGCGCGGAAGCTGTTCAGAATACCTCCGAGCTGATACAGACCTCCATAGGAGCCGTTGAAAAGGGTACTCTCCTTGCCAAAAGAGCCGCGGAGAAAATGGAGGGAGTCATGGAGACTGCCGAAAGCAGCGCCGCACACGCAAAGAGCATTGCCGAGCTGACCGACCGCCAGACCAAAGCTATAGAATCGGTTTGCAGCCAGCTCCAGCAGATCTCGGCAATTATCAGCCAGAATTCACAGACCTCTGTGGAAAGCGCGGATATTGCACGCTCCGTTGCAAGCGAAGCTTCAAAAATGGACGAGATAGTAAAGAGCTTCAGATCTGCTCAGGAAATAGCATAAGCTATCTTTTATCAGGAACATTTTCAATGGTTCCGTCCGCTTTAATAAAAGGCGGACGGAATTTTTTCTCCAAATATTGCATTTCAGAAAAAAATATGTTAAAATATATCAGTAGATCGCAGTTTATCGAAAAAGTAATTACTGTTTTGCGCTTCGCGCAAAACATAAAGCTGGTCAAGCTGAGCCCAGCTTGCGGGGTCAAGGGGCGGAGCCCTTGCCGCCGTCCGCAGACGGCGGAATCCTCTGCCTTTAAGAGCTCCGCAAAGGGTGAATTGAAGCCGCTTTGCGGCTTCAAGAGGGGG
>CANQZS010000052.1 GCA_947628385.1 uncultured Clostridia bacterium | reverse complement strand
CACCGAGTAGACGGTTACTCCCGTGATTGTGTCTTAGCTGAAATGTCGCCTTAGTGGAGTGAGGCGACTATTTCTTTATATCAATAAAAAATTATGGCTTTTTGTTTTTTAGCTATTGACATGGGATAAAGTGTGTGGTATAATATAAAAAAGAGTACACCGAGTAGACGGTTACTCCCGTGATTGTGTCTTAGCTGAAATGTCGCCTTAGTGGAGTGAGGCGACTATTTCTTTGGTCTTTTGCAGTTTTGCAAAACTTGAATAACGCTGCAAACGGCAAGTACTAAAGTTAAAAACTCGTTCCATGTCATACTGCTCACCCCCGTTTCCGGGAGAAGATTTAACCGCCTACCGTTATGTATCGGTGCGCTCTTTAGAACATTTTAGCACATTTTTATCATCATGTCAATAAAAATCGAAAAAATTTGTCGTTTTTTATTTTATATTTTTCCGGTCAAAGCCAATGCGAAAGCATGGCTTTTTTTGTTTACGGCTTGCAAAATTGCAAAGCGTGTGGTATAATATAAGTGAAAAGATTTTCCGGAGGTGATTTCCCATGGCTCAGGACGAAACGATCTTATCCCCGAAATTGGACATAGTTTTCAAAATGCTTTTCGGGAACGAAAAAAATAAGGATATTTTAAAAGCGTTCTTATCAGATATGCTCGATATTCCGGAGGAGGAAATGCGAGATATAAAAGTGAAAAACCCTGAGATCGAGCCGGAAAGCGTTTATGAAAAATTTTACAGACTTGATCTGAATATAGACATCAGCGGTCAGCTTGTAAATGTGGAAATGCAGGTGAGAGCAGAGAAATTCTACCCTGACAGAACACTGCTTTACTGGTCGAAATTGTATTCCTCGCAGCTTGACGAGGGGGAACCGTACAGTAAATTGTGTCCGTGCATTTCTATCAATATACTGGATTTTATACTGTTCGACGAGCACGAGGATATACATTCGGAATTTTCCGTGTGGGACGTTGAACATAATAAAAAGCTTTCGGACAAAATGGAGATACATTTTTTTGAATTGAAAAAGGTCAAAGGCGGAATGGACAAGGGTGACAGGAAAAAGCTGTGGCTGCAATTCATCAGTTCCACAAAGAGGGAGGAATTTGAGATGTTGAAACAAGCGGAAATACCTGCAATTACAAAAGCGATAGATGGACTTTACGTAATGAACGGCAATGACAGGCTGAAAGAGCTTGCTCGTATGCGGGAAAAAGCCATGCACGACAGAGCGTCCGAGCTTGAAGAGGCTATATTGACAGGTGAGGAAAGAGGCATAGCCAAGGGCATGGAAAAGGGCATGGAAAGATTCATTTACGGAATGAGAGCGGCAGGCTTTACGGAGGAACAGATAGCTGCTGCGGTAAAGGCGGCGAAAAATGGCATTTGAGCAGTGTCAAGATCAAAGCGTGCAAGGAGGGATCCCAATGGGCATGGAAGCGGAAATACCTGCAATTACAAAAGCGATAGACGGACTTTACGTAATGAACGGCAATGACAGGCTGAAAGAGCTTGCTCGTATGCGGGAAAAAGCCATGCACGACAGAGCGTCCGAGCTTGAAGAGGCTATATTGACAGGCGAGGAAAGAGGTATAGCCAAGGGCATGGAAAAGGGCTTAAAAAAGGGAATAGAAAAGGGAATAGAAAAGGGTATGGAAAAACTCATTTACGGAATGAGAGCGGCAGGCTTTACGGAGGAACAGATAGCTGCTGCGGTAAAGGCGACGAAAAATGGCATTTGAGCAGTTTGCTGAACAGCCGTAAAAATATAAGTATTCCTGCTGAAAATGCAGAAATTTATAAAATAAAACAATTAATTTTTTTCAGGAGAATTTTTATGAATAAAGCTAATGTTGACAAAAAAACGGTCGTTACATTGATCTCTGTCTATGCTGTTATCATTGTGGTGCTGCTTGTGATAGAGTTCGTTCCGGGACTGAGATTCCATATAAAGACCGAAAGAGAAGTGACTCTGGAAAAATATGAGACGCTCAACGATCCGAACGGCTACGGCGACTATATTGCCGAAAATCAGGAGCTTTATACCGATCAGATACTCGGATTTTATGATTTTGACGATGAATATGATGAAGAACATCTGCACTTTGTTTATGATTATCCCGTACATAAAAGCGATCATCAGACTATGCGGTTTACAGACGATGAATTGAACTGCGATGGAGTGCCCGAGCTGTATATGTTCGACCGACGCTGGGGATATGAGGATATGGGAGGCGCTATGATCGCTCAGAATGGCTGTGCTGTAATTTCTATGGAAATGGCTTATCTGGCACTTGCTCATGATGATACTTATGATCCGGCGGATATTGCGGATATTGCTGTCGAAAACGATTGTCTGGATATTTTCGGAGGTATACATCAGGATAAAGTTACCACACTGGCAAATGCTTTAGGGATCAATGCTGTGGAATTCAATTACTGGCAGGACGAGGTCAAAGAGGGTCTGGAGGAAGATCTGAAAAATTCCTTGGACAAGGAGAACGTTGTCGTTTTTGCGGCAATGTCGGGAGAGACCTTCGGCGGACACGCTATTATTATAAAAGGCTATGACGAAAACGGATTTTATATAAACGATCCGGCAAGCCGTGAAAAAACCGATCAGACATGGAGCTTTGATGTAATGCAAAGCGAGCTCGTGGGATTCTGGGAGATGTCCTTGTGATCCGAAAATAAACATTGATAAGCACTTTTCACCTATCAGACAGGAAAATGGATCGCCCTAAAGCATTTTTACTTAAAAATTAACAAAAAATTCATATATTTATTGGGTTTTCGTATGAAAATATATTGACAAAAACGTTTAAATCGTGTATTATAATTATTAGAGGTCAAAACCTGTAAATATTGTATTTTTTGGGGGTGCTTGGGTGAAACATAAATTAAAAGGATTTACTCTGATCGAGCTTATCGTTGTTATTGCCATAATCGCAATTCTGGCGACGATACTTATTCCCTCAATGATGGGCTTTATGGAGAAAGCCAGAATTTCAAGAATGAATGCTAACGCAAGAAGTATTTACAGCGGCGCTACGCTTGCTATAGTTGATACTATAAATTCAGGGCATACCGTTAAGCCTGACTGTATTTATACCGGCTCGAACGATTGCATGGGTCATCCTGACGGCGGTGGGGACATCTGCGATCTGACTAACTATCTGGGCGAAAAATTTGATGGATATTTTGCTTTTAAAACAAGCTCTCAGGGCATGGGCTGCATATATGCAATGTGGAGCGATTATCCTATTTCCGCACAGATGGCTCAGGACGCTCTGACTGAAAAAGAGGTCGCTCAATCTCTGGGAACTGCCAATCCTATCGGCTGCCACCCGCTTAAGTCCGATGATGACGGTACATAATATTTAAAGTTCTGTTTATTAACACCTGTAAAAAAGCCGTTCGCACAACTGCGGACGGCTTTTTGTGTGTTATTCCGAAAAGAGTCTTAGCGATACGACCTCGGGAGGATTGTGTATGCGGAATCTTCCAAGCCCGCGATTTGCAATAAGATATGAGTCCCCTATGCGGTATACGCCCTCCTTGTACTTGGGCATCAGCCTGCGCTCGGGAGAAAGTATGCCGTTTATGAGAGGGAGCCGTATAAGCCCGCCGTGTACGTGTCCGCCCATGGAAAGCTCCGCGCCCCATTCTGCGTGAACTTCAAAATCCAGCGGATTGTGTGCAAGAAGAATGGTGTATATGTCCGGATCCTTTATGCCGAGATAGTTTATCATGTCCGTCAGGAGAAATGCTTTCCAGCCGCGTTTATATTCCCTTACGCCGCGGTAATATTCGGCTGAATAGCACAGCCCGCAAAGACGTATGCGGCTGCCGCCGCGTTCAATGTCCGCATGATCGTTGTCAAGGCAGACTGCTCCGGCGCAGGAAAGCTTCTGGGCAATGTATTCAAAGGCGTCCTCATCAAGATCGGAAAGCTCGTGATTGCCGTTTACATAGTAAAGCGGCGCGATATTTGCAAGCTTTTCGGCAAGCTTGAGGAATTCGGAAATTTTCGGCGCGTCGTGGCTTATCATATCTCCGGTCATGAAAATAAGGTCGGGAGTTTCTCCGGCGATAAGCTTTATAAGCGGGGAATTGCTCCTGCCGAATACCTTATTATGCAGATCGGAAAGCTGAACGATCCGCAGACCGTTGAATTCCTTTGGCAGACGCTTTGTGGATATTTTGTATCGGGATACCTCCGGCTGAGACATATCTCTGCATATCCTTGGAACTACTCCTCCTATCATAAATGAGGCTGTCAGCATTGAAGTCCGGCGATCCATATTGAACTTCCTTTCGTTGTATATCATCATATTCATTTTACACCATTTTCAAAAAAATATCAATATCCGTTCGTTATATTTAAGAAAATTTTACTTTGATCCTTTGTGCATTTTTTTAACTTTTTAATGTATATTTTTTGCCTGAATTTGTATAATACCATTTGTAAATCCTTTTTCAACACTCAGGACGTCCGTAAAAGCCGAAGATTTAAACTTTTTCCACCGACTTTTCCACATTTTTTTGCGAATATTAAGTTTTTAACATTCTTTTCCGCTTTTTTGTGATTACATATGGTATAGAATCCCCTCAAACCGGCTATAATACTAAAGATGACTGATGTCCGGAAAATGTTGAAAGCTTGTGGAAAAAGCCGTCCAAGCCTTTAAAAAAGCGGTATTTGGGCAATTTTACATCTCCGGAGGAAATAATATCCCGAAAGGAGCTGCGTCCCGCTATGATAAAAGGCGTGAACCGAAGAGTTGTCGAGATCACAAGCACCGACAGCGACTATTTTGAAAAAGCCGTTCTGTATGTACGTTCCGATAAGTCGGAGGTGCCGGCAGTACGGCTCGAAGCGGAAGCCAGAGAATATATCCGGAGCCTTGTTCCGGAAAAACCCCGCTCGGTACCCCTTGCATTGAAGCTCGGAGCGGCTGCCGCCTCTGCGGCGGCTCTGACGCTCATAATATATCTTATCATTTGTCTGTAAAATATATCCGTTCAAGGTCTCCGAAAGGCTTTGTCCGGATATTTTTTTATAAAAATTTTGCAAAAATATTGTGTTTTGCGGCGGAACGTGATATAATTATTATAATATTGGTTCCATGTGGGATCCTTTCGGAGGATCGCCCTATGAATAGAACGAAGATCTCATTTTTCAGCTCGGTGAGCTGTTCAGAATATGTAAATAATTGGGTGATCCCCATTATTGGATTCGGAGGTCGCTATGCCTTATCAGAACAAACCCTCCCGCAGACAGACCGGAACGACAGATAAGCCTCGAAAGGAAGCTTTGCACAGGGAAGATAAAAAAGACGGTGACAGCGATGGAGGAGCAATGCTCATAGTCGGGAGGAATCCCGTGATAGAGGCTCTTAAAGCCGATAAAAGCCTTAACGCCGTATACCTCAGCGGAAGCGGCGGCAGTCTCGGTCTTATACGCCGTATGGCTGCGGAAAAGGGAATAGTCGTAAAACAGGTCACGGATCAAAAGCTTTCCGCTATGTGCGGAGGAGCTTCACATCAGGGCGCTGCCGCAAGCGGTGCCTGCGCGGAATATGTCTCGGTGGAGGATATTCTTGAGGTTTCAGAAAAAAAAGGCACTAAGCCTTTTATCATAATCTGCGACGAAATAGAGGATCCCCATAATCTGGGGGCGATAATACGAACGGCGGAAGCCTCGGGAGCTGACGGAGTGATAATTCCCAAGCGCAGAAGTGCGGCTCTGAACGAGACGGTGTTCAAGACCTCCGCAGGAGCGGCAAGCTGGGTGCCTGTTGCAAGAGTTGCAAACATTCCGGCGGCGATAGATATTCTTAAAGAAAACGGAGTGTGGATATACGGCACGGACGCTTCCGGCGAGGACTATTCCATGACGGATATGAAAGGAAGCGTAGGACTCGTTATAGGCTCGGAGGGCTTCGGTATGGGCAGGCTCGTAAGAGAAAAGTGCGATTTTCTTATAAAGCTCCCTATGTCGGGAATGATAACGTCTCTGAATGCCTCCGTGGCGGCGGGGATATTCATGTATGAGGTCGTAAGACAGCGCAGAGCGGTTTCCGGATAAAAGCTCCGGAACAGATCAATGGAAAGGAGAGTTGGCTTTGGCTGACGGTAAATTCTCGCTTGACGATATTCTGAGCGAATATTCGTCCGGCGGCAGCGGCAAAAAGCATGACATTGATTTAGACGATATTCTCAATAGCTACGGCGGCAGCTCCGGCAATGCCGATACCGGCATCAAGGCGCGTGAGGATAAGGTCACGCTCCATAATACCGATATTTTTACAAGTGTGAATTCCCGCTTTGACGATCAGAGCGCCGTTCCGGAGGGCAATGATAAGCCGGCGGAGATAAGCGGAGATGCCGATGCTCCGGAAAGGGAAAAGGAAATAAAGCCTGCGCCGCACAAGTCCCCTAAGACGGTAAAGCCTGTCAAGGCGCCTAAGGCTGACCCGCAGGACGATTTTGCAAGAAAATATGACCGCCTTTCCGAAGCTGTGAATTCGGTCAAGGACAGCAGACCTAAAGCGGGTCCGTATGTTCCTGAGCCTAAGCCTGACAGATCGTTCTCGGAGAAATTCGAGCAGACCGATCTCTACGGCGATAAGGAGGAAAAACGCAGCACCGAAGAGGTAAAAGAGGACATAAAACAAAGCGTGCGCTCCATTTTCGGGAAAAAGGGAAAAGCTCCCGCAGGACAGCAGGAGGCTCCCGTATCGAAACCTGAGCCGCCTATACAGAGCGCCGGCGAGACGAATAAGCCGCAGGACGATCCCTACGAAAAATATTCCTCAATTGAAAATAAAGAGCTGGACGATATTCTGAATGAATATTCCGAAACGGAAAAAAACGAGGTCAAAAAGGAAAATTCTCAAAATACCATGCACAAGGGGATAACGGATTTCTTTACAAAGCTTATCCCAAAGGCTGACGGCGATGACGCTATGGGAAATACCGAGCTTCTCGACGGAATGATGAAAGCCAAGAGAGAGCGTATCTCCCGTACCCAGCACGTTTCACCTATAGAAAGAAAGACCATTTCGGATATAGATCTTAACCTTGAGGATAAGATAATGTCCGATACCGGAGCAGTACAGTCGGACAGCGAGCTGAGCGAGCTTGAAAAGATAAAGGCGCTTAAAGAGCGCCGGAACAAAAAAATAAAGGATTTCGTCCTTGTAGGCGATGAGGAGGACGTTTCCGGCGAGGAGACCGAAGAGGAGGAGCAGCCGCAGGTAATAGAGGATTTTGAAAGCTTTGACGACGCTCCGTCTATTGCCCATGATATTGCACAGCTAAAGGGAAGCCTTATCATCAGGCTCATAGTGCTGATGATATGCTTTGCGACAAGCGCTTATATTGCAATTGCAAACGACGCTCAGTCATTGCCGATAATGGATCTTCTCGATAAGCGGGCGCAGACGAATACATATCTTTTTGTAAATGCGATAATAGGCTTGTTTGCGGCATTTTCGAGCTATACGGTGATCTCCTGCGGATTGTCAAAGATCGTTTCATTCAAGGCGGACTGCGACAGCTTATGCGCAGTATCCATAGTGACATCTATAGCTTCGGCAATGATAATGTTCGCAAATACAAATCTTGTCAGGGGAAGCTTTGTGCATATCTATATACCGGTGGCTATAGCTTCGCTGATGTTCAATACCATAGGCAAGCTTTTCATAGTGAGCAGGACCCAGAGGAGCTTCCGCTTCGTTTCTGAAAGCGGAGACAAGTACGCTATATTCAGAGTAGAAGATGAGGAGACCGCTCAGAATTTCACAAGAGGCGCATTGAATGATTTCCCGAAGCTTGCTTCAATGAGGAAAACCGAATTTCTTTCGGAATTCCTTAAAACGTCCTATGCAAGTGACAGCACGGACAGATCCTGCCGGATATTCACCCCTGTAGTTCTTGGAGCGGCGGCTGTTATAGGAATTATTGCCGGAATACTTGGAAGAACAGAGCATGGACCGTCCTCGGTATATATCGGAATATCCATATTTGTGGGAGTAGTTGCAATATGCACAGGATTCACAACAATGCTGATAGTGAATCTTCCCATGCTGCGTTCATCTAAGAAAAATGCCGAAATGCAGGGAGTTATACTCGGATATGACTGCATTGAGGAATTTTCCGATACAAACAGTATACTTATTGACGCCGAGCAGCTTTTCCCACAGGGAAGCGTAAAGCTTTCCGCAATAAAGGTATTCTCCGATACAAGGATAGACGAGGCTATCGTTGAAGCTGCAAGCCTTACCACTCAGGCGGGAAGTATTCTGAAAAATATGTTTTATGACATAATTGCCGGAAAAACGGAGCTTCTTGATCCGGTGGAAAGCTATATTTTTGAGGATTCCATGGGACTTTGCGGCTGGATCAACAATAAAAGGGTACTGCTTGGCAACAGGGAGCTTATGATAAATCACAGCATAGACGGAATACCTCCCGTAGCAAAGGAAAAGGAATATACCGAAAACGGCAGACACGCTGTTTATCTTTCGATCTCGGGAGAGCTTTCGGCAATGTTTCTGGTAGAGATCACTCCGACTATGGAGATCTGTCAAGCGCTTGACGAGCTGCAAAGGAACAATGTTTACGTGATGATACGTTCTGTGGATTCGCTGGTATCCATAAGCCGTCTTTCGGAGCTTTTTGATATTTCTCCGGAATATCTGAAGCTCATACCGTTCAGGGTACACGAGCAGTTCAGCGAAGTGACGGCATATCAGGTCGAGCAGAAAGCGTCGCTTGCGTGCTCAGGAAAATTTTCCGCAGCGTCATCGCTCATACTTAGCTGTATACGCATGAAAGGCACTATCGGCATAGGCATAGGAATACATGCGGTGTCGATACTTCTTGGCATACTTATATGTCTGGTAATGGTGATACTGAACAGTTTTCAGGAGCTTTCGGCTTCCATGGCGATAACGTACAATTTTGTATTTACGGTAGTTCTTATACTGTTTCAGATGTTAAGGAAAAACTGATAGCAATTAAATGAGCCGTTCCGGTTTTCGGGACGGCTCATCGGTTTGTCAAAAAAGTAATTATTATTTTTCAGATCTCTCTTGTATATTTTTTCAGAAATTCCAGCTCGTCTTTTTCAAAATATCCGGAAAGCTTTTCAAAAACTGTTTTGTGATAGCTGTTCAGCAATCCCTTTTCCCGCTCGCTCAAAAGAGACGCGTCTATGCAGTCAAGATCTATGGGAGCATAGGTGAGAGCTTCAAATTCCATTATCTGTCCGTATTCGCTTTTTTCTGCTTTGCGGCAAAGAAGCTCGTTTTCAATGCGTATACCGTGACTTCCCTCAACGTAAACGCCCGGCTCGTCTGTGGTTATCATTCCCTCTTCAAGAACTGCACTTTCGGGACGTTCCTCCGTTATCTTCCAGCGGAAGCAGTTAGGTCCCTCATGAACACTGAGCAGACAGCCTACACCGTGTCCCGTTCCGCAGCGGTAGTCAAGACCATGCTCCCACATAGGACCTCTGGCAAGAATATCAAGATTTTCTCCGCGGCAGCCATACATGAATTTTGCCGCCGCAAGATCAAGCATTGATCTGAGGGTAAGAGTGAAGTGAAAACGCATTTCATCGGATATTTCCCCAAGAGCAAACGTCCGAGTAATGTCGGTAGTTCCCTCAAAATAATGACCGCCGCTGTCAACAAGGAGCAGTCCGTGCGGTTCAAGAAGCGCACCGCCGTCCTTTCCGGCACTGTAGTGCATCATGGCTGCATTTGCATTGAAGGCGCATATCGTTTCAAAGCTTGGAGAAATATATGACCCGCCGCCAACTGATCTGCGCAGAGAATCAATGTATTC
>CANQZS010000051.1 GCA_947628385.1 uncultured Clostridia bacterium | reverse complement strand
TTAAATCGGCTATCATTAACATGAGGGTGATTATTATGATCAGTTTCTTGTCTAATCGGTTAGCCGATTTTTTGTGCGAGAAAAACATCATATCCGAAGATGAAAAAGAAATATATGTATACGGATATGAAATGATAATAACGACAATTTTGGGCGCAGTATTGGTGTTTGGGATTGCTCTGTTGACCGGAAGGCTTGCGGAGGCGTTTTGTTTTTTTGTTGTATTTGTGACAACGCGTCAATTTTGCGGCGGGTATCATTCAAAAACTCGGATCATGTGCAGTATTACGTTTTTAACGTGCTATGCTGTTGTTCTATTTTTTGACAGTGTGTTAATAACAGCATATACTTGGTTTGTCCACTTGATTGTTTTTGTTCCATATTTTGCGGCAATATTAGGATATGCGCCAATTGTAAATAAGAACAAACCGTTAACTGATGGTGAGATTAAAATTAACCGCAAAAAAAGCATTATTGTATCAATCGTCTGGTTTGTGATATCAACTCTACTGTTGTTTATTAAGCCTATTTTATCATCTGCTATTGATTTTACATTGTTGATCATAGCAGTATTGATGATTATAGAAGTTATGAAACGAAAGGAGGGAGACATATGAAAAAGATTGAGAAGGCCCTGCTTAATGCTGTAGCTAAGGCAGGCAAAAAAACGGCGGTAAAGACCTGCGGCGCTGCTTCTTACTTTTACTGCTATCAGCCTAAAGAGCCGGCAGCTCTGAAGAAGATGTCGAAAAAGTGATCGGATTTCTGCCATGCTGACAAAGCAACAACAGTATATCCTATCAGAAAAAGTTTCTGCAAGCGGGGATTCGCTTGCAGAAATGTTGTATATTACATCTGTGTGTGAAGCGGATACATTTTTTATTTGATTCGTAAGCAGAGCAGTTGTTTAATAATATAAAAGTTTTTAAATGGTATCTGTGGAAGCGTTTCTTCGTTAACTACAGAATAATGGGAGGAAAATATGACAGTGACAGTAAAACGTGTTGGAAAGAAATTCATAGCGATTCTTCTCTCCTTTACAATTATGATAGGCACGATTTCAGATCTTAATTTATCAGTTCGCGCTGAAGAAATCGATGCTTATGGGTGGGAGATGCTTGAGTCTCTTGATCCAAATTCCGGTGAGTATACGCAGTTGAAGGATATATTGACAAATTCTGAGGCTGCAAGTCTCTATAGTGATACAACTGTACACGGAAACTATATGAGCAATGACTATATTGATCTATATGTAGCAGGTAACGGAAGATTTACTATAGGCACTACCGAAGGAAATCCAAACACTCCGAATGATAATAACAAAATAATGTTATACGGGCATCCCGGAGGAAGCACTTCATATACTACGGTCAGGGTGGACGGAATGTCGTACATCTATGGCGTTTCAGGAACGGATTTCAGCGATGAGAACGCAAGCAATACATCAAGCAACGTTTTTGGAGGGATTGACGTTGAGCAAAAGCTAAGCATTATTGAAAATTCCGCTACAGGCAGAGATGATGTTGTAGAGATTAAGTACACAATAACAAACAACACCAATGAAAATAAAAACGCCGGTTTGCGCATTATGCTCGACACGATGCTAGGAAATAATGATGCTGCACCGTTCAGAGTTCCACAGTACGGTGGTATCACTACAGAAACTGAGTTCGTCGGCGATAATATTCCTCAATTCTGGCAGGCATTTGATCATTTAACTAATCCGTCTGTTATATCGCAGGGAAGATTTTATCGCACGCAGGAAGATAAGCCTGATAAGGTTCAATTTACAAACTGGAGAAGAGTTTACAATAATTCATGGGGATATGATGTAACTCCCAGCTATGGAAACGGTGACAGCGCTGTTTCTGTAATTTGGAACGAAAAAGCTATTGCTCCTAACGAAACAAGAGAATATGTTACATATTACGGATTAAGCGAATTTACGGAGGATATGTCACTTCCTCTGGCTTTGAGTGTTTACTCGGATAACAGCGTTGATATTATAAATAATCAATATGCGCCGAATCCAGTGGATGTTACGGCATATGTTCAAAATCTTAGCAGCATTACCGCGAATAGTGTTAAAATTGAAATTGACCTTCCCGATGGTCTTGAGTTGGCAACCGGTAAATCCGTTATAGATATAGGAGAGTTGTCTCCAAATCAACTTACGCAGTCAGCGTGGAGCGTGAATATCAAGCCTACCCCTGTAGACAAAGACTATCAATATAATGTAATACTTACTGCGGATGACGATTATCGCAAGGTAGTTTCAAGAACCATTCATGTTCCCGCTTTAAAGCAGGAACAAGTTCTTGACTATACGATTTTTTCTGGCAGTAATACGGCAGACTTGAATTTGTACGGTTGGAAAAGCAATTTCACCGGAAATGTTTACACGGGCAGGAACTTCAACTACGGCGGTTCTGAGTTCTATGTGGACGGGAGAATCGACGCGGTCGGAACTATAACTACAAACGGCTGGAAAACCGAAATAACAGAGCGCTGTGAGAATGTAGAAAAGGTAGATATTCCTGATTTCGACGCTTCGATCCATGAAATGGCTGCTCCATTTGAAACGTTCGAGCAAAGCCCTACCTATGTGCAGGACAAGAATATTATAGATTCGTCAATCAAGGTGAATGGCGACGTAGTGATCAGCGGCACTACTTTTGAGGGCGACTGCTATATTATTGCGGAGGGCAACATTACATATAACGTTCAGTCATTCAACAGCACCGGACGAGTTCTGCTTTATTCGAGAAACGGAAATATTACGATCAACGGCTCTCAGATAAACGTAAACGGTGCAATGTACGCACCGCGCGGAAACATCACATTCAATACTTATGACACTACTGTCACGGGCTTTATTTATGCCGACAGTATAAACTTTAACGGAAGTATTTTCAATATCAGCGGCACAAACTTTGATATGGTTCAACCCGCACCAAAGGGTATTGTAAAAACATATACTACTGATTCGGACTTCAATGAGGGTACTCTCAATGGGGTCAGCCTTGCTGTGTCCGATCAGCTTATTCTTGCGGATAAGAATCCCGAAGAAAACAATCCCTCGGAGAAGGTGTATGGAGATACCGAAAATGGAAAGGGCATTAAGATAACCTATGGTTCGGATAAGTCCATGCTTGCTCCGGAGGATAACTCCATAAATCTCAAATACGATTTGAGCGGATTTGGCGCAGCAGATGTAAACGCTAATGCGGTAGATTTGATTTTGGTTGTCGACGAATCAGGTAGCATGTACGGTTCAAGAATGAAGAATACCAAAATTGCTGCAAAAGAGATTATTTCTCAAATGAAAAACGTGGATCGTTGTGCGGTAATAGGTTTTACTTACAGCACTTCTGTTAAGCAAGCGCTTACTTCAGATAAGACTTTGCTTAATAACGCAGTAAATAGACTGTATGCAAACGGTGGCACATATATTTATTGCGGTATAGACGCCGCCCTTGATATGTTTGCTGATATGAGCGACGATAATAGGCAAAAATTTATCATCCTGCTTTCTGATGGAGAAGATCTATCTGCGGATTTGTCTCTTGCTGCTGCAAAGCGTGCGGGAGAACAAGGTGTTCGTATATTTGCTCTGATGATCGGGTCGGGAACGCTCCAGATGCAGAACATAGCAATTAACAGCAACGGCATTTACAAGAATGCTCCGACAAGCGATGAGATCGGAAAGATCATGTCGTACTTCGCGTCGGAAGTGTTCAATGTTGCCGGAAGAAATACTACGTTTAAGACTACAATTAAAAACGGTGAGTCGGTGGACATTTCCGCAATTTCACCGAAGCCTGCTTCTGTTGCCAAAAATGAGGATGGAAGCGTTTCGCTTGAGTGGAGCTTCGACAGGATCTCTATAGATGAAAACGAATCAATTTCCATCCCCATTAACATTAACGATGTAAATGGCTTTGCGGATATAACGGAAAACACGTCATGTGTGTATTATGACCGTGACGGAAAGCCGCATGTTATATATCTTGACGATGTAAGCATACCGGAAAGCAAATATATCGAGAACGGTACTTGGTCTGTTGTTTTTGATAGTGAACGAGACAATACGGCTTGGTCGAGAATCTTCTGGAACGGTGTTCGTCATGGTGACGGTTCCGTATCTGTATCAGCTTCTGTAAGTGATGATGGAGAGGAATTCGGCGAGCCTGTTTCCGTAAAAAACTATGGGGAGATATCCGAGCTTTCCGGCCGTTACATAAAGCTTGATGTTGATATGTCATTGTCTTCGGACGGAAGAACACCAGAGCTTTACGATATTACGATCATGTCTGAAGACGCGGACGATCCCGAATATGACAACAGCACTCCGGCAGTCAGCATATCCTCTAAGGACACGGTCAACGTAAACAGACCGGTCACACTCCGTGCGGTTGTTTCCGACGACCTTAAAGGCGGCGAGGTGTCTGTAAAGTGGTCGAGCGAAAATGCTTCTGTTACATTTGAAAATGATGAGAGCTTAATTACTTCGGCAACTGTTTCTGAGGTTGGAAGCTGTGAAATAATTTGTACGGTCAGCGATGGGGATAAATTAGTTCAAGCGGTAAGCGTGATAAACGTTACTCAACCCGAGCAATATGATGATATCGATCCGGATGTTGAGACCGAGGTTCTTCCGAAAATCTCGGTTGATCTTCCCGCATACGCGGACAGAAACCAGAAAATTAACGCAAAAATAAATAATCTTAACAATACCGAGATCTCATGGTATTCGGTTATTTTCAGAGGAAACCAGCCGATCAATGTTGCCGATGACGGCAGCTTTACGCTCACCATGCCGAACAGCAATGGAACATATCACGTTATCGTAAGAGCTTTTGATTGGGCGGGTAATTCCGACGTGAAGGAATTTGACATTATTGTAAATAATGATGTTCCGAGCATTGAGATAGCTACGTCCGCGGAAAAGGTAAACGTTGGTGAATCCGCGTCCTTTGCGGTAACGACTTCCGTTACATCTAAAATTGCGTCCGTTAAGTATACCCTTAATGGTGAAGAGGTATCACTGAACGAGGATGGGATTTATCTTCTTGATACCTTAAACGCAGGAGAATATGAGCTTCGTGCTGAAGCTGTTACCGTTTCGGGAAAGACTATATCCGCATCCGCGATTATAACCGTTGAATTTGCCGATGTTATAGCTCCTACATTCAGCTACAGAATAAGCTGGAACGGTGATTCTCCGTTTGTAAATCAGCCGATTTTGACGGAAGTAGTCGCCGAAGATGACAGCGGCACGGTATATGTCGAGGTATCCGTAAACGGAGAAGTTATATCGGGGGTTAACAACTCTTTTGAGTTTATTCCCGAAACCGCCGGCGAATACACAATTTTTATAAAGGCTTATGATGATGCCGGAAATACAACAACTTTTGAACGTAAGCTGAGCGTAAGTGATCATATCGACACTACGCCTCCTACAGGCACTTTGACGTTTAATAAGACTGCGGCATACGTAGGCGAAGAGATCACAGCGCGGATCGAAGCCTCGGACGACAGCGGAGAAGTTATTGTTACCGCTGCCCTGAATGATGTTCCTGTTGAAGTCGTTGATAATTTGATTTGCTTTACTCCCGATGAAACGGGTGAGTACAATGTTGCAGTCACACTTGCTGATGCGGCGGGAAATAAGGCTGTTCTGTCTCAGAAAGTTACCATAACAACGCTTGACACCACACCGCCTGCCCTTACCGTAAACGGTATTCCCGGGAAGATCACTATAGGACAGAGCATTGAGATCATCGCCGAGGCAGCGGATGAAAGTGGAGATGTACATCTTTCGATAACCGCAAACGGCAGCGAGCTTGAGATTTCCGAGGGCAAGGCAAGCTTTGCTCCGGATCGTATTGGGGAGCATAAGATCGTTGTAACCGCGACAGACGCTGCGGGTAACTCGGTCGTGCATGAATATACTGTTGACTGTGTTGAGGAAGAACTGAACGAGGACGTTTATCCTCCTACAGGAAGCGTTACGTTCAATACAACTCACGCTTCGGTCGGCGATGAAGTGATTGCCATTATCGAAGCCGAGGACGATAGCGGCGAGGTATTTATAAAGGCTGCCGTAAACGGAAATGAGATCGAGGTTATTGATAACAAAATCACATTCATTCCCGATAAGGTCGGAACATATTCTTTCGTGATCACTGTGTCCGACGCGGCTGGAAATGCGGCGGCATTGACTCAGGACGTTACAGTTGCCGCAGCAGATACTACCGCCCCCGTTTTAACTGTAAACGGTATTCCGGAATCTGCCGAATTAAACCAAAAAGTCGAATTTTCCGTTGAAGCTGCCGATAACAGCGGCGAGGTCCTTGTGACAGTTACTGTAAACAATACGCCTGTTGACGTTGTTGACGGAAAAGCAGCGTTTGTTCCGGACACTATCGGCGAGTATGTTGTTACCGTGACCGCTTCGGACAAGTCCGGAAATTCTGTAACAAAAGAATATAAAGTAACTGTATCCGATAATTCACATGGCACGGAGGACAATACTCCCCCTATGGGAGAGATACGGTTTGACAGCGAAACCGTCCTTGTTGGAAATAAAATAACGGCTGTGATCAGCGCGTCTGACGACAGCGGTGAGGTAAACATTTCCGCTGAAGTAAACGGCTTATCCGTTGATGTTGTTGACAATATAATTGAATTTACTCCCGATAAGGCGGGCATATATACCTTTACGGTTGTATTGTCCGACCCATCCGGGAATACGGCGACTTTGACAAAGAGCATATCCGCCTTTGAGCCGTCCGGGGATACTACTGCTCCGGAGCTTGAAATAATATCGTTCCCCGCACAGGCTTATGTCGGCGAGGAGGCAAAGCTCGAGTTCCGTGCGACCGATGACAGCGGCGAGGTATTCGTTACAGTTACCGTAAATGGCAAAGAAATTCCAGTCAAAGACGGCAAGGCTGTGTTTACACCGGAAGCGGCGGGTGCTTATAATGTGGTTATCTCGGCATACGATGCCGCGGGCAACAATATTGCGGCAAGAGGCACGATTACGGCTGACGATACTACGCTCCCTACAATGAGCATTACCGGACTTACCCATTATATGACGCTCGGTGAAACGATAATTATAGGTATAACCGCATCCGATGACAGCGGTATTGTAAACACAACCGCGACAATTAACGGGAAATCGGTTGATATCGTTAATGGCAAGATCGAATTTACTCCCGATGAAACAGGGATTTACAAGTTCATCATCAGAACGGAAGACCCGTCGGAAAACTTCGTTCAAAAGGAATACGATATTCTTGTGACTGAGCCGCTTGTTTACGATGACGGCAAGCCCGCTGTAACAATTTACGCGAATGACGGCTCGGATACCGCGAATATAGGCGAGACAATTACTTTCCAGGTTTCAGCAAGCGATCCCGACGGCATTGAATCCGTTTCAGTTACAGTAAACGGCAAGGAGATCGAACTCGACCCGGACGGGAAAGCGTCCTTTACTCCCGATGAGATCGGAAGATATGACATTACCGTTAAGGCAAAGGATGAGCTTGGCAACGAGATCAGCGAGAGCCTTAAAATCAAGGTGGTAGATCCCGCAGACAGATCTGCCTGCACTGTAGCAATTTCTTCTCCTGCAGACGGCGCTGTTGTAACATCACCCGTTGAGGTTACAGGAACGGTGTCCGGAGAGGGGCTTGTTTACTATGCCCTTGAATACTGTCCTGCCGATGGCACGGAGTACACCGAGTTTGCTTCGGGAAATACCGCTGTCAACAACGGCGTTCTCGGGATTTTCGATCCTACTTTGCTTGAAAACGGATATTATAATATCCGCTTGACGGCACGCAGTTCAAATTACTCTGTTTCCGACGAGATCGTTGTATCCGTCGAGGGACAAATGAAAATAGGCAACTACTCAATAGCATTCCAAGATATGGATATACCTGTTGCGGGCTATCCGCTGACAGTAATCAGAAGCTATGACAGCAGAAGAAAATCCAAGAGCGGCGACTTCGGTTACGGCTGGGATATGACTTTGTCTAGCATTAAGCTTTCGGAGAGCTGTGAACCGGGACTTTATTGGTCACAGGAGGCTGCACAATCCGGATTTGTAAAAAAATACTATTTTGCCGAGGACAGGACCCACGAAATCACGATTGACTATGGTAACGGCAAGACTGACAAGTTCAAGATGAAGCTGTCTCCCGATCAGCGCAATCTGTATCCTATTGAGTATGATATTTCCGTAAGCTATGAGCCGCAGGGCAACACCAAATCCAAGCTTGAGGCTATTGCTACTACCACAGACCTTATTTTCACGGGCAACAAGCTGTGCGACAGCAATACTATCAGGGTTTACAATCCGAGCAAGTACAAGCTCACCAGACCTGACGGTACGGTATATATCATCAGTGACGACAATGGTGTTGAGAGCATTACCGACACCAACGGCAATGTTATAACCTTTACCGAAAACGAGGTTAAGCACTCGGACGGCAAGTCCATCGTATTTGAGCGCGATTCGGAGAACCGCGTTACGAAGATAACCGATCCCTACGGGAAAACCGTACAGTATACCTACAGCTCCAACGGCGATCTCTCCGCTGTAACGGACGAGGCGGGAGAGACCACCACGTTCAAGTATGACAGAAACCACTATCTCACGGATATTATCGATTCACGCGGAATAAAGGTAGCCCGCAACGAGTATGATGATAACGGCAGACTTATCGCCACAATCGACGCTAACGGCAACCGCCTTGAATTTTCGCATGATATTGAGGGCAGACAGGACGTTGTAACGGATCGTCTTGGTCACTCGACCGTTTACATCTACGACGGCAGAGGAAATGTAATTTCCGAAACCGATGCGCTTGGCAATACCACGTTGTCTACATACGACAGCTACGGCAATCTTAAGAGCAAAACCGATGCACTCGGCAATGTTACGACCTACAACTATGACGCGCAGGGCAATCTGATCTCCATGACCAATGCGCTGGGTGAAACAGTAAACAACACCTATAGTGAAAAGGGACAACTCAAAACCATCACCTCTATGGGCGTAACCCAATTTGTTGTTAATTATGATGATTTCGGCAATCTTACCGACACAACAGATGCGGAGGGCAATGAAACAAAGTACAAATACGATATCAAGGGCAGAGTCATAAGCATAACCGATGAAATCGGCAGCTATATGCAGATGTCGTATGATTCCGAGGGCAGAGTTATATCCTCCGTGAACGGAAACGGCGAAACAGTAACATTCACCTATGATTCCGAGGGCAACTGCGCCTCTAAGACCGTAACAAGGACTACCGAAAACGGCGTTGAAAATCTTACGGAGAAGTATGCTTACGATGTTTACGGAAACGTAACGCAGATAATCTACGCGGACGGCTCCGTAACGAACACCGAGTATGATTCCGTTGGAAATATGACTGCTGCGGTAGATTCAAAAGGCAGAAGAACAACGTATGATTACGATCTCTACGGCAATCTCGTGAAGATCACATACTGCGACAACACCACCGAGACCTTCGAGTATGACGCGGAGAACAGAAATATCAAGGCAACGGATCGCCTCGGCAGAACCGTTGAAATGACCTATGACGCGGTTGGAAACCTTGTTGAAAAGACATATCCTAATGGCTCTAAGGTAAGTTACGTCTATGACGCAAAATATCGTCTTGTTTCGACAACCGAGGCGAACGGCGGTACTACAAAATACGAGTACGACGTTCTCGATAGAAACACGGCGATTATAGACGCGCTCGGCAATAGAACTGAGTTCGGCTACAGCACGTCAAACGGTCAGCTTGAGACCATGACCGATCCCAAGGGCAATACCTATACCTATGGCTATGAC
>CANQZS010000050.1 GCA_947628385.1 uncultured Clostridia bacterium | reverse complement strand
AAAGAGGGCTTGGGTGTGCCGCTTGCAGTATAAGATGAGACGGATTTGTGATAAGGCTCTTTTTCTGCTTGGCATTTCCTCCCCACAGGAGAAACACTATAGGCTTTTCTCTTTCATTAAGTATCTCTATCACTCTGTTTGTAAATATCTCCCAGCCCATTCCCCTATGGGAATTGGGCTGCCCCTCACGCACAGTAAGCACCGTGTTCATAAGCAGAACTCCGTTATCAGCCCATTTTTTCAGATAACCATGGCTTGCCGGCGCGATACCGAGATCCGACTCCAATTCCTTATATATATTTTGCAAAGACGGAGGTATTGCAACGCCTTTCTGTACCGAAAAGCACAATCCATGCGCCTGACCCGCTCCGTGGTAGGGATCCTGTCCTATGATAACTGCTTTCACATCGGAATATGACGTATATTTCAAGGAATTGAAAATATCATACATATCCGGATATATCTTTCTTGAAAAATACTCCTGTTTCAGGAATTCCCGAAGCTTGAGGTAATATTCCTTGCTGAACTCGTCTTTGAGAAGCTCGTCCCATTCGTTCCCTATATTTACCATCAGATGCCCTCCCTGTTCCTTATCTCCACAAACGCCGCATCAAGCAGTGCTATAGTATCGTTCCAGCGGACATCGGCAGACGGAGAACCAAACACTAAACATATCACATCATGATCGAACCGTCTTGCAGTCGCGACCACGCAGTGACCTGACTGGTCGGTCATACCGGTTTTCATTCCTGTAGCATACATATAGTACCTGTCACTGTATTCCTGTATAAGCCTGTTTGAATTCTCCCAAGAGACCTCTTCACCGGATTCAAAAACCGCATATTCATTCGGTTTTATGGCGGAAGCCATGATCTCCGGCTTATTCATTGCGTAAATGGCGGCTTTAAGCATATCATGGACCGTAGTATAATGATCGTCGTCATGGAATCCGTCCGGATCGGCAAAATGAGTATTTTCCATTCCTATGTATTTGGCGGTCTTGTTCATTTCGTCTATAAAAGTCTTTACAGCCATTTCTGTGGAAATATTATCATTTCCGTTTATATATCTTCCGACATTGGCGGCGACCGTGTATGCGGCGTCATTTCCGGACGGGAGCATGAGTGCGTCTATTATCATATCGCGGCTGAGTATGCTTCCCTTATTAAGATAAGCAAGGCTTGATTCCGGATTGACCATATCAAGCTCGTCTCCTGCCGTGAACATGAAGTCCTCCGGAACGTTATCGAGCATTACCGATGCGGTAACTATCTTTGTGGTGCTTGCAGGATAGCATTTTTCGTCCGCATTTTTTGCATAAAGCACATCATTTGTCTGAAGATCGTAAACAATGGCATATTCTGACTGTATTATCATGTCTATAGGATATTCCGCCCTCAGCTTTGGCTGCGGGATATTATATTTAAGCAGAGCCTGATCCGCAAAAGCGTCCTCAGCAAGCTCAGTTTCCGCCGGAAGCTCTTCCTTTTCCTCGATCTCACGGTCAAGCTCCGCATGGGTGTTATTTTCAAGTATCTGATAGTTATCAGCATTTATCGTAAGCGGTACCTCAACATTTTTGCTGAAGCTTACCGCTCCCCATACTCCTCCTGCGATAAGCAGAACGACTAAAAGCATACGGAGCCTTGCCGCAGCGGCTTTTCTCTTTCGCTTAGCGGATTCGGAATATATCTTCCTGTTCTTTTTTTTATTCTTAGAAGCCATTCTATATATACCTTTCAATTGATTTTCGATCACATATTAATATAGTAACATATATCACCGTATATTTCAAGAGTATTTTTTGCAAAAATAATAACAAATTATAAACATTGAAATTATTGAAAATATTAAAAGAAAAAATTGTTTAACTTTGATTGACACGGGAAATATTATGTGTTACTATATAATTTGTAGTTATTTTTATTTTCCCATGAAAGGAGCGGCATTCTGCCGGATAGTGAAAAGAATCATGCTGCTTGCATTTGTTTTGCTTATAATAGGCTTTGTTCTTCTTGTAAAAGGAGCGGACGTGTTCGTTGACGGAAGCTCGTCCATCGCAAAATTCCTGAAGATCCCGTCCATAGTAATAGGTCTTACCATTGTAGCCTTTGGGACAAGCGCACCCGAGGCAGCCGTAAGCATTATTGCCGGAATAGACGGCTCCAACGACATTGCCGTGGGAAACGTCATCGGCTCCAATATGTTCAACCTGCTTGTCGTTATGGGTCTCAGCGCGGCAATAAAACCAATAAACATTCAGAAACAGATAGTAAAGTCGGACTATCCTTTCATGCTGTTGGCGACGCTTGCTCTTGCGGCTATGTCATTTGATATTTTCTTTGGCAACGGTTCTGCAAATACCATTGCGCGTAACGACGCGGTCATACTTCTTATGTTTTTGGCAATCTTCCTTTTCTACGTAATTTCATCTGCATTGGCAACGCGAAAGGAAAAGCTTGCTGCCGGCAATGCCGAGGAAGAGGAAAAACCCAAATACGGCATAGGTCTGAGTATTCTTTTAACGATCGGCGGTCTTGCGGGAATTGTCATAGGCGGCGAGCTTGTTGTTGACAGCGCAAAGGAAATAGCTCTCGGTTTCGGAATGAGCGAGACCCTTGTAGGACTTACGATAGTAGCAGTTGGAACTTCACTTCCGGAGCTTGTTACCAGCATTATGGCTGCCCGCAAAGGTGAAAGCGATATTGCCGTGGGAAATGTTGTAGGCTCGAACATCTTCAATATACTTTTCGTTCTCCCCGCTTCCGCAGTCATTACCCCGATCGCAAATATAGATGCAAAGGCTATGACGGATATGCTCATTCTCATTGCAGTTTCGATAATCGCATATATTTTCTGCACAACAAAGAAAAATGTCAACCGTATAGAGGGAATTATACTTTGCCTTTTATATGTAGGATATATGGTATTTGCTATTGCAAGAGAATAATGATCTAAGGGAATGATAAACGTTCTTTACGATGAATAACTGAAAGGAAGCTTAAATATGTATAAAAAGCCCGCAGCGGTTGCGGCGATCCACGATCTTTCCGGAGTGGGACGGTGTTCACTTTCTGTGATACTGCCCACAATGTCCGCTCAGGGGATACAGGTCTGCCCAGTTCCCACAGCGATACTTTCCACCCATACAGGCGGCTTCGGAGATGTAGTCCTGCGCGATCTTACCGACTATATTCCCTCCGCATTAGAGCATTACAAACGCTTGAATTATAAATTTGACTGCGTTTACAGCGGATTCCTCGCTTCAAAGGAACAGATAGATCATTGTCTGGAATTCTTTGAATACTACAAGGATTCCCTTAAAGTAGTAGATCCTGTCATGGCTGATAACGGCAAGCCCTACAAGACCTGTACTCCCGAGCTGCGCTCCAGAATGGGAGAACTGGTTGCGATCGCCGATATAATAACTCCGAACATGACCGAAGCAGCCATGCTCCTTGGAGAAGCTCCCGATCAGCCGGATATTTCAATGCAGAAGATAAAAAGCTGCCTTGTGCGGCTTTCGGAGCTTGGTCCTAAGATCGTAGTCATTACAAGCGTTTTCTCCGACGGCAAAGCCTATAATATCGGCTATGACCGCGAGCACAGCAAATTCTGGCGTGTTCCCTACAATCTTATAAGCGCAAACTATCCCGGAACGGGAGATGTTTTTGCCGCCGTTCTGACAGGCTCTATACTGAGAGGAGACAGTCTGCCTATCGCTATGAACCGCGCAACGGCATTTCTGGAGCTTGCGATCAAAACGACATACAGCTATTCCACCGACACCCGCGAGGGCATAATGCTGGAACGCTGCCTGAACTTTCTGATAGAAAACCCCACGCTTTGCGATTACGAACAGATGTAAGGAGCGATAGATATTTACAATTTAAACATTGTTCTTGTAGAGCCGCAGATCCCTCAGAACACCGGAAATATCGCCCGCACCTGTGCCGTTACCGGAGCAAGGCTCCACCTTGTAAAGCCGCTGGGATTTGAAGTCACCGACAGGAACCTTAAACGGGCAGGTCTGGATTACTGGCACGAACTGGATATTACATATTATAACGGTCTGGAGGATTTTTTTGCAAAAAATAAAGGCGGGAATTTTTACTATTTCACTACAAAGGGACTTAACACATACAGCGATGTGAAATTTCCCAATGACAGCTACCTTATCTTCGGCAGAGAGGACGCCGGACTTCCGGAACCGCTCCTTGTAGAAAATAAAGAAAGCTGTCTGCGCATACCAATGCGTCCAAGGCTGAGAAGCCTTAATTTATCAAACTCAGTGGCAATTGCCGCATATGAGGTACTGCGTCAGTGGGATTTCCCCGATCTTGCCTCTGAGGGACAATTGACTAAGTACAAATGGAACTAATTTTTGAAAGGAATGAACAGCAATGAGCAGGATCAAGCTTATGACCGATTCAGCGTCGGATATTCCCAAGGAATATGAGGAAAAGTATGATATACGCATACTTAGATTCCCCATTACTTTAGGTGAAAAGTCCTTTTACGACCGTGACTACGATCATATGGAATATTATGATATGATAATCAATTCCAAGGACTTCCCTACCCATGCCCAGATAACGGCATTTGAATTTGAGGAGCTTTACAAGGAATATTATGAACAAGGTTACAGCGACCTGATATATGTTTCCATTGCTTCACTTGGTTCAAACACATATAATAATGCGGTAATGGCGGTAACGAATTTCTTTGAAAACAATCCCGAAGCCGAGGGAAAATACAAAGTCCGTGTTATTGATTCCGGAAATTATACGGGAGTTTACGGATTCCCGCTTATAAAAGCCGCAGAAAAGATCGGGAACGGCGCGTCCGCAGATGAAGCCATTGCATATATGCAGGACTGGCTTTCCTGCGCTGAGGTGCATTTCGGCTGTTATTCTCTGGAATTTGTAAAGCGTTCGGGACGCGTCAGCACCGCCGCCGCTTTTGTTGGCGAGCTTATGGGACTTCGTCCGGTAATTGAAATAAAGGGAGGGATCTCCTCCACCGATGCAAAGGTCCGCGGAGACAAGGCAATTATACCAAAGGTCGTAGAGATAACCGCTGACAGGATAATTCCCAAAACGCCCTACTGTCTGGTTTACGGATATTTTGAGGACGCAGAGCGTGAGCTTGCAAAGGAGCTTACCAAAAAGCTTGGCTATCCGCCGGAGATGTCTTTCCGCATAGGCGGAGTTATTGCCGCAAACGCAGGTCCTAAGCTCGTAGGAGCGTTTTTCAAGGGGAAAGATTAATAATCTTTTTCTTGACATAAGCATTTTATTATGATAAAATTACAATTAAAGAGTTGTGCACTGAGGTAAAATAATGGAAATACGTTTTTCTAAGCAAGCTCAAAAAGATATTCAAAAAATTCCGCATAATATTCAAATACTTATAAAAAACGCCTTACAAGGTTTAAAAGAAAGCCCGCCAAAAGGCGATATAAAAATACTTCAAGGTTTTTCAGACGGCAGGCGACGATTAAGAGTAGGAAAATATCGTATAATATATCAGTACCGAAATGATGGCAATATCTATATATGGCTGATAGAAATAGGAAGCCGAGGAGATATTTATAAATGAAAGGAGCAATATTATGTCACCTATTGTAAAAGAAACATTCAATATGATCGAAATGCTCCCCGATAAAGAACAGGAACTATTATATGAAATGGTAAAACGTTTTATATTGGCGTGGGATCCCGATTTTACAAAAGTCACGCCGGAAGAACGTGAAAGAATGGAAACTGCCGAAAAAGAGCTTGAAAACGGTGAATATGTATCCGAAGACGAAGTGTGGAAACAATTGGGAATATAAAAGTAAAAGGCATTGCCGGTAATTTCGGTCAATGCCTTTTTTACTGAAAATTCATTCTATAATAAAATTGTCAACATAATATACATCTGACACGATTTAATAAAAAATTTTTCGGCAAGGTATTGAAATTTTCGCCGAAATCTGATAAAATAAAATGATATATTATGTAAAGGCGGTTTTGCTATGGTTTCAAGATTCACAAACCTTATCGACCTGAACGATATGCCCACAGAATGGTGGAACAGCGTTGTTTCACTCGGTGCGAAAATTGCCGACGATCCGCAGAAATACGCTCACGAATGTGACGGCAAGATCATGGGCACGCTTTTCTACGAGCCCTCTACAAGGACTCAGATGTCCTTTCAGACCGCCATGCTCAAGCTGGGAGGAACCATAATCGGCTTTGATAATCCCGCTACCTCCTCCGTTGCAAAAGGTGAAAACCTAAAGGACACAACTAAGATTGTTTCAAACTACGCAGATATAATGGTAATGCGCCACCCCTCCGAGGGATCTGCAAAGGCAGCCGCCCTTACAGCAGATTGCCCTATAATAAATGCCGGAGACGGAGGACACCTCCACCCTACCCAGACTCTGACCGACCTGCTTACGCTCTCTAAGGAGATAGGCAGACTTGACGACCTTACTGTAGGTCTTTGTGGAGATCTTAAAAACGGCAGAACAGTACATTCTCTCTGTAAAGCCCTTTCCTGTTACAAGGGAAACAGATTTATCCTCATATCGACTCCGGAGCTGAGACTTCCATTCTACATAAAGGATATTCTCACAGCCGCAGGCTGCGAATTTTCCGAGGTAAATACTATTGAGGAAGCCATATCAAAGCTTGACGTCCTTTATATGACTCGCATACAAATGGAACGCTTCAATTCCAAGGAGGAATATGAAGCGCAGAAAAACGTTTACTGCCTTGATAAAGCCAAGATGAAAAAGGGAAAGCAAAGTCTTTGCGTGCTGCACCCGCTGCCGAGAGTCGATGAGATCGCCATTGAAGTGGACGACGACCCCAGAGCATTATACTTCAAGCAAGCCAAATACGGTATGTACGTCAGAATGGCTCTTATCCTCACAATATTAAAAAACGAATACCCTACAAGGCTTCTTTCAGGAAAGATACACAATGATATATGCTGCGAAAATCCCAAATGCATCACTCAGACGGAGAAATATCTTCCCCGCAGCTTCCGCGGCATCGGCGATACCCTTGAATGTGAATACTGCGACGAAAGACTTCTCCGCAGACACTGAACAAGCGATAAAAACGAAGATCGGTGAAAGCCTGAGCTTCCGCCGATCCCACAGAAATATGTTTTGCTTTTTTACTTATTCAACAATGAACTGTTTGATCTGTGCAAAGAATTCGGACGCATCATCGGTATGTGCTTCCAACTTGATGGGTTTTGAAAGATCAAGGCTGAAAATTCCCATGATCGACTTTGCGTCAACGGCGTATCTGCCGGAAATAAGGTCAACGTCGTAATCGCACTGAGATACAACTGTTACAAAGCTCTTGACATCGTTGATCGTACCAAGCATAACTGTGGTTTTGTTCATGATTTGTCCCTCCATTTTCATTCATAAAATTTTATTCAGAACCGCTTTCGGACTTTTGCCCTCGAGCTTATCTATAGCATAGCAGTTTTCAGGTTGTAAGTCAAGGGGATTCACAAAAAATTTTTTATTATTGTAGATACTACAAATTATATTCTTGACATACAAAAGGAATTTTTAGCATTATGCACAAAATAAATGTGGTGTTTTTATGAATATTTATTTTTTCACATTCGGCTGCAAGGTAAATCTTTATGAAACAGAAAACATGAAAGAGCTTTTTTCGGACGCCGGATATACAATTTCCGACAAGGAATCCGAAGCAAATATCTTTATCATAAATTCCTGCACGGTCACCGAGACCGGAGATAAAAAAATGAAAAAAGAGCTTCGCCGCCTTAAAAGAACATATCCCCAAAGCATTATCGTGCTGACCGGCTGCTTTCCGCAGGCATTCCGTGAGGAAGCCGAAAATATCGCCGAAGCCGACATAATAACCGGCACAATGGATCGGAAAAGGCTTCCGGATATGGTTTCAGGATATATCGCCGAAAGAAAAAGGATCGTAAGCGTCTGCGAATATACACGAAGTGAAGCCTTTGAGCAATGCTCCAACAGAAGCTTTGAAAACAACACCCGCGCTTTCATAAAGATACAGGACGGCTGCGGAATGTTCTGCACATACTGCATTATCCCTTATTCCCGCGGGAATTTCCGCTCAAAGCCGCTTAGCGACATAATTTCCGAGGCGAATACCCTTGCGGCGGCAGGTCACAAGGAGATCGTCCTTACAGGCATAAATCTTTCATTTTACGGAATAGACCTCGGCAAACGTCTTGCGGACGCCGTTGAAGCCGTTTGCCGTACAGACGGCATAGAACGGGTAAGATTAAGCTCCATAGAACCGGAAATGCTGACCGATGAAGATATAAAACGGCTTTCCGTTCTTGAAAAGCTGTGTCCGCACTTTCACCTGTCACTGCAAAGCGGCTGCGATAAAACGCTTAAAGCCATGAACAGACGGTACCTTTCGGCGGATTACAAAAGGCTTGTGGGATCACTGAGAGGGAATTTTGCCGACTGCTCCATAACAACGGATATAATGGTAGGATTTCCGGAGGAAACAGATGAGGATTTCCGGCGATCGCTGGAATTTGCCAAAAGCATAGGCTTTGCAAAGGCGCATATCTTCCCGTATTCACGCAGAAAAGGCACTCCCGCCGCGGAAATGCCGGATCAGGTGCCTCAGGCAGTAAAGCGCCGCCGTGCCGCCGAAATGGAAAAGGCAATGTCCCAAAGCAAGGAAATTTTCCTTAAAAGCCAAGTAGGAAAAGTGTTTCCGGTGCTTTTTGAGCGTGAAAAGGAGGACGGTATCCATAACGGATATACGCCGAATTACACAAAAGTAAAAATATTAACAAAATATTCAGAGAAAAGTTTGCGCAATGAACTTTTTTATGTTAAAATAATAGGAGCGGAGAAAGATCATTGCATAGGTGAAATAGTATCTTAAAATCATTAAGGAGCGTATAAATTATGTCAGTGTATCGTATTTATGTTGAGAAAAAGCCTGAATATGCCGTTGAAGCAAAAAATCTTCTTTTAGACGTAAAAACAGCTCTGCGTCTTGACGAGCTCAGGAATATCCGTATCCTGAACCGCTACGATGCCGAGGGACTGAGCAAGGAGGATTTCGAGCTTGCGGTCACAAACGTTTTCTCCGAGCCGGCAGTTGACGTTTGCAGCAGGAACCTTCCGCAGCTAAAGGACACGGAATCCGTATTCGCGGTGGAATTTCTCCCCGGTCAGTTCGACCAGAGAGCCGATTCCTGCGAACAGTGTATCCAGATACTCACTCAAGGAGAGCGCTGCCGCATACGCAATGCAAGAGTTTATATCATCGACGGAAAGCTTTCTGCCGCCGAGATAGCAAAGCTTAAAGGCTACATCATAAATCCTGTTGAAAGCCGTGAAGCGTCCCTTGATGAAATGGACACCCTTACTGTCGATTATAATATCCCGACGGAAGTTAAAGTCCTTGAAAATTTCATATATCTTGAAGAGGTCGAGCTGGCAAAATTTATCAACGATTACGGTCTTGCAATGGATCTGGACGATATTAAATTCTGCCAGAATTATTTCAAAAATGAGGAAAAGCGCGATCCTACCATCACCGAGATAAGAATGATAGATACATACTGGTCGGATCATTGCCGTCATACCACATTTTCAACAATTATTGACGATGCCGCTATAAATGCCGACTATATCAGAAAGACCTATGATAAATATATCGAAGTCCGCAATGAGCTTGGCAGAAGCGATAAGCCCATAACCCTTATGGATATTGCTACGATCGCGGCTAAAAAGCTTAAAAAGGACGGGATCCTCAAAAGCCTTGATGAATCCGAGGAGATAAACGCCTGCTCCGTTGAGATCAAAGCAGACGTTGACGGCGAGCTTCAGGACTGGCTCCTGATGTTCAAAAATGAAACTCATAACCACCCCACCGAGATAGAGCCTTTCGGCGGCGCG
>CANQZS010000049.1 GCA_947628385.1 uncultured Clostridia bacterium | reverse complement strand
CGCCGCAGGCGCAAAATTGAAAAGCTGGTCGAGCCAGACAAAACCTTTGGTTTTGTTTTGCACAGACTTGCGGGGTCAGAGGGAAAAACGACCTGCGGTCGTTTGCGCCACCTCGTCGTCCAGACGAACGCAGTTCGTTTTTCGCAGGAGGGCGAAACTCTCCTTTTCAAAGCGCTATGCAAAGGGGTGAATTGCAAACTGCGCAGCTGTTTGCAAGAGGGGAACGCTCTGCAAGAGAGAGCGTTCCCCTGAACTAAAGATTATATTTTTATTTTCTCTTTTAAAACAGTCCGGTGGACTGTTTTAAAATCAATTTAATATGTTTTTCTACAGTCTGTAATTTGCGCTTCTCGCAAAATTATTAAAAGCTTCTTTTCCCTCCAATTAATAAGGAATATTATCCCTGTTCTGCGGCATAATATTACTAAGAGCCATATCTTTAAAGGAGGACCGCTATGAACAGACGTTCAAAAATCAGACCCGACGTTTTGGCTGCGTCGGGAATTTTTCTTTTGCTGCTGCCTGCAATGGCTGCTTCGGCAGCTCTGACTCTCCCATCAGCGGAAACAGCTTTTTTCTTTGCCGCAAGTACGTCCGCTGCCCTGTCGGCAGGAAATATCTTTAACGCTTCCTGCGGGATCTCCGATCGGAACACCGATACTGCTTCCGCAGAAGCTCCGGAAATTCCTCCATGCAGTGAAAATTCTGCCGCAGAAAAGACCCGTGCCTTTTCAATAGACGATACCAATATGCTTTCATTTGGCTCTCCCGAGATCCCCAACAGTACCAATGAGGAACGCTTTGTCACCGACGAGGACGAGGGATCCGGTCCCAAGCCGTATCCTGAAAACCTTGAAGATCACGACGGAACTATAACCTCCGTTCATTACGGATCATTCCAAGGAGATGATTATATCTCTCTTGATAAAGCCGGACAAGTCAGGAACGTGACCTCCGTTCCCAATGATGAGCTTCTTGCCGAAAGCCGCCTTGCGCCGGAATTCGTCATAGAAAAGAACGGTGAACCGCAGATACTTATCATGCATACCCATACCACCGAAAGCTACGAGCCATACGAAAGAGATTTCTACGACGCAAGCTTTACCTCCCGCACAACGGATAAAAAAATGAATATGGCAGCCGTGGGTGACGCCATTGCAAAGCAGCTTGAAGCGGCGGGTATCTCGGTCATACACGATACGACAATGCACGATTACCCGTCCTACAACGGCAGCTATGACCGCAGCCGCGAAACGGTCCAAGCTATTCTTGAGGAATATCCGTCCATTAAAATAGTACTTGATATACATAGAGACGCCATAGAACGTCCCGACGGCGAAAGGATCGCTCCCATTGCCGAAATAAACGGCAAAAATGCCGCTCAGATAATGATAATCAGCGGCTGCGACGACGGAACTATGGATATGCCCGATCATATGAAAAATTTTCGCTTTGCCTGCCTGCTCCAGCAGCAGCTCGAAAGCGACTACGCCGGACTTACACGCCCAATTCTTTTTGACTACCGCAAATACAATCAGGATCTAACCACCGGATCTATCCTCATTGAGGTGGGCGGACACGCCAACAGCATGGATCAGGCTGTCTACAGCGGAGAGCTTATCGGAAAAGCCCTTGCGGAATGTATCTCGCCGTAAATCATGCCATAGCCTGCTCGGATACATACGGATAAATTATCCGCAGAATTTCAGCGAGGTGTTAAAATGAACCCGTTCAATTTCAGGATCCGTGCCGATGAAAAGGAAAAGCTCCGCAGGAGGATCCTGTATTCCTGCACGGCTGTGCTGCTGACGGCAGCGTTTACAATAGGATTCCTTATCGTTTATGTGAATTCCTACAACATGATAAGTCCTGAGCCTATGGAGATATTCGGATCTTACCGTACCGACGATTCCGTGGGATTCGTGCTTTTCGGACATTATTTCAGCATTTTGACCGACTCGGTGATATTCCCCCTTTAAAATTTTGAAGCTTTTACTGACATTTCCTGCAATTGCTTGACATTCCGGAGGAAATATGATAGAATTATCCCATATTAACACTCTAAAGCAAAAGCTTTGAAATCGCAAAAACTATTCTTATAAAGGAGGAATTTTTTTGACAGCTACACAGATCATTATGATCGTGACTATAGTCATCTATCTTATTATGATGCTTGTAGTCGGATTCATTTGTTCAAAGAAAAACAATTCCGTAGGCGATTTTTATCTCGGCGGCAGACGGCTCGGACCTATAGTTACGGCAATGAGCGCAGAGGCGTCGGATATGTCGAGCTGGCTGCTTATGGGACTTCCCGGACTTGCCTACGCAAGCGGCATATGCGACCCGGGCTGGACGGCGTTCGGTATTGCCATCGGTACATACGTAAGCTGGAAGATCGTTGCAAAGCGTCTCAGGATCTATACCGAAAAAAGCGGTTCAATAACATTGCCCGACTTTTTCTCCAACCGCTGGAAAGAGGATAAAAAGGTACTGCTTGGAGTTTCTGCGGTAATAATCATAATTTTCTTTGTTCCCTACACAGGCTCCGGATTTGCCGCCTGCGGAAAGCTTTTCAACTCCCTTTTCGGAGTTGACTATCATGTGGCAATGATAGTATCGGCGATCATAATAATTTCCTATACCTGCTTCGGAGGCTTCCTTGCGGCAAGCCACACAGACCTTATCCAGAGCATCGTTATGACAAGCGCACTCATAATCGCAATACTTATGGGAATATCCTATGCGGGCGGCTGGGGCGCCGTTATGGAAAATGCCAAGGCTCTCCCGGGATATTTTTCGATCAATTCTACATATGATCCCGCGTCCGGCTCAGCAAAGGATTACAATTTGCTGACGATAATTTCAAACGCCGCATGGGGACTCGGTTATCTCGGAATGCCTCACTTCCTGCTCAGGTTCATGGCTATACGTGACAGCAGCGAAATAAAGACATCGAGAAGAATTGCTTCGATATGGGTAGTTATCGCAATGACTATAGCGATACTTATCGGAGTCGTAGGACTTGCCATGACGGCAAACGGCTGCTTCGGAAGCCTTTCCGATCCCGAAACTGTAATGATAGCAATGGCTGACTACATGAGCAAGAACCACACGGCGCTTGCGATCGTAGGCGGACTTATAATTTCCGGTATGCTTGCGTGTACGATGTCCACCTCCGACTCACAGCTTCTGGCAGCTTCGTCCAGCGCTTCGGAGAATCTTATAAGAGGAACGTTCGGCATAAAGATGTCCGATAAAACAGCAATGATACTTGCAAGGGCAACACTTATCGTTATGGCAATAGTAGGTGTTATAATTGCTTGGGATCCTAACAACTCGGTATTCCAGATAGTTTCCTTTGCATGGGCGGGCTTCGGAGCTACATTCGGACCGATCATGGTAGCGGCGCTGTTCTGGAAGCGTTCCAACAAATACGGAGCGGCGGCAGGACTTATTGTAGGGGGAATATCGGTATTCGTATGGAAATTTGTTATCCGTCCTCTTGGCGGGGCGTGGGACATATACGAGCTGCTTCCCGCGTTCATACTTGCTATGGCGGCGATAATCATAGTTTCGCTTGCGACCAAGGCTCCTGACAATGAGATCGTTGAAGAGTTCGAGCAGGTAAAGGCTGCGGAATGATAATATCAGAATAATACATAAAAAGCTCAGAGAACATAACGCTCTCTGAGCTTTTGTTTTGTTTAAATTATCCCGTTTTTACTTCTGCCTTTTGCGCCTGAATATCAGGAACGCTGCTGCCGCAGCAGCCGCTGCACCGCCTATTACCATTACATAGGAGGTATATCCCCGATCCTCCATTATCTCGTCGGATCCCTTTGATCTTGACGATGAGGAAACGTCCTCAACGTGCTGACCTCCGGACGGAACATTCGGAACAACTACCGTACTCGGAGCTGTATAACCGCCCGAATTTTCATTGCTCTGACTGCCGGAATTTCCGCCGCCGCTTTCACTTCCGGAGCTTCCACTGCCTGACGGACCGGTTCCCTCAGTCTTTGCAGTGTAAACGTCCTTGAGCTCTATCAAGCCGGCGGAGCTTTCAGTGACCTCAGCCGTTCCGCTTGTCTTGCTGGCTTCATACGAAAGCTCGTATCCGTCAATAGCAGAGTTTTTCTCGGTCACCGTATAATTGTATACGGGAACATTGTCAAGGCTCAGCAGATAAGTGCCGTCATTCTGCGGTTTAAAGTTTTTGCCAATTGTGAATTCAAAGCTGTTCTCGCTGAGCTCGCACTTGTCATTGAGATACATACCATTTTCATTTGTTATAACAAATGTCAGAGCTCCGGCTTTTTCCTCATCTGTAACATTAAGTCCGTCTATGGATTTGGTAATGCTGAGCTTTCCGGTCTGTCTGTTGTAGCTGTCAGTAATTCTAAACATTAGCGTGTCAGCTGCAACAGCCACCTTAGCTCCGTCTGCGGAATCCACATAGTTTACGGGGGACGATACACAGCTTACGAGATCATAATTCTTTACCTGTGTATTCTTTTCTCTTACGATATAATCTCCCGCATCAATATTGTTAAAATCGAGATAGTATATGCCGTCTTCAACATTGAAGTCTTTAAGAAGAATTTCCGTCTCTTTGTCCTGCTTTACACCTTTAGCGTCAAAGAATTTTCCGTCGGGAGTCTTAACAGTGAATGTAAGAGCGCCCTCAAATTCCTCTTTGGTAATATTCTTTCCGTCTATGGATTTAGTAATAATAAGTCTGCCCTTTCCTGCTTCCACAGCCGGAAACTTATTATAGGTGTTTACAAATTCCAGTACCTCAGATTTCTCCGAAACGGTTCCTGTCAATGTCTTTTTCGCTGTCGTATAATTCTGAGCGGAATAATCGTCCTCCGTTATCGTGTATCCGATTTCTGTAGGAATACCGCTGACCTTTACAGATCCTCCGCTGCTAAGCTCTGCTGCAGCTTCGCCGTTTGTGAATGTAAGATCGCCGTATGTGCCGCTGATGCTTTCATCATCAAGCTTTACAGTGAACCGGAACTTCCGACCCGGATCTTCTTTCGCCGGATCCAGCGCGCCTATTTCCTTTTTAACAGTCTTTTTAAAGCTGAATCCTCCGGTCTTTCTGGTGTAAGTGTTAGTGATACTTACAGTGCTTTCTGCATTATCGGAAACCGTTACAGAACCGTTTGAAGAGATCTCCTTGCTGAGCGTATACTTGTCAATATCCTCATTGTTTTCGGTGACCATATATCTTCCTGTAGGAACATTTTTGATCGTCAGCGTATATGTACCGTTAGCAGCATCTGTTCCCGACTTTTTCGGCTCAAAATCACCAAGAGTGAATCCCGTCTTTGTTGTACTGAGCTTTCCGTCGGCTTGGAGATATTCTCCGGTGCCCTTTCCGTTTTCATCAAGCTTTTCAATTGTAAAGCTGAGTGCTCCGTCAAGCTCGTTTTTCGTGATGTTATCGCCTGCGACCGTCTTTGTGATAGTGAGCTGTCCGGTCTTTCTGGTGTAAGTGTTAGTGATATTTACAGTGCTTTCTTTACCATTTTCAACCGTTACAGAACCGTTTGAAGAGATCTCCTTGCTGACCGTATATTTGTCAATATTCTTATTTGTCTCAGTCTCAGTGACCATATACTTTCCTGTAGGAACATTTTCGATCGTCAGCGTATATGTACCGTTAGCAAGATCTGCTCCCTGTCCGCTCGGCTTAAAATCGAACTTATCAAGAGTGAATTCCGTCTTTGCACCAAGCGATCCGTCAGCATGGAGATATTCTCCGGTGCCCTTTCCGTTTTCATCAAGCTTTTCAATTGTAAAGGTGAGAGCTCCATGAAGTTCGTTTTCCGTGATGTTATCGCCTGTAACTGTCTTTGTGATAGTTATCTTGCCTGTTTCAGCGGGAGGCGTAACTGTAGTTACCTGATATTCATTCTTGAATTTCAGCTCAGCGGATTTGTTGCTGCTGTCTATAGTAACAGATGCGCTTGTGCCTGATTCATTATTTACAGTTGTCTTGTAGCTGCTTCCGCTGATGTTTTCAGTAACCGTCACAGTTGTACCAAACGGAATATCAGTGATCTTCGCACTGCCGCCGCTGCTTAAAGTTATTTTTTCGCCGCTCGTGATCGTTTTGCCGTCATAAACAGCAGAGGCATTTGGGTCAAAGCTTACGATAAACTCAAAGCTTTCTTTACTTTGAGCAGGTGTAAGATCGCTGTCGTCGGAATTTACAAGCTCCTTTGAAATTATCAGCTCGCCTGTGTCGGGCTTTGATTCCTTATTGTTTACGGTTACGACCGGCTTCTGATCTTTCTCGATCGTGCCGCTTTGCGAACTATACGTTACAGTATATCCGGCAGAGCTTCTTTTGTCTTCAATGATCTCAAACTCGGTTCCGGCAGGCAGATCTAAAATACAAGCGGTCTCTCCGTTTTTAAGCTCTACATATCCGGTGCCGTTAAAAAGATTCAGACTTATTTGATTCCAAGTATCTTCTCCGGCAGCATTTTTCAGACGATACTTATAATCTCCCTTTAAAGGAGCTCCGTCTTTCGTCAGTGTGACCTCGATAATATAGCTCTTGCCATTATCAACGCCCTCAGAGCCTCCGGCAGAATTCTGTACAGTCTTTTTTATCCAAAGCTCGCCGCTGCCTGTTGTCTCACTGCTTCCGCCGCCGCTGCCCTGACCTACGCCTCCGGCGCCTGCGCCGTTGCTGGTGAGATAAGATGTCTTTTTCCTGCCGATCTCAAATTGTCCCTGATCTTCACCCTTTTTGAACATAGAGATCTGGTTTTCAATGACCTCACCCTGAGGCTTAGGAGTTTTTACCTCCATAGAATACTCAAGAATACACTGTCCGGTACCTTCGGGGAGCTGCAATTCAAAATGGTCATCATATACGGTAAGCTTAGTACCTGTTATCTTTTCATTAGATCTATGCCACCACTGATCGCATTTGTACAGTTCGACTGAATCCTCAATAAGACCAAGATCCTTGTCGAAATAGTCTGCAACCGTGCAGCCTCCGGTAAGGCTTAAATTATACGGATCGATCTTTACGGTATAATCAATTTGCTTGTTATTCGCAGAGTTATATTTACCCTCCTTGGAAAGCATACTATTTGAATCATTTCCCATGAGATCAAATGCTGCTATGGCAGGGATAGAATAGTTCTGTAAAGAAGTTCCTCCCTCGTCCATGCCAAAGGACAGCTCAGCATTGTTTGTAAAGGTAATGCTGCCGGATCCGTCCATAAATTCAAAAATGTCAGCCGGAACTGTAGTTTTGTAATAAATATTTACATATTTTCCGTCAGCCGGCTCACCGAGTGTAATTGTCAGCTTTTCCTTTCCATTATCCGTAGTAATGGTCGGTTCAACCGACTGATAATTTACACTCAGACTTCCCGGAACATATTTAAGTCCCTCGGGAAGAACATCGGTAATAACAGCATTTTTCATTGCTATTTTGCTGTTATTAACGTTTATCGTCCACTCAATAGTTCCCTCAGATGAATTATATGTTCCTGCGCTCTTGTTTATATTATCGCCGCAGGATACCCATACCGAGCTGTCTGCATTATATGTCTGCGGAACTCCATTATCCACGGTATAATCTATAACAGCGCTGTTGTAGCAATTATCCTGCCATTTTTCAAGGAAAGACCTGTCGACCTTTGTCTCAAAGGAGACTGTTACCATACTGTCGAGTTTATCCCAATGGATAACAAGCATTTTGTCGCTTTGCTCTGTTATAGTTCCCTCAGTGCCGTAAAATTTTACACTATCCTTAATAAGAGTCAAGCCGCGGCTGCTCAGATCATCGGTAAATGTTACATCGGTCAGATTTTTGCTGTCCGGATTGATAGACACTGTCCAGCTTATAGTATGCTTTGCAGTATACGTACCGCTTTTTGACGCAATATTATTTGACGAGGTACCTGTAGACAAGGGATCATCGCTTGCGCCCATGTAGATAGTATCTCCGTTATGCTTGAAGCTGACGTTTGCCGTATTATTGCAGGTGCTTTCCGTAACGGCGTCATCTGTCAGAACAGTAGTATACTTTATATCGAATTTGCCGTTGGCATCGGGGTTATCAAGCGGAACGGAATAATTGTCGCCGTTCTTTGAAAATTCCTTGCTGACTCCGTTTACCGTCAGACCGGTAGGAGCTTCCATATATTTAGGATTGATATAGTCCGATATTGAAAGCTCATCGACCTTAAAAGCGGGATCAAATACTATCTGCCATTTTACCGACTTTTTATCTTCCGAGACTGTACCTTTCTTTGACAGCCATGTATGAGACTGCTTTACGTCCTTTAATTCTGCATATGCGCCCTGAATATTGTAGTCCCTCTGCACTGCATCATCAGGGTGAGATGAATCCCAGACCTCTGCGCTGTTGGACACACCGTTCAGCTGAGATACAGGGCTGTTATATACCGGTATCTCGTCTTTAAGCTTTGTGGTATAGGTTATAATAACATCTGTATCCGTGTTGTTGAATTTATCAAGTCCGGAAATTACAAGTCCGCCATTGCCATCATAGGTGAATGTTACAGACTGATCAACATCACCGTTTACAGTCGCCTTGCCGTCACCGACATACTCGTACCAATCGGAATTAGAGAATTTATCATGTATCTCTACCTTAGGCTTCTGAGTAGTATTTTTGAATGGAGTATATGTAATTGTCCATGTAATGGATCTGCCGTCGGCAGATACCGTCGCGCCTGATTTTGTTATGTTTGCTTTCGTTTCCTCAGCTCTGTGATCGTCCTCCTTGAAGCCGTAGGATAAAGTCATACCGTTATCAAATGCGGTATTATATCTGTTATACTCATCCCTTTGTCCGTCAGGAGGATAATTTTTATCACGTTCACAGCCTACATAAATATAAGCTTTATCTATCTGGCTGAAAGCTCTGTTTTCAGCTTTTATAACGCTCTCGTCAAAGGTAACATAGATCCCGTCGCTTCCGACATGAAGATGACCAAATGTTACGCCTTGTTGAATTATTGCTCCGCTGGCGTCTTTAATATCCATAGTTATCGGATAGTCTTTACCCTCTTCATCGGAAGTAAACACAAAGCCCGCAGGCATATTTACATAATATCTTGTATTTCCGTCGAGAGCGTTAAGCTTATCCTGAGGTATATTAAAGCTGTACTTCAATCTGAGCTGATCGTTTTCCCCTATCATATCATTATCTGATACAGGAGTCTCGACTTCCTCGCCTTTCTCATTAGTAGTTATGTAATAAAGGGGGCAGCCCGGATCAAGAGTCACTGCGTCCTTAAGATATACTTTAGTATCCGCAAGAGTTGAAGCCGGCATCATTCCAAGTATCATCAGCACGGACAGGACCACAGAAAGCACCGGTTTAAAGCGGAACCTGTGCTTTTTTGTTTCGTTCTTAAAATGCTGAGCGTTCGGCTTATTTTTGAGAGCAAACATAAGATATTCCAACCTTTCTTATTAAAAGCAGTAATATTTATCAAAAACAAGGGGGATATTATCGGCTTGTGCCTTTATCCTCTGCATGTAGCAAAAGGGTACAATTATTCTCTACTTTAAAATAGACGTATTTTATTCATAATAACATATTAGCAAAGATTTGTCAATAGAACATTTGTAAAAAACATAACAAAAGTGGCTGCATTTTCATGGCAGCATTATTAAATCTGCACAATAAATTGAAAGAATATATATCATTTTGACAACGGGAAAAGTCGACATTTTTTATATTGATTTTAAAACAGTCCACCGGACTGTTTTAAAAGGCTTACATAACATAAGCTGTTAGTTTAAGGGGGCGCCCTCTATCGCAGGGCAGCCCCCTCTTGAAGCCGCAAAGCGGCTTCAATTCACCCTTTGCGGAGCTCTTAAAGCAGAGAATTCCGCGCTACTGCGAAAAACGAACTGCGTTCGTCTGCGCGGCAATGGGCTCA
>CANQZS010000048.1 GCA_947628385.1 uncultured Clostridia bacterium | reverse complement strand
GCGCTCTGCGGAGCGCGACGAGGGGCGCCGCCCCTCGACCCCGCAAGCTGGGCTCAGCTTGACCAGCTTTATATTTTGCGCTTCGCGCAAAATAGTAATTACTTTTTATTGTTCCTCGTTTGAAAATACCCATTTTCCGCTGTCACGGATAAGTACAAAGTCCGCGTTCAGCTCTTTTTTTTCGGAATCATTGTAAACTATAAGATCGGCATTGATAAGATATGCTCCGCTGTCAAGCCTTTTGCGGCTCCTGAAAACAGCGTCGATACGAAGCTCCTCATTATCCTCGATCCTGAGCATATCCGATACCGACTTGCGCTTTGCTTCCAGATCGGATCCGGTGAGAGTCTCCGCCTCCGCCGCACTGTAGCACTTTTTGTAGGAATCAAGATCGCTCCGCTCAATTGCAGTGCAGTATTTGTTTATCAGCTTCATCTGCCCGCCTGTGTATCCGCTGAGAAGCATAAGGAATATTGCACACGCCGCCGCGAGAATACAGAATATTATCCCTGTCAGCTTTCCCACCGTCATTTTTTTGTTCATTGGAATTCTCCTTTAATCCTTGAGGATAGCTCCCTGTGCTCCGGAGGTAACAAGCTTTGCATAACGCTTTAAATAGCCGTGAAGCTCCTTTGTCTTCGGCGTGAAATTCGCCAGACGGCGGTCTATTTCCTCCTGCGGGACTTCAAGTGTAATGGTGTTTTCTGGGATATTTATGGAGATAATATCTCCCTCGTTTACAACTCCTATAACTCCGCCTACCGCAGCCTCCGGAGAGATGTGTCCTATTGCCGCGCCTCTTGTTGCGCCGCTGAAACGTCCGTCGGTGATGAGCGCTACCTTGCTGCCAAGTCCCATTCCCATTATCGCGGAAGTGGGGTTCAGCATTTCTCTCATGCCCGGACCGCCCTTGGGTCCCTCGTAACGGATAACTACTACGTCGCCCTCGTTTATCTTTCCGCCCGTAATGGCAGCCATAGCGTCCTCCTCGCAGTCAAAAACTCTTGCGGGACCGCTGTGAACGAGCATTTCCTCGCAGACTGCGCTTCTCTTTACTACGCAGCTGTCGGGAGCAAGATTTCCGCGGAGAACGGCAATTCCTCCCGTGGCGCTGTATGGATCGTCAACAGGACGTATAACTTCGGGATCCTTGTTTACGCAATTTGCTATATTTTCGCCTACGGTCTTTCCGGTAACGGTCATGCAGTCAAGGTTAAGCAGGTCTTTCTTGGAAAGCTCGTTCATTACCGCGTAAACGCCGCCGGCTTCGTTAAGATCCTCCATATATGTGCCGCCTGCGGGAGCAAGGTGGCAGAGGTTAGGAGTTTTCGCGCTTATGCCGTTGGCAACATCAAGATTTATGTCAATTCCGCACTCATGAGCAATTGCAGGAAGATGCAGCATACTGTTTGTGGAGCAGCCCAGAGCCATGTCCACGGTAAGAGCATTCATGAAAGCTTTTTCGGTCATGATGTCAAGGGGCTTGATGTCGTTTTCGATAAGCTTCATTACCTGCATACCCGCGCGTTTTGCAAGTTCGATCCTCTGGGAATAAACTGCGGGAATAGTTCCGTTTCCTTTAAGACCCATTCCAAGAGCCTCGGTAAGGCAGTTCATGGAGTTTGCGGTATACATTCCGGAGCATGAACCGCAGGTAGGACAGCCCTTTATCTCGTACTCTTCAAGCTTTTTATCGTCAATTGTTCCCGCGGCGTATTTTCCCACTGCTTCGGAAATGCTGGAAAAGCTCGTTTTGCAGCCGTCAACACGTCCCGCAAGCATAGGACCTCCGCTGACGAATATTGTGGGGATATTAAGTCTTGCCGCCGCCATAAGCAGTCCGGGGACGTTCTTGTCGCAGTTCGGGACCATAACAAGGGCGTCAAAGCCGTGCGCCAGAGCCATAGCTTCTGTGGAATCGGCAATAAGATCGCGGGTAACGAGAGAATATTTCATTCCCCTATGACCCATTGCAATTCCGTCACAGACAGCAATTGCAGGAAAAACGATGGGAGTTCCGCCTGCCATTGCAACGCCTAATTTTACCGCGTCAACAATTTTGTCGATGTTCATATGCCCCGGAACGATCTCGTTATAGGAGCTTACGATACCTACCAGAGGACGGTCTATTTCCTCATTTGTAAGACCAAGCGCATGGTAAAGCGCGCGGTGCGGCGCATTGTTCGCGCCTTTTTTAATAGAATCACTGAACATTTTTATCTGTCCTTTCATTTAATTTAAATTGTCTTCACCGAAATATTTTTTGTATTTCAGAATGTACCTTTTTGCAAGTCTGCCGAATTTATCCGGATCGAACGCTTTGGAGAATCCCTCGTCAAGATCGGAATATTCATTATTTTCCGCAAGCGCAAGGAAATCCTCTATGCTGTGACCGGAAGCTTTTTTCCCGCTGTCAAAATTTATCTTCAAAGCCCTTTCGATAATATCCGCAGGCTCAGGATAGCCCACCGCGCGGAACCCCTCAGCCGCCGCGCCGATATAATCCCGCGACGCGTTGAAAAATGCCTGCGCAAAGCCGCCGTTCAGCACTTCCTTTGTTACATAGTCCGCGCAGTAGATATTCAGACAGGGCGTGGGAAGTGAATTTATCACCTCGCACATATTACGCCAGTCCTCGTCGAATTTTCCCTCTATCCAAGAGGTCACGGCGTGGACTATCTCTTTCCCCGGAATATCGTCAAGGCTTTCCCTTTTAAGGGAAGCGTGTTCCTTTTGCTTTTGCATAAAAGCTTCCGCGTCCTGCTGTTCCGAAAAATTCAGAAAGTCAAATTTGCTCATGGGACTTCCCCTTACTGCGCATTTCCAAGGAACGCCGCGCCGATTATTCCCGCGTCATTGCCAAGCTCCGCTACGGTGATCTTGGTATTCTTGGTAAGCATTCTGGTGTAAATTTCCTTAGCCACAAGCTCTTTCATGGGAACAAGGAGCGGGTCGCCCTCATTGCATACTCCGCCGCCTATGCAGAGAATATCCGGCTGGAAAATATTGATAACGTTTGTAATTCCCGCAGCAAGATATTTGATATATTTGTCAACGACCTCCTTGCCGGCTTTATCGCCTGCACGCATAGCGTCAAATGCGTGACGTGCGGAGGTGTGACCGTCCTTTTCGGCATATTCTTTAAGGATACTGTCGGGGTGAGCGGCAATTGCCTCCTTGGTCATGTTCACAAGTCCCGTGGCGGAGGAGAAGACCTCAAAGCAGCCCTTTCTGCCGCAGGTACATTGAGGACCGTCAACCTCGATCACCATATGACCGATCTCGGTTCCCGCAAGGTTTCGTCCGGTGATGATCTTTCCGTCAATGATAACGCCTGCGCCGACGCCCGTTCCAAGGGTAATGCATACTGCGTCGGTCGCGCCTCTTGCCGCGCCGGCAACAAATTCACCGTAAGCCGCAGCGTTTGCGTCGTTTGCAACGTAAACGGGCTTGTTTATATGTTCCTGAATATATTTTCTTATAGGAACGTCCTTGAATCCCAGATTGTTGGAATAGGGGATAGTTCCGTTGATGTTGTCGGCGATCCCGGGAGTGCCAATGCCTATCCATTCAACGTCGTCAACGGAGATACCAGCGTCCTTGCAGGCTTCAATGCCCACCTTTGCCATATCGTCTGCGATCTCCTTTGCGGGACGGGGACAAAGAGTCTTTGTCTTAGCCTTGCCTATGATCTCGAAATTTTCGTTTACCACGCCTGCCTTGATGTTGGTCCCGCCGAGGTCGATACCGATGTAGTATTTCATTTTTCTACCAGCCTTTCATTTAATTTATGCCTGCGTGCTTTCCGAGGAAGCTGTAATTCCGCAGCCGCACGCTTTTTACAGGTATTGTGCCAAGGGCGATCTTTAATATGCCGATAGTCTGGCATATAAAGAATATCATAAGAATATAAGGGATCTTAATCTATCCTTGTAAAAACTCCCTTAAAAGCTCCCGACAGGGAATATTTTCCGCAGCCTGCGGGAACAAAAACGCTGTCTCCCTTTTTTAATTCAAGGGAATTTTCGCCGCATTTAAGGACGGCGTTTCCCTCAAGCAAAAGAATATTGTGGAACGACGTGCCGTCCGCGTCAAAGGAAGCCTCCTTATCCGCTTCCACTGAATAGACCGTGAAATATTCGCATTTTGAAAGCAGACGTTTTTCCGCGCCGTTCTCGGTGAACGGTTCTGTAACGGGGTAGGGCTTTGCGGGACGGAGGTTTGTGACCTCCACAGCCTTGTCTATGTGGAGCTGTCTTGGCTTGCCGTCGGCGCCGACTCTTCCGTAATCGTAGATCCTGTATGTGGTGTTGGAATTCTGCTGTATCTCGGCAATGAGTATGCCCTTGCCGATAGCGTGGAGAGTTCCCGCTTCAATAAAGAAAACGTCGCCCTTTTTAACGGGAACGGACTGTGTTATCTCGAGCAGAGTGTTATTGCGTATCCTTTCGGCAAATTCCTCTTTGGAAACTTCTTTCTTGAAGCCGTAGAGAAGCTCCGCGCCCGGATCGCAGTCCACTATGTACCACATTTCGGTCTTGCCGTATTCACCCTCAACGCGCCGAGCGTATTCGTTGTCAGGGTGTACCTGAACGGAAAGATTATCCTTTGCGTCGATAAGCTTTATAAGTATAGGGAATTGTTCAAATCTCCGGCAATTCGTTCCGAGAGCGGACTTGTTTTCATTTACGAATTCTGCCAGTGTTTTTCCGGAATATTCTCCGTTGGCGATAACCGAAGCGCCGTCCTTATGGCAGGAAAGCTCCCAGCTTTCGGCGATCTTTTCATAATCGCACTGTTTTCCAAAATCGTCGCGGAGACGGGCCCCGCCCCAAAGATAGTCCTTGAATGTGGGGGTAAGCTTCATAGGGTACATAGGTCATTCCTCCCTGAAAAAAATTTAACTGATGATATTATATCACAGTTTCCGATGATTTTCAAGAGAAAAATAAGAACTTGTCCACATAGCAGGCAAATGCCGATGCTATGCGGACAAGCTCAGATGAACTGCGGCGGGGATCTCCGTCCGCGCCAAAAACACGGGCTTTTATGAAAGAAAAACCGTTCCTCCGTAATGGGGAACGGTGCGGGAACAGCTCTGCCCGATGTTCAGCGCTTTTTTGAGGTCTTGAAGTGGTCAACAAGACGGATTATGATCTCCTGCTCCTGCTCGTCAAGGTCGGTAATATCCACCTTAACGTCGTCGTCAAGACTCAGAAGATAGTCTGTGGTGACTCCGAAAATTTTCGACAGTTCCGCAAGATAAATGCTTGACGGCGTCGAAAGCGACATTTCCCATGAATTTACAGCGCTGCGGGAGACCTTTAACCGTCTTGCGAGCTGAGTCTGGGTCATTCCTGCTTTTTCGCGCAGGCTTTTTATGCGGTCTGCTACAAAAAGAATCATTGGCGATCTCTCCTTTTAAAAAATTATACACTATTGCTGATAAGACTTCTATATCATAAAGCAATATTAGTATTATTGTATATAAAAAGCATTAAAATAATAATATTTTACGCGTTAAAAACACATGCTTTTAAATGACAGTATTTAATAAATCTTTAATGATTTAAATACTTGACAATACATTTTTGTTATGGTAGAATGGTTTTACTGGCAGATAATGTCCGGAATATTTTTATAGGAGTGGGTTATTATGAGAAAAACATGGTTGTTTAAAAAAATTGCAGCTCTGACGGCAGCGGCGGCAATGGCGGTGACATTTGTTGGGTGCGAAAACAGCAAGGAAAGTCCAACAGACAGTTCAAAAGTAGAGGAGTATGTTGAAAAAAAGGTCGATGAAATAAATAAGGATTCAACCATAGACGAGAATGTTATATATGATAAAAATAATATAAAAATCACATCAACATCAATCGAATTCTATACGTCAAGCGTAGAACTTAACCTGACAATTGAAAACAATACAGATAAAAATTTAAAATTCTTATCCGGAACAATGGGGAACAGCTGTAATTCTATAAATGGATATATGGTAGCTGACGGATACCTTAATTGTGATGTTGCCGCCGGGAAAAAAGCTATAGACAGCATAGATTTTAGTCTGGATAATTTATCTATTTATGGAATAGATGAGATAGCAAGTATCGAGTTGAGCATTGAGATAGAAGATGATGAATATAATTCTGTATATACCGAACCATTGCTTATAAAAACATCGGCATATGATACATATGATTTCGGGAGCGATCCATATCAAGAAACTATAAAAAGCAGATCTTCACAAAACGGATTAGCATACACTGTAGATTATTTTTCAGATGAAACAATTTATCAGCATTCAAATGTCAACATTATATCTGAAACAGTTATCACAAAGGATAATGAAAAGTACCTTTTCCTTGAAGCAGAAAATAACGGAAATAACATTGTAAATTTCCGTGTACAGGATTTCTTTATAAATGGGCTAATGGTACAAAGCGGCAATTGGTCTACCGATAGTATCAGTCCGAATAAAAAATACGTTTCAATGCTAAACCTTACTGATATTGCCGATGAAAATTTAGAACGTTACGGAATTGATAAAATCGGAAATATTGAATTAAAGGTAGAGCTGCTTGACACCGATTATAATACTATTGCAGACGCTCAACAAATTACAATACCGATTTCAAAGAAATATTCATATGACTCGTCCGGAGATGAAATTTATAATAAAAACAATATCCGGATAATTTCTAAGGGAATAACGGAAAGTGAGTCCAAATACAGTAATGATATGTATATTTTATGGCTTGTTGAAAATAACAGCAATAAAGATATTTCCATAAGAGAGGCAGGTAATTCATCATCAATAAATGGATTTATGTTCAATATATCATTTTACGGTGAAAATATTCCCGCAGGAAAAGCTGCAATAGTATCAATGCATTTGTATGATATGTACCTTGATGATATTAACATCACATCTGCCGATGAGATCGAAGATTTTGAAATTACTTTGCAGATCAGAGACAGCGACTATAATGATATAGATAAAGCTGCCATTAAAGTAACATACTGACGAATTTTTCCATAAATCGGTCAAAAAGTACAAATTAACGTAGCTGTTAATATCCTTATCCCGCCCCTGTCTTTAATGTCAGGGGCATTTTTATAAAATTTCCTCCTCCCGTAAATATCCGGAGCAAAAAAGCAAATATTATTGGTACGGATCTCCCGATGATAACAGACGCGTAAAGGAATATTTTTATAAAAACCGTTGACAAATTTTTTCTGTATGGTATAATTAAATGTATCATCATGGTATATTTAAAATAAAAGGAGAGTTTACTATGGATAAGTACGAGTGCCCTTGTTCCTATGTCTATGACGAGGCTGTAGGCGATCCCGACGGCGGTATCGCTCCCGGAACTAAATGGGAGGATATTCCCGACGATTGGGTTTGCCCCGTTTGCGGTCTCAGCAAAAGCGAATTTACCAAGATCTCGTAATTTACGGATCTGTGCGGCGGCTGTGCGGTACCACCGTTCCGCCGCCGCGATCTTTTTTGTGAAAGGAAGTTTCTATGATAAGGCTTAAAGATGATATTTACTACGTCGGCGCGATCAATCCTAACCTGAGAGTATTTGATATAATCATGAAAACGGATTACGGCACGACCTATAATTCCTACCTTATAAGAGGTGATAAGACCGCTCTGGTGGAAACCGTCCACGACCGCTTTGGAGACGTGATGATGGATAATATCCGCGAAATATGCGATCCCTCCGAAATAGATTACATCATTTTCAACCATACCGAACCCGATCACAGCGGTTCCGTTGAAAGGATCATGCAGGCAAATCCGGAGGTGGTCATCGTCGGCTCTGCGGCGGCTATAAAAAATATTGCCAATGTTTCCAACAGGAACGATTTCAAAAGCATGACCGTTAAAAACGGCGACGTTCTCGACCTCGGCAAGGGAATGACCGTGGAATTCATTTCCGCGCCGAATCTTCATTGGCCGGACAGCATTTTCAGCTATATCCCCGCAAGAAAAACCGTTTTTACCTGCGATTTCCTCGGAGCGCACTACTGCGAGCCGCTTATTACCGACGATACTATAACATATCCCGCAGAATATGAGGAGGCTTTCGCTTATTATTACAAGGCGATTTTCGGTCCGTTCCCAAAATTCGTCAAGGACGGTCTTGCTAAGCTTGGATCGCTCGATTTTGATATGGTATGCTGTTCGCACGGTCCGGTTCTGAAAAACGGCATAAAGCAGGCTATGGCAAAATATGGCGAATGGGCAGTTCCGGAAGCTCCCAAGGGAACTGCTGCGGTGCTTTATGTTTCCGCATACGGCTATACGGAAGCCGCCGCAAAGCGCTATGCCAAAAAGCTTGAAGAGCAGGGGATCTCCGTAAAATGCATGAATATCATAAGACACAGCGCAGATGAGATCGCTGAAGCGGTTTCCGGAGCAGCAGGACTGGTGTTTGGCTCCCCCACTATAAACAGGGACGCTTTAAAGCCTGTCTGGGACGTTATTTCCTCTATCGACGCCATAACCAACAAGGGAAAGCCTTTTGCCGTTATCGGTTCCTACGGCTGGAGCGGCGAAGCCTGCGCTGCGCTTGGTTCCCGCTGTGAAGTCCTTGGACTGAAAAAGATACATGAGCCGTACCGGTTCCTTATGAAGCCCTCGGAAGCCGATCTTGCGGAGATAGACAAGCTCGCGGAACAGTTTGCCGGAGCGCTTAAATAAAAACAAAGCGGAACGCTGCCGCGTTCCGCCGATAAAGCCTTTTGATCGCTCCGGAATATCTTTCAGGAGCGATTTTTCTTTTTCCTTTTCTTTTTTGAGGAATTTCCGTTACGGCTCGTGCCGCTGCTTTTTGCGGCTTCCGCAGGAGCTTTTTCCGGTTTTTCCTCCGGAGCGGTGTCCTTGACCTCCTCGGCGGGAGATTCCTCCGGCTTTTCCTCCGGAGCAGCGTCCTTGACCGCCTCGGCGGGAGATTCCTCCGGCTTTTCCTCAGGAACAGAGTCCTTGACCGCCTCGGCAGGAGCTTCCTCCGGAGCGGAGACTTCATCGCGCTTTTTGATCGGATCGCCTATGGGAAGCGAGGTGAATTCCGGAAAGCCCTGAAGCTTTGAAATAACATCGTAATGCGGGATCATTCCTAAAAGATTTATATGCAGGATAGCTCCGTATACCGCAAAGGGAAAGATCATCATTGTCTGGTACTGAGTCACGGAAACTACCGCAAGAGCCGAATTAAGAATTATTTCCAGCAATATTGCAGGCTTTTTCATCATTCCCGCAATAAATTCAAGAATGAATATCAGTATCGCAAACAGCGGCACAAGAAAAAGTATCGGTTCAAGTATCTTGTTCATTCGCAGCAAATAGGAAAACCCGAAAAATGAATATGCTGCATAATATGCCGCTACGGCAATGGAAAAGATCATAGTATATTTCAGAGACTTGTCTATGGCTCTGTTTATGGCGTCCGCGCAGTCGCGCTTGTGCGCGTCGTCAAGCTTGGGTATGTCGTTGGGCTCTACGTCTATCTTCAGACTGAATCTTGCCATTTGTCTTCCCCCTCCACCGGTCATTTTTCCGGAATTTCCTGCCGGTTTATTTCATTTCCTTTGAGATAGTTGTCCCAGATCTCAAGGGCGTTTTCGTAATTTTGTGTGAATTCCTTTTCGTTTACGCCAAAACCGCTTTTAGGGATCCTGAACGATATGAAAAGCTCGTCGGACAGACCCTCATAGCCTATGTCTTTGCCGAAATTTGTACCGCTCAGCATATATCCGAGTTCGGAGGCGTTTTCGTCATCGGGATAAATTTCCCGCATATCCGCAAGAACGCCCTCGGTTATTCCCATAGCTTCGCAGACGGAACGATCGCCTATAATTATGATCGAGTCTCCGGACTGAAATTCAGCTACGAGCTTGGTACGCTGGGCTTGGTCGTAATAGGAGACTTCGTCGCTGTCTGCGGGAAGATAGCTTACCCGCAGATAGACCTTTCCGGCGCCCTTATAGTCG
>CANQZS010000047.1 GCA_947628385.1 uncultured Clostridia bacterium | reverse complement strand
GGATCACATGGGATTCTATGACGCGGACGAATATCTCGAAACTCAGACATACACCGTAGCTCCTGCTACAAGCTATGCCGAGTCCAAGAGAAGCGATGAGCTTAAGGTTATCTGGCAGCAGGTCGCGGACTGCATTGTAAACTATACATGGCAGGCGATCTATGCTAAGGACGACGCGGAATTCGATCGTATCGTTTCCGAAATGACTCAGAAGTGCAAGGAATACGATCCTAACGGCGAATGCCTTGCATGGTGCAACAATGAAGCTTCTATCAGACACGCTCTTGAATTAGAGGTAACAGGCGATTAATTTATTTTTCAAAATTGTCCGAGCGGGTGCAGACGTATCTGCACCCGCTTTGTATTTGTGAAAGGAAAATTATAAATGGCAGGTTTTTTCAGTCCGGACAGCAAGCTTTACAGATTCATGACAAAGCTCACGGAGCTTTTTGTTCTGAATATAATGTGGCTGCTGTTCAGTCTCCCTGTGGTCACGCTGGGAATATCAACTATCGCGGCATACACGGTGGCGCTGCGCATTGCCGAGGATAACGAGGGATATATTGCAAAAGATTTCCTTAAAGCGTTCAAAAGCAACTGGAAACAGGGAATACCTATGAGCTTCATTACCATTTTATGTATATGGGCGGTCTATCTTGATTTTCAGATATATAATGCCGCCTTGGAAAATGCTGTTATTTTTCTTATAATAGGCATTATTACGGCGTATATTTTTACATTTTCGCTGCTGTATGTTTATCCGCTGCTGGCAAGATATGAAAATACGATCTTTAACAGTCTGAAAAATTCTTTCCGTATAGGAATGAAATATTTTCTGCGTTCGCTGCTGCTGATAGTTCTGCTTGCGCTGGAGATAGTGATAATGTTTTTCAATTACACTACTATGATCCTTATTGTTCTTATTGGACCGGCGTTTGCGTTCCTGACGGTAAGCACCTTTGCAATGGCTATATTCCGCGATCTTGAAAAGGTCCCGGGAACTGTTGCGGAAAATAATGGATCCGGATCGGAAAATGATGAAGATGACGACAATGCGTGATAATTCAAAAAAAATTTACAAAAAATTTATTGTGAAAATTTGGTGAAAGATATTTTAAATTATACCCGTCTGATGTATAATTGTTTACGAAAAGAAAGATAAGGGGAGGGGAAAAATGCGCCGTTCTGTAAAAGCTAAGCTTATTATATTTACAATAGTTGTTTTTTCCGCTGCGGCTGCGACATTCTCTTTCCTTGCATATACAGCGGCAAAACGCTCGGCGGAGGCTGCGGCTGTCTCTATGATAGAACAGAGCGCCGTTTCGGCTGCGGAAGCCCTTTCCGGTCAGGCGGAGGGCTTTGCGGCAGTGGTAAAGGACGTTTCCGCCGACCTTTCGCTGAGCAGAGCTCCGGACGGTCTGAGAAAACGTATCCTTGAATTGAAAAATCAGGGATATGAGGACAGCGGAGTGTATTTCGATATTGCATATTCCGGAACAATGATCTCGCTGGACGGAATGACCGATTATTCGGACGATCCCGCTGTAAAAAGCGCTGCCGCAGGCGCAGCCATGCTTACCGAGCCTTTTGAAAGGAACGGGAAGACCGTGGTCTGCTATGCTGCGCCGATGAATTACCTCAACGAGGAGAACGCCTGCGTTCTGGCTGCGTATTTTGACGGCGGCTTCATTGAGGATATTGTCGGCAGGATCTCCCTCGGAGAAAGCTCGTCGGCATATCTTGTAGGCGAGAACGGCATTATTGCCGGCGTTCCCTCAGAAGCCGAAAATGTTTATACCGCAAAAGCTGAGGTGGTGGGACGAAACGGCTGGACTCTTATTGTGGACGCTGTTCCCGAAGAGCTTATGCCCGATCTTACGTCGGAGATAGCTCTTATAGCTGTGATCTCAGCGGCTCTGGCGGCAATATTCTGCGTGATGATCGCGGTATTCTTCAGCAGATCCCTCGATCCGGCGGCTAAGATAGCGGATAGGATCTCGGCGCTTGCAAACGGAGATTTCACATCTCCGGTGCCAAAGGTGGATTCCTCGGACGAGCTGGCTGTCATAGCGGACGCTCTGGACAGAACGGCTTCCGCATTAAAAGGCTGTGTAGACGAGATCGCAAGCTCAGTATCCGGTGTTGCGGGAGGAAATATTTCGGAAAACGATCGGGTGTATTATGGCGATTTTGCGGCAATATACCGTTCGCTGGCGGCGCTTAAAAAATTCCTTAGGGGAACTATAGGCGAGATACGTTCAAGATCCGAGTCGGTAATAGGAACGGCTGAAAGATTAGGTTCGGCGCCGATATTGGAAATTCCTGAGAAAAATGAACTGGGGATTGAGATACCGGAAAATCTTTCTATAGACGAATACGCCTGCGGGGCTTCGGAGGGACTTGCGGAGACGTTCCGGCTGATAAGCAGCGAAAAGGAAAAGCTCGCTCTGCTCATGGAGGCGATCGCTTCGGCAAATGACAGCGCGGACGGGATAAACGACGCCGCAGAGCAGATACAGGATATTTCATTCCAGACAAATATACTTTCCCTTAACGCCGCGGTGGAGGCTGCTAATGCCGGCGAAAGCGGCAAGGGCTTTGCTGTGGTGGCGGACGAGGTGCGCTCGCTTGCAAAAAGCAGCTCGGACGGAGCAAAAAGGACTTCTGAGATCGCAGGAACGGTCATCTCCTCGGTAAGCAGGAGCGCTTCATACGCAAAGGAAACAGTCTCTATCCTTGAAGCTGCGGAAAGATCGGCAGCTGAGGCAATGGCGTATATCGAGAAAATAATCGGAGCTGCAAGAGAAATGTCGGATTCGATCCGATCCGAGGAGGATCGCATTTCCGTGATCGCGGAAAGGATCGCCGAGAATTCGTCCAGTCAGCCTAAGGAGGAAGCGGTGGATATTATTGAAAGTGCAAAACGTATGCGTGAAATAACAAATTTGTTCAGAACGTAATAGATCGCTGCCGTCCGGCAAACAATACGGACAGCTATATTTCAAAGGAGGACAAATACTATGAAAAAAATTATTCTGCCCGCACTGCTCTGCGCTGCGGGAATTGCACTTTGCGGCTGTGAAAACAAGAGTAACGTATCGGTCGCCGACGCTTCGGATACTTTAGCTGAGCAAACCGAACAATCAGAACAAACGGAACAAACCGAACAGACCGACAGCATCACTATGGAGGAAGCTGAGCAGATCGCATTTACGGACGCCGGAATAAATGAGACGGACGCAGACGGCATAAAGGTCATACATGATACGGAGGACGGCAGAAATATTTTTCAGGTGGAATTTTATGACAGCAAAAATGAGTATGAATACGAAATAAGCTCTGAAACGGGAAATATCGTCTTAAAAAGTATAGAGCCGCGTTCCGTGACTGTAACGTCAGCAGCGGAGACCTCCGCTTCATCGGCGTCCGAGCCCGAAACGCAGCCCCTTGACACGACTACGGTACAGCCTGCCGTTACCGGATCAGCTTCCGAAAAGAGCAGGACGGCTCCGGCAAGCGCCGCTGCTTCCGCAGCAAAGAAGCTGACCGAGTCGGACGCAAAAAAGATCGCCTTTGACGACGCGGGAGTAAAGGAAGCCGATGTAGAATTCATAAATGTAAAGCCGGACAGAGACGACGGCAGAGACGTGTTTGATGTGGAATTCTACGTTGACGGCACGGAATACGACTACGAGATCGACGCGGAAAGCGGAAAAATCCTTTCCTTTGACAAGGAGGTCGAAAACCTCAGGATCCCTCAGAGCACGACAGCAAAGCAGAACAGCAGCGCAAATATCACCGAGTCGGACGCAAAGAAGATCGCCTTTGACGATGCGGGAGTAAAGGAAGCTAATGTAGAATTTATAAACGTAAAGCCGGACAGAGACGACGGCAGAGACGTGTTTGATGTGGAATTCTACGCAGGCGGCACGGAATACGACTACGAGATCGACGCGGAAAGCGGGAAAATCCTTTCCTTTGACAAGGAGGTCGAAAACCTCAGGATCCCTCAGAGCACGACAGCAAAGCAGAACGGCAGCGCAAATATCACCGAGGCTGAAGCAAAGGAGATAGCTTTTGACGACGCAGGTATTTCCGCATCGTCTGCAAAACGCGTTAAGACCGAATTTGACCGCGACGACGGCAGAGAGATATACGAGGTGGAATTCTATTACAACGGTCTGGAATACAGCTATGAGATAAACGCTGCCGACGGCAGGATAATAGACAAGGAAACAGACAGAGATTGAGCTTAGGTCATAACAAGAAGCATATAAAAGCCGCGCCGACCGCTTCCTGATGGGAGCGGTCAGCAGCTTTGGGGAGGTACTATGAGACGTTTTATTGTAAAATATTCCAGCGAAATTGAAAATTATTCCTTTGCAGACAGGGAAAACGGTCTGGCGATCCTTGAAGCTCCCTCAGCACCCGTGGGAGCAGAGGTCATCGCCGATGTTACGGGGAACGATTTCTACAGTCCGGAAGCGGTCATCCGCAGGAACGGCAGGATCATCACTCTGGAAATAGAACGCAAATGGCTGGTAAGGATCCCAGAAAATATAGGGGAATTCCCATATGAGACCATAGAACAGGATTATCTTTCGGCAGAAAGCGGGTTCCGCGGCAGGATAAGGAAGCTTGACGACAGGTTCATCTACACCGAAAAGGCTCCTACATCAGATCCGAGAGTAAGGATAGAAAACGAAAGAGAGATCACCCGCGAGGAATATTCCTCCCTGAAAGAAAAAACCGTGGGCAATACCATAAAGAAACGCCGTTATCTTATTCCGTATAACGGTCTTGTTTTTGAGCTCGATGTGTTTGAAAATTCCGACGATAATGATCTTGCGCTTATGGAGGCTGAGCTTGAGGACAGGGAAAGCTCCGTGGAGCCGCCGCCGTTTATTGAGATAGTAGGAGAGGTCACGGACGATCCGTATTACACAAACAGGAACCTCGCTTCAATGAAAATTATAAGACTTTTAAAAAAATAATGAAAGTTTTTCCGATTTAGCTGTTAAGCTATTGACATTTCTCTTGGAAAATGGTATAATTATTTGATAATTTGTGCAATACAGGAGGTTAAATCGTGGGAAAGATCAAAAAGCCTGTCTTTTTTATCGTCTGCGCTCTGATATTGATATTCGCAGCGTCGGTAATTTTCGGATATACGTATTATTACGGCGATATTGAGACAGTTTATCTTAAAGGCGTCAATAATATCCGCTTCGGTATTGACATCAAGGGCGGCGTTGACGTTACATTCACCCCGCCGGAGGGCATTGACGCGGAAAATAACCAGCTTGACGCTGCAAAGCAGGTAATAGTCCAGCGTATGGTGAACCTCGGTATAACGGACTATGAAAGCTACATCGACTATAATAACGATCGTATCATAGTCAGGTTCCCTTGGAAAGAGGGAGAGGCAAACTTCGATCCGGAAGCCGCCGTCAAGGAGCTGGGCGAGACTGCCGAACTGACTTTCCGTGAGGGCTACGAGGTGGACGAACTCGGTATGTACACCGGCGTTACCAAGGATAACGTGATACTTGTAGGCTCGGACGTACAGAACGCTTATGCCGCTTATACTCAGGACAGCAGCGGTGCAAGAGAATGGCTGGTAAGCCTTGAGCTTACCGACGAGGGCGCAAAGAAATTTGCGGAGGCTACCGAAAGGCTTTATGCGGAAAACGGCGTTATTTCCATATGGATGGACGAGAACTGCTTCTCATATCCGAGAGTTTCAGCCGTTATTACCGACGGAAGAGCTACGATCTCGGGCAATTTCGACGCTGACAGCGCTAAAGAACTGGCGGATAAGATCAATTCCGGCGCGCTCCCGTTCAAGCTCGTTACGGCAAGCTTTTCTACCATATCTCCGAGCCTTGGTACGGGCGCTCTTGAAGCTATGGTCATTGCGGGACTTATTGCATTTGCCTTTATCGCGCTGTTTATGATAATAGTTTACAGACTTCCCGGAGCGGTTTCGGTAATTGCTCTGATAGGACAGGTAGCAGGAACTCTGGCGTTCATTTCGGGATACTTCGGATTCATGAACGGCTCTATCCTGACTATACCGGGTATCGCGGGTATCATACTTGCGGTCGGAATGGGCGTTGACGCAAACGTTATCACGTCGGAAAGAATAAAGGAAGAGCTTATTAACGGAAAGACTCTTAACGGATCTATAGAATCCGGATTCAAACGGGCTTTCTCGGCAATACTTGACGGAAACGTTACGATGATCCTTGTAGCTATAATCCTTATGGGAGCATTCGGAACTCCGGACAGCATTTTCTCCAAGGCGCTGCATTTCGTATTCTTTATGTTCGGTCCGTCTACGGCGGGAACGATCTATTCGTTCGGATTCACACTGCTTACAGGCGTGGCGTTGAACCTGTTCTTTGGAGTGTTCTGTTCAAGACTCATGCTTTCCTCGCTTTCAAAGTTCAAGGTGTTCAGGGATCCTAAGCTTTACGGAGGAGGTGTCAGAAATGAACAGTAAATTTAATTTTGATTTTGTCGGAAGAAAAAAGCTGTTCTTTGGCATTTCTATTGCAATGATAGCGATTTCGATACTTTCTACCTTTATATTCGGGGCAAATCTTGATATTCAGTTCAAGGGCGGTACTATCCTGACGTATATTTACGACGGCGAGATAGATCAGGCTCAGTTTGAAGCCGACGCCACGGAGGCTTTGGGCGGTATGGGAGTAACCTCCACGGTGGGAGAGGATTTCTCTACGGGCAGGAACAATATACAGCTTTCGCTTATTTCAAACGACGGGCTCACCTCAGACAAGCAGTTTGAGCTGACAAATACGCTGACGGAAAAATATTCTGAAAATTCTATCGAGCTGATAGAATCCTCCGATGTTTCTCCATCTTCCGGTAAGGAATTTTTCTTTAAATGTCTTGTAGCGGTGCTGCTTTCATTTATAGTTCTGGTAATATATATTGCTATAAGATTCAAGAATATAGGCGGCTGGCTCGCAGGTATCTGCGCGATAATCGCGCTTCTGCATGACTGTATAATAGTTTACGGAACGTTTATATTATGCGGAATGTCTATCAATGCGAACTTTATGGCTGTAGTTCTTACGATACTCGGTTATTCCATAAACAACACTATCGTAATTTACGATCGTATACGTGAGAACGAGACGCTTTTTAGAAAGACAAAGAACCATGAGGAGATAGTTAATCTCAGCATAAACCAGTCCTTGACCCGTTCGATAAACACCTCGATAACTACTATTGCGGCAATGCTGGCGGTAACTATCGTTGCGGCAATATACGGAGTTACTTCGATAATATCATTCTCACTGCCTATGATGATAGGTATGATCGCAGGCGCATATTCATCGGTATGCTTTACGTGTCCGCTGTGGCTCACGCTGGAGAGCAAGCTCGGCAAGGGCGGCAAAAAGGGACAAAAGAAAAAGGCTGCGGTCTGATCTGAAATGACGGATAAGGCTTCGGCGGCAGGCAAGGCTGTCTGCCGGAGCCGATACTTTTTCAAAGGAGGAATGCTTGCCGGGCAAGCATGATCTAAGATATGAAAGCAGGCGTTTCTACGGCGTGTCTGTATCCGGCTGAGGTGGAAAGCTCATTTCGCCTGTTAGCCGAAAACGGCATAAAATGTACGGAGATATTCGTTAATACGCACAGCGAGCTTTTTGATCCGTATATGTCGGAGATGCTTGCGGTGCAAAGAGAATATGATATAGACGTGGTTTCCGTTCACCCTTTTACTTGCGGCATAGAGCCTATGATGCTGTTCACAAAATATGAACGCAGAGTAGATGATATGCTTGATTATTTCGGAAATTTCTTTGAGTTCATGAACAGGTTCGGAGCAAAATATTTTGTGCTGCACGGTAACAAGCCGGAAAATTTTTGTCCGGAGGAGCTGTATTTTGAAAGATTTTTAAAATTGCAGGAACGAGCCGAAAGCTTCGGAGTATGCGCTGTGCAGGAGAATGTTTCGCGCTGTATGGGAAAAAGTCTTGATTTTCTGGTAAGAATGAAGGCTTCCCTCGGAAACAAGGCGGCTTTTGTTCTTGACACAAAGCAGGCGCACCGTTCGGGAAACGATCCGATAGAAATGGTAAAAGCCCTTGGAAGCAGCATAAAGCATTTGCATTTTTCCGATCATGGGAAAAATGGGGATTGCCTTAAATTCGGCTTCGGGGAATATGATAATTTTTCCCTGTTTAAGGAAATGCAGGACTGCGGCTATGACGGCAGCGTGATGATCGAGCTTTATCAAGGCAGCTTTGATGACGCTGCGGATCTTGCGGACAATTACAGAAGTCTTGACAGATTTCTTAAGGAAAACGGATTCTGATAAAATTAAATTAAAGGTGGTTTTTATATGGCATCGGAAAAAAGCATGGATAAGATCGTCGCTCTCTGCAAGGGCAGAGGATTTGTTTATCCCGGCTCGGAGATCTACGGCGGTCTGGCAAATACATGGGATTACGGTCCTTTGGGTGTGCTGCTGAAAAACAATATCAAAAACGCATGGCTGAAAAAATTTGTTCAGGAATGTCCATACAATGTCGGACTTGACAGCGCAATACTTATGAATCCTCAGACATGGGTAGCTTCGGGACATCTCGGAGGATTTTCCGATCCGCTGATGGACTGCCGCGAATGTAAGACCCGTCACCGTGCGGATCAGCTTATCGAATCACAGACAGAGGTAAATCCTACGGGCTGGACAAACGAGCAGATGAGCGAATTCATTGAAACGCATGATATAAAATGTCCTAACTGCGGAAAGAAAAATTTCACTCCTATACGCCAGTTCAACCTTATGTTCAAGACGTTTCAGGGAGTTACCGAGGATTCCAAGGCGGAGCTTTATCTTCGTCCGGAAACTGCTCAAGGAATTTTTGTAAACTTTGCAAATATACAAAGAACTACCAGAAAGAAGGTACCGTTCGGAGTTGCTCAGGTGGGAAAATCGTTCAGAAACGAGATCACGCCGGGAAACTTTATATTCCGCGTACGTGAATTTGAGCAGATGGAGCTTGAATTTTTCTGCAAGCCGGGAACGGATCTTGAATGGTTCAGGTACTGGAGAGGATACTGTCATGATTTCCTGCTGAGTCTTGGCATAAAGGACGAGCATCTGCGTCTGAGGGATCATTCACCGGAGGAGCTTTGCTTCTATTCAAAGGCGACTACGGATTTTGAATATCTTTTCCCGTTTGGCTGGGGAGAGCTTTGGGGCGTTGCTGATAGAACGGATTACGATCTTACTCAACACATAAAGACCAGCGGAAAGTCTTTGGAATATTTTGATCCCGATACGAACGAGAAGTATGTTCCGTATGTTATAGAGCCGTCTCTTGGCGTAGAGAGGCTGTTCCTGTCCATTGTATGTGAGGCATATGATGAGGAGACTATAGGTGACGGAGACGTACGTACGGTAATGCATCTTCATCCTGCGCTTGCGCCGGTAAAGGCAGCGATCCTGCCGCTCACAAAGAAGCTAAAGGATCAGGCTCTTGAGGTGTACACGATGCTTTCCAAGCATTTCAGTGTAGAATATGATGAAGCCGGACAGATAGGCAAGCGTTATCGTCGTCCGGACGAAATAGGCACGCCGTTCTGCATAACATATGATTTTGACACTCTTGAAAAGGACGGCTGTGTGACGGTCCGTGACAGAGACACCATGGAGCAGGAAAGGGTAAAGATAGAGGCGCTTGTTGAGTATCTCAACAAGAAGCTTGAATTCTGATAATAAAAATAAGCGGAGCATATCGCAATGAAATGCTCCGCTTTTTTGCAATATCAATCATCAAGCTTCAGGACAGCCATGAACGCTTCCTGCGGGACCTCTACCGTTCCAAGCTTGCGCATACGCTTCTTTCCCTCTTTCTGCTTTTCAAGAAGCTTTTTCTTTCTGGTAATGTCACCGCCATAACATTTCGCAAGAACGTCCTTGCGCATAGCCTTTACCGTCTCACGCGCAATTATTTTCCCGCCTATGGCTGCCTGTATGGGTACCTCAAAAAGC
>CANQZS010000046.1 GCA_947628385.1 uncultured Clostridia bacterium | reverse complement strand
CCTGTAGCCTCTTCATAAGATGAACCCTTCATGATAAGACCGGACTGATCTTCTGTAACTCTCTTGATCTCTCCCTCAGGTGTGCCTGCGGAAAGCTCAGCGGACTTGATTATAACGTCGCAAACCTGAAATGCAAGACCGTTATCGCCCATTTCAGCAATAAGATCAGCAGGAACAACAAATTCAAGAGTATTTGTAGCCTGTGTGCCGTCAAATACAAAGAATCCGTCAGTCTTAGCGATAGCTGTATCACTTGTAAGTCTGTCTGTTACCTGATCCCAGCTTACGTCAATGTTAATAGGCTTAGCAAGGTGGTTAGCGTCGCCGATAAGGGGAGCCTTAGGCTCAACGGTGAGAACTACCTTAACATCTCCGCCGATAGCGTCAAACTCGGACTTAGGAATGGACTTACTTGCTGCCCATGGTCCGGGATATTCCGTATCGAGGTCGATAGCGAAAGCGCTGACAGCGCTCATGGAAAGAGCCATAGCAGCGGCTGCAATAGCAGCTACGATTTTTCTGAGTTTCATAATAAATTCCTCCATTTTCTTTCTTTTGGGGACACTTATCCCTTATAATTAATTATATCATTTTTACGCAATATTAACAATGTATTTTTTAGATAATATTGATTATAATATTTGGTTATTATGCTAAATTATAATTCCAATAACTGTATTTTCTTTTAAATTTTTTGAAAATAAGCTGCAAGATCCCATAATTTATAAGGATCCTCTGTTTTATGCTTGAAAAACATAAAAGCCGCCCCAAAAGGACGGCTTTTACAGTACAACTAAAATTACTTAGCCTTCTTAGCAACTACTGCAGCAGCAGCAAGAGCTACAGGGATAACTGCGAGAGCGATAGGCGCATTGCCTGTGCCGGGGTTCTCAGCGGTCTCCTGCTGTGCAGGCTCCTCAGGCTCTTCAGCGGGCTCCTCAGGCTCCTCTGCGGGCTCTTCGGGCTCTTCAGCGGGCTCCTCATCAGCGGGGATCTCTTCTGTAGCAGCGGGATCTTCGTCGCCTGTAGGAAGCTCTTCCTCAGAGCTTGTTGTGCCGGCAGCAAAAGCTGTCATGCTGAGCATAGCTGCTGACATAGCGCAAGCAGCGATAGCTGCAAGAATCTTCTTCATTTTCATTGTTAGTTCCTCCATTCAATTGTTTTATATAGTTTTTCTAACTATGCTGTAATTATAACATAATAAAAGTTTAAATCCAAGTATTATTATAACAATTTTTTGGCATTAAAAATTTTATTTTTTAAACACAATGCACAAAATCAGCGAAATTTTTCACTATAAAATTAAAATTTGGTTACAGTTTTTGTTACTTTTTTAATTTTTGGAGAATTTATGGAAATTATTTTTACTGTAATTTGCGGAAATTTTTCGCTTTTTCTTGACATTTTTTTCTAAATATGTTATTATAAATATAACGAATATCCGCCCCTGACCCTTAAAAAGGAGGCGCCCCCGCCATGAAAAGACCCGTTTTAAAAAACAGACTTCGTGAGCTCAGAGAGGCAAGCGGAATATATCAGCGTCAGATAGCCGACTATCTTAAAGTAACGCAGCAGACATACTCCCGATATGAATCCGGAGAGATAATGCCTCCTCTGCGCACCTATGTGCTTTTGGCGGAATTTTTCAATACAAGTATAGATTACCTGATATATTTTACCGACGTAAACAAGCCTTATCCCCGCCGTAAAAGCTGAAAAACAACGCCGCACTCGTCAGAGCGCGGCGCTTTTTTCATTTATCAGCTGTCAGTCCACAAGCGATATAACTGCCATTTCGGCAGCGTCGCCGCGTCTTGGTCCGATCTTGACGATCCTTGTATAGCCGCCGTTTCTGTCGGCATACTTGGGAGCAATCTCGTCAAAAAGCTTTTTAACTACATCTTCCTTAGTTACATAAGCAAGAACCTGACGCTTGGAGTGCAGGTCGTTAGTCTTGGCGGTGGTTATCATCTTCTCCGCCATAGAACGAACCTCTTTCGCTCTGGTAACTGTTGTTTCTATCCTGCCGTTTTCAAGCAGATACGTTACCATTGCTCTGAGCATAGCTTTTCTGTGGTCGCTTGCACGACCCAGCTTTCTGGTTCCCGGCATATAATTCACTCCTTACATATCAATTCAATGTTGTGCGATTTAAGATCGCTGTCAATCCTCCTCTGAGCTGAGGTTGAAGCCCAGTGACTGGAGCTTTTCCTTTACCTCGTCAAAGGATTTTTTACCAAGGTTTCTGACCTTCATCATTTCCTCTTCGGATTTGTTGATAAGATCGTCTACCGTATTTATTCCGGCTCGCTTCAAGCAGTTGAAGGAACGCACCGACAAGTCAAGTTCCTCAATGGTCATCTCAAGGATCTTTTCTTTACCCTTGTCGTCCTTTTCGATCATTATTTCTGTGATCGCGGATTCATCGGAAAGCTCTGTAAAGGGCTTCAGATGCTCAATGAGGAGATTGGCTGCCTGTGAAACTGCCTCCTTTGCGGATACAACGCCGTCGGTCCAGACTTCAAGTATGAGCTTGTCATAGTCCGTTACCTGTCCGAGACGGGTATCCTCAACAGAGTAGTTCACTTTCAGTACAGGTGTATAAATGGAATCCACTGCGATAACGTCTATGCCGAAATTCGAGATCTGCTTGTTCTTTTCGGCAGGAACGTAACCGCGTCCCTTGTCAATAGTGATCTCCATATAAAGCTTTGCGTCCTTGCCGAGCGTAGCAATGTGCATTTCTGGTACAAGAATATCCACCTCGGAGTCGGTTTTAATGTCGCCCGCAGTGACTTCACATTCGTCCTCAGCTTCTATATAGACTGTCTTAGGACCCTCGCCGTGAAGCTTTGCCGTAAGTCCTTTAAGATTGAGAACGATCTCTGTAACGTCCTCCTTTACGCCCGGTATCGTGGACAGCTCGTGATGAACGCCGTCTATCTTTACCGATGTAACGGCAACGCCGGGAAGTGAGGAGAGCAGGACACGTCTCAGGCTGTTGCCAAGAGTGTGTCCATAGCCGCGTTCCAGCGGAGCGACGGTAAATTTGCCGTAGGTTCCGTTGCTTTTGAGCTCGACGGTATCAATGTCCGCCTTCTGAATTGGTTCAAGCATGATAAAACCCTCCTATATTCAAGTTGCGGATAGCGCACCATATTATTATTGTGACTATTACTTGGAGTACAGCTCGACAATAAGGTGCGTCTGAGTCTCATAATCAAGATCCTCAGTATTAGGCATACGAGTTACCTTAGCTGCGAAGTTTGCCTTATCGGATTCGAGCCAGAGCGGAACTGTCCTGCTTGCTGTCTGCTCGACAACTTCCTTGAACTTTTCGCTGCTGCGGCTTCCCTCATAAAGGGATATAACGTCTCCGACCTTAACTCTGTAGGAAGGGATGTCTATACGCTTGCCGTTTACTGTAAAATGCCTGTGAGAAACAAGCTGTCTTGCCTCGCGTCTTGTAAGGGAAAGTCCCATTCTGTAAACGACATTATCGAGTCTGGATTCAAGAATAGTGATAAGGTTATCACCTGTCTTGCCCTCCATTTTTTCAGCGATCTCAAAATAGTGACGGAAAGGCTTTTCCAGAACGCCGTATATGAATTTCAGCTTCTGCTTTTCTTTGAGCTGCATTCCGTATTCAGAAAGCTTCTTTCTGTTGTTAGCGCCGGGATTTCTGTTGGATTCCTTAGAGATACCCATTACCATCGGGCTTATGCCGAGGTATCTGCATCTTTTCAGGATAGGTTCTTTATTCAATGCCATTACAATAACACCTCCTGTGAATTAGACACGTCTTCTCTTTGGAGGACGGCAGCCGTTATGCGGGATAGGAGTAACGTCCTTAATGAGCTTTACTTCAAGACCAACGGTCTGGAGCGCTCTTATTGCGGCTTCACGTCCTGCTCCCGGACCCTTTACATAGACCTCAACGGTCTTGAGTCCGTGCTCCATAGCTGCTCTTGCAGCGGTCTCCGCAGCAGTCTGAGCGGCAAACGGAGTAGATTTCTTTGAGCCTCTGAATCCGAGTCCTCCTGCGGAAGCCCAAGAGATCGCGTTGCCCTGAGTATCTGTGATCGTTACGATCGTATTGTTGAAAGTGGACTGGATATGAACAGCACCATTTTCAATATTCTTACGTTCACGGCGTCTTCTGACGACCGTTTTTTTACCTTTGACCTGAGCCATCTGTTCAATCCCTCCTTACTTTTTCTTATTGGCGATAGTCTTAGCAGGTCCCTTACGAGTCCTTGCGTTTGTCTTAGTTCTCTGACCTCTTACAGGAAGACCCTTTCTGTGACGGACTCCTCTGTAGCAGCCGATCTCGACCAGTCTCTTGATGTTAAGGGCAACGTTTCTTCTCAGATCGCCCTCTACCATAAAGTTATGATCGATATATTCTCTGAGCTTAGCAACATCGTCCTCGGTGAGATCCTTGACTCTTATATCGGGATCAATGCCTGTATTTGCGAGGATAATGTCAGCAGATTTGCGACCTATTCCGTATATATAGGTGAGACCGATCTGGACTCTCTTATTTTTCGGAAGGTCAACGCCGGCAATACGTGCCATTTACAATACACCTCCATGTTGGATTATACAATAACTATTTCTTTATCAGCCCTGACGCTGTTTATGCTTAGGGTTTTCGCAGATGACCATTACCTTGCCTTTTCTTTTGATAACCTTGCATTTTTCACAGATAGGCTTTACTGAAGGTCTTACTTTCATAAAAATTTACCACCCTTCTGAGTTTAAGGTCCGCAGGGCGAGCCTTAGAAAACTTGATTATTTTGCTCTCCATGTGATCCTGCCCTTTGACAGATCGTACGGTGACATTTCCACCGTGACCTTATCTCCGGGAACTATTCTTATATAGTTCATTCTCAGCTTTCCGGAAACATGGGCGAGGATCTTATGACCGTTCGCAAGCTCGACCTGAAACATTGCGTTCGGCAGAGCTTCTATGACTGTACCCTCGATCTCAATAACATCTTCCTTAGACAAGCAAATGCCTCCTTTTGGAATTTCTGATCTTAGATTTCGGCAGGACTACTCCTCCGCTTCTCCCGAGAACCGGCTCAAGAGCTGCCTGAGTCCTTTATCTGTCAGTTTTTCGGTATCCACCGCTGCTTTAGTCATACTGACGTGCTTTATATTTTTCTTTTTGGCGGAACCGAGCTTGCGCTCCTTTCCGTCCGCAAGATAGACAAAACCGTCCTTTACGGAAAGTATCACCATATACTTGCCTTTATCACGTCCTGCCATAGAGCGGACGATCATGCCGATCTTAGGTTCCACTTTCCGTCCTCCTGACCGATCAAAGAGTAGGCTTTGTGAGTATCACCGGTCCGTCCGGCGTAATTGCCACCGTATGCTCAAAATGAGCCGAGAGCGAACCCGATCTCGTGACCACAGTCCAGCCGTTTGGCAGAACTCTTACGTCCTCGCCGGAGGCATTTATCATAGGCTCGATGGCGATAGTCATTCCCGCCACAAGTCTGGAGCCGTGCCCCGCCTTACCATAATTGGGAACCTCCGGAGATTCGTGAAGAGCTCTCCCCACTCCGTGACCTATATATTTCTTTACCACTCCGAATCCGTAAGAAACACAGTACTCTTCAACAGCATGACCAATATCGCCTATACGGTTCCCCGCGGTCGCCTGTTCGATACCAAGGTACAGGCTTTCCTCCGTGACCTTTAACAGCTTTTTAGCCTCATCGGAAATCTTCCCCACCGGAAAGGTAAACGCCGTATCTCCGTGGAAGCCGTCTATATAGGCTCCTACGTCTATACTTACGATGTCCCCCTCCCTGATCCTCACCTTTTTTGACGGGATCCCGTGAATGACCTGCTCGTTTATGCTTATGCAAGCCGATCCGGGGAATCCTCCGTATCCGAGGAACGAGGGCTTCGCGCCGTTTTTAACGATATAGTCGTGAATGATCCTGTCCAGTTCAAATGTTGTCATTCCGTCTCTTATCGACTGTCCGCCGAAGTGGAGCGCATTGCCGGCAATAATGCCTGCCCTGCGCATTTTTTCCAGCTCTGCTTTGGATTTTACGCTTATCATTCTAATACACTCTTTCCTTGAAGCCTGAAGGTCAAGCGTTTATTGCCTCCAGAACCTTCTTGGAAGTTTCCTTGACTTCCTCCTGACCCTGAACTCTTACAAGCTTTCCTCTCTTGTCATAGAAGTCCGCGAGAGGAGCGGTCTGCTCATGATACGTGCGAAGTCTTTCGATGACTGTTTCCGGAGCGTCGTCCTTACGCTGAACGGCATTTCCGCCGCATTTATCGCATATTCCCTCTTTTTTAGGGGGATTGAACTGGATATGGTAAGAAGCGCCGCACTTTTCGCATACTCTTCTTCCGGAGAGTCTGCCTTGAATGACCTCGTCGGGAACGTCTATAGAGATCACCTTATCTATATTTATTCCCATATTTTCAAGAGCCTCCGCCTGTGGGACCGTTCTGGGGAATCCGTCCAGAATATAGCCGTTTTTGCAGTCAGCCTCAGCGATCCTGTCTTTCAGTATACCGATCACCACCTCGTCGGGAACGAGAGCGCCGCTCTCCATAAAGCTCTTTGCCTTAAGTCCGCATTCCGTGCCGTTTTTTACAGCCTCACGCAGAATGTTTCCCGTTGAGATCTGCGGGATACCGAGCTTTTCGCTGATGACCTCCGCCTGTGTGCCCTTGCCTGCGCCCGGAGCGCCCAATAAGATCAGATTCATATTGATTCCTCCTATTAAAAATTCAACGATTTTACCGGATAATGACTTTTCATATCCGCCTGTATGGGTGCAGGCTCAGCCTGCTTATTCAAGGAATCCCTTGTGGTGACGCATCATCATCTGGGATTCAAGCGTTCTTACCGTTTCCAGAACAACGCTTACCACGATGAGGATAGACGTACCGCCCATTGCGATCCCGAGCTGCGGGAGAGCAATGTTTGTAAGGATAGGGAATATCGCGATAACACCGAGGAAGAAAGCTCCCACAAGGGTGATCTTTCCGAGTACCCTCTGTATGAAATCGCTTGTCGGCTTACCGGGACGAATACCCGGGATACCGCCGTTATTCTGACGGAGATTGTTTGCTATCTCTATCGGATTATACTGCATTGAAACATAGAAGTAGTTGAATGCAATTATCAGCAGGAAATAAAGAATCGCATACCACGGACTGTTATACCTGAAGAAATTGATAAATCCCGCGTAGAATTTCTGCCAGAAGCCCACCGGATCGGTTTTCGGCGGGAAAAACATAGATATAGTTGACGGCAGCGACATTATCGCCATCGCAAAGATGATAGGCATAACGCCGCTCATTGCGATCTTGATAGGAATGTGAGTATTCTGACCGCCGTACTGCTTTCTGCCCACAACGCGCTTTGCGTACTGGATAGGGATACGTCTTTCGGATTCGTTCATAAAAACTATGAATCCTATCATCACAATAAATACGATCAGCACCGCAGGAACTGCGAAAACATACTTCATGTCCGACTTTACAAGCTGGAACATAGCCCATACCGCTCCGGGACCTCTTGAAACGATACCTGCGAACAGTATCATTGATATACCGTTTCCTATGCCGTTTTCATTGATCCTGTTTCCGAGCCATACTACTATCGTAGAGCCTGCCGCCAGCGAAAGTATTATTACCGCCGCGACGAACACACCGGCTCCCTTGCCGCTGACCCTGATAGCTCCGTGGTTCCTGAGCGTCACATAATAGGCGTAAGCCATAACAAAAGCGATACCCAGCGACACAAAGCTTGTGATCTTCTGTATTTTCTTTCTTCCCGACTCTCCCTCTTTCTGGAGGTTCTCCAGCGGCGGCAGAGCATAGGTAAGAAGCTGCATTATGATGGACGCGTTAATATAAGGCTGTATAGAAAGTGAGAACAATGTTCCCTGTGAAAGCGCGCTTCCGGAGAGAATATCCATATAGCTGAAAAAGCTTCCCTCTGAAAACATACTTTTTACCGCGTCCGGATCCATAAACGGCACCGGAACGTGACAGCCTATTCTGAATACGAGAATTATCAGTAATGTGTAAAGGAGTTTCTTTCTTAACTCAGGGATCCTCCATGCGTTTCTGAAGGTCGTGAACACATTACATCACCTCAGCCTTCCCGCCTGCTTTCTCAATTTTTTCCTTGGCAGACTGGGAGAAAGCCGCAGCCTTTACTGTAAGGTTTACATTAAGCTCGCCGTTTCCGAGGATCTTTACGCCGTTAGCTGTTTTCTTTACTATGCCGGCAGCCTTTAGAAGCTCGGCGTCAACAACTGTGCCCTCCTTGAACTTAGCAAGGTCGGAAACATTGATGACCGACATTCTTTCTGCGAAAATATTATTGAAGCCTCTCTTAGGGATTCTTCTTGCAAGAGGCATCTGACCGCCCTCAAAGCCGATCCTTACGCCTCCGCCGGAACGAGCGTTCTGACCCTTATGACCCTTGCCTGCGGTCTTGCCGTTTCCTGAGCCGTGACCTCTTCCGATCCTCTTCACATCTCTGTTGGCACCGTCAGCAGGGGATAATTCGTGAATTTTCATGCTTTTCGCACCTCCTTGTATAAATTATGCTTCGATAACCTCTACGAGGTGAGCTATCTTTTTGATCTTGCCCTTTGTAGCATCGTTATCGGGCTGTTCGGACACATCGCCGATCCTGCGGAGTCCGAGAGAATTTGCCGTTGCAGCCTGATCTTTCTTAACGCTGTTAAGACTTCTTACAAGCTTTACCTTCATATTCATCGTCCTCCTTTTAACCCAAGATTTCCTTAATGGATTTTCCTCTTATCTCAGCAACTTCCTTAGCGCTGCGGCACTGAGCAAGACCGTTGATCGTAGCTCTTACCACATTGCAAGCGTTGTTGGAACGGAGGGATTTTGTTCTGATGTCCTTAATGCCTGCCATCTCGATGACCGCACGTACAGGACCGCCTGCGATAACTCCGGTACCGGGAGCAGCGGGCTTCATAAGAACTCTGCCTGCGCCGAATGTTCCGATTATTTCATGAGGGATAGTAGTTCCCTTGAGTGAAACTCTGATAAGATTTTTCTTAGCGTCCTCGATCCCCTTGCGGATAGCGTCGGGAACTTCTCCGGACTTGCCCATGCCGAAGCCTACGATACCGTTTCCGTCGCCTACGACAACTAACGCTGCGAACTTGAAGATACGTCCGCCCTTAACGGTTTTGGAAACTCTGTTAATAGCAACCACCTTTTCGGTAAGCTCCATAGCAGAAGCGTCTATCTTAGCGTTTGCCAAAAGTATTACCTCCTTATTTGAAATTGTCTGAATCAGAAGTTCAGACCGCCCTTTCTTGCGCCCTCTGCCAGCTCGGCGACTCTTCCGTGATAGAGATAGCCTGCACGGTCAAAAACGACGTCCTTAATGCCCTTTTCGGCAGCCTTTGCAGCGATCATTTCGCCTACCTTGAAAGCTCCCTCTTTGTTTCCGCCGTTTCCGTCGAAGCCCTTTTCCACTGAAGACGCTGCACAGAGTGTAACTCCGGCTGTATCGTCGATGATCTGAGCGTAGATATTCTTAGCGCTGCGGAATACGTTGAGTCTTGGGCATTCTGCCGTTCCGCTTATCTTAGAGCGGACGCGGATCTGTCTTTTAGCTCTCGCAGCCTTTCTGTTTATCTGCTTTACCATTGATAATTCAACTCCTTTTCATGCGGAGAATAGTAGTATCTCTGCCCTGCGGCACGGACTGTCCCATTCTCTATTAATAGGATAACTGCGATCCGGAACGGATCACTTCTTGCCCTTACCGGCTTTACCCTCTTTGCGGATGATCCTTTCGCCGGTGTAGCGGATACCCTTGCCCTTATACGGCTCGGGAGGTCTTTTCTCGCGGATCTCAGCCGCGAACTGTCCGACTCTCTGCTTGTCTGTTCCGTTTACTACGATCTTATTCGGAGCCGGAACGTCTATGGTGATGCCATCCGTCTCAGGAACGATGACCTGATGTGAATAACCGAGGTTCATAACGAGGTTCTTGCCCTGCTTCTGAGCACGATAACCGATTCCCTCGATGTCCAGAGACTTAGAAAATCCGTTTGTAACGCCCTCCACCATATTGTGGATAAGAGTTCTTGTAAGACCGTGGAGAGATTTATGGAGCTTATCCTCCGAGGGACGCTCAACAATTATC
>CANQZS010000045.1 GCA_947628385.1 uncultured Clostridia bacterium | reverse complement strand
TATCGCCTCCATAGCCGCAGCCACCCGCTCCCACCCGCAGGTAAGGCTCGGACTGAGTCCGCGCGGAGCCATAGCGCTTTCGTCAATGTCAAAGGCTGCCGCTCTGCTGCGGGGGAGGAATTATGTTATTCCGGAGGACGTTAAATTCGTGCTGAATGACGTTGCGGAACACAGGATCCTTATTTCTCCGAAAGCAAAAGCCGCCGGAACGACCGCGCGCGACATTCTTAACGACATCAGCGCCCGCACTCCCGCTCCCAGAATATAAATTATACAGCCCCTATCTCAGGAAAGGAGACATGAGTATTGCAGATAACCTATATTATCCTGACGATAATGATATTTATTTTCCATATACTTTACCAAGCGGATCTGTCGTTCATACTCCTTGTATTTCTTTTGATTCTTCCGGCAGTGCTCTTCATTATACTGATAATACAGTCGCTGTCTCTTAAAATATACGTATCTTGCACGGAGCGTTCCGCAGAGCGCGGCAAGCCTGAGGTGATAAAGGTAACTCTCGAAAACCGCTCGATATTCCCGATAACCGTCTGCCGGCTGAATTTCCGCTGCAAAAGCTTTTCACAGCCGGACAAGCCCATTCAGGAAAAATATTCTGCGGCAGTTCCGGTAAGTCCTCTTTCCAAGGAATCAGTAGCTCTTAAATTTACACCGTCCCACTGCGGATATATGGATATTTCCGCCGAAAGAGCCATGATCGGCGATATTTTAGGTCTGACCTTTCTTTTTCGGAAGCTGCGATTTTCCGACCGCATAGCCGTTCTGCCGACTATCTATCCGTTCGGCTATGAGCTTGAAAGCGAACCCTCCTCAGGCTATGACGGAGATTCCCTGTCCGAATCGAACTCCGGAGACGACCCGTCGGAAATTTTTGAGCTTCGCGAATACCGCATCGGAGACGGCATGAACCGCATACACTGGAAGCTCAGCACCAGAGGCGAAGAGCTTATAGTAAAGGAGCTTTCCCTTTCAATAAGCAGCAGGATACTTATCATCTGCGACCTCGGAGCGTGTAAAAATTCCTCCGAAGCTGATATGCTGCTCGATATTACCGCCTCGCTCTCGTCCTTTCTTGCAGGCAGACGCGCCGCGCATACTATCGCAGCCGCTTCCGAGGGCGGGAGCCTTATCGTTTCCGAGGTATCGGATCAGGAAAGCCTTGCTTCCGCTCTTACAGAGCTTTGCTGCGGGAATATCGTATCCGGCAGCCGTATCACCGACGACGAATATCATATGAACGCTGCCGAGCTTTTCAGAAGAGGAGCCTCACGCATCATCGCAGTTTCGCCCAACGACGACAAGGCTTTTATAAGCGAGCTGCTGAAGCTTTCCGGAGAACAGCGTTTAACGGTACTGTGTTCCTCACGTTCCGAAAACGTATCGGACAGCAGCGGAAACGACAAGGAACTGCTTTCAGCTGAGATAATTTATTCCTCGGCGGAGGAGCTTGAGGAAAAATTCCGCGAATTCTACTCCGGCAGCGATAAATAAATATCCGGCTCAGTGCTGCCGTCAGGATCATTCCCGATGATCCGATATTATTTACGAACGGAAAGGAGGTATCCCAATGGAAAACGGCAATTCCCCTGCTGTGAATATAACAGCCTCGCTCAGTATCTCCAAAAAGCACGGGAAAAGCATTATCCCCATAGCGGTAAAGCTTGCTGTTGTGCTGATGAGCTGCATGGGATCAATCATCTCCTTTCTTACGTGTATAGAGCTGCCGATAAAAGAATGGGCAGTCATAACGGTGCTTATCGTCTCATGCATGATATTCACCCTTACATTCAACATGAAAAAGCGTGCGGGCGGCGGGATCGCCTCCCTGACCTCGGCAGCGCTGTTCCTGCTGCTGACAGGACTGCTCAGGAACGAAATATGCGCAGGTCTCGCAAACACTCTCAATATTTACCTTGCAAGGATACGCTCCCAATTCCGCAGCGAGCCGTTTATCCCGATAGCCGAGCCGGAGCTTTCGGAACGTCACATTACGGTGTTTTTCTGCTTTTTGGCGGTAATAATATGTATTTTCGCCGCCTATTTCGTTTCCAAGGAATGGTATGCTCTCGGTCTTTGCATATCCCCTCTTTTCCCGCCGGTTGCCGTGCTGATGTTCGGTCTTGAACCGGATTACCTTGCATTTTCCGCAGTTGCGGCAGGCTGTGCGTCGGCGCTGGCTCTTGAAGCGGGATCGGGGGAAAAAATAAATTCCACCAAATACCGTTATGCCGCTTCATGCAGCGGGATAACAGCCGCGCTGCTGACGATAATATGCTTCTTTGCAGCCGCTGCCGCCGTGAAGCTTTCCGGCTATCAGCGCTCTGAGAGGATAGATAATATCTACAATAACATAACCGGATATATCGAAAGAGGAGAAATGCAGAACGTCTTTGAGGAGGTACTGACATTTGTTTCACGGGACAGCGGCAGGACAGGCGCTATAGATCACGGAAAGCTCGGCGAATTCGATGAAATATATTTCGACGGAAGAACTGTTCTTGAGGTCACAATGCCAAAGCCCGAAAATACCGTTTATCTGCGCGGGTTCATAGGTACGGATTACACAGGGAAAAGCTGGAAGCCGCTTAGCGGCGCAAGGCTCAGAAAGCTTGACGAAATAGTCGGAAGCTTTGAAAATACCGGACTTTCCTCGCTCCTTTTCGACAGCTACAGCCTGAAAAACGCCGGAAGCGAAATGCCGAAATACAGCTTTTCAATAGAAAATATTTCCGCAGGCAGAGACAATCTTTATATGCCCTATCTGCTCGTTCCCGAAAGCGTTTCAAGATACGCTCTCGAGACCGGCGGCGGCTTTGCAGGCGGCAGCAGATCATATTTCGGACAGATCTACGACCCATCGGGATTTTACGGCTATCAGGGGATCTTCCGCATGAGGTGGAACATCTCTCAGACCATGTCGGCGGACGAAGCCGCTTACCGTAACTTCGTATATGAGAACTACCTCGATCTTCCGGAGGAGCATGAACGCCTTGACATGATCTTCGATGAAAATTACTACCAATATATCACCGAAGAGGAGATCAGGACGGGCAAGAGCACTCTCGATGAAATGACCGTATTCAGCAGAAAGCTTTACTTCATAAAAAGCTGGCTGCGGAATAACTGTGAATACAGCCTCAGCGCGGGAAAGCTGCCGTCGGGAAGAGATTTTATCGACAGGTTCCTTGAAACAAAAAAAGGAAGCTGCTCCCATTTTGCTTCCACTGCCGTAATGATGTGCAGATATGCCGGTATCCCCGCAAGATATGTTGAGGGATATATAATAAAGCCTAACACGGACTATCCCGCTTCTGTAAATAAAGGCGAAACGGTCACCATAAACGTTACCGATTCCCGCGCTCATGCGTGGGCGGAAATATATATTGACGGATTCGGCTGGTATCCTATGGAATTCACCTCCGGATACGGAAATATCCGCACCGCGCTGCCAACGGAAACCGCCGCTCCCGAAACCGTATCCGAAACGGTATCCTCCGCAGAGAGCGAGGAGACCGAAATTGCCGAGACATCTGCCGGCGAAAGCGCTCCCTCCGCAGAAAGCAGCGCCGCCGACGGAGATACAAATTCCCCGCCGGCAGCTCAGGAAAGCAGCGCTGCACTTCCAGAGAACACCTCGGTAACCGAGGTCACAGAGCCTCCCGCAAATACCGTCGAAAACATTCCTGAGCCGGAAATATCCAAAGCTCCTGTCATAGGCTTTGGAATATTCGGAATAAAGGGCGGGCGCAAGGTAGATATTTATTACGATCTTACGGAAATATTCCTTGCTGTCCTCGTTATTATTGCGGTACCCTCCGTATTCATTATCAGAAGACGCATATGTCTGCTGATCTACAAGAAAAAATGCAGCTCCGGCAGAAAAAAAGCCGCGCTTGCGGCATATAAAAAATTCCGTCGGCTTGCAGAACTGATGAAGCTTCCGGAACAGGGAGAAATGGGTGATCTCGAATATGCAAAAGCTCTTTCCGAGAGCTCGGAGCTGCTTTCTGACGGCACTGCCGAAACAGTTATAAGAACTGCTCTTAAAGCCTCGTTCGGAGGAAAGCAGCTTTCCTCCGATGAAGCTCATGAAGCCGTGCTTGCGGTAAACAGCTTTGCCAAGCGTTATTATTCATCGCTTTCCGCGCTTGAAAGGCTCAAAGCAAAATATATCCACTGCATAATTTAAAGGAGGAATTCTTATGGCAAATCCATATCTTCCCGTCTGGGAATACATTCCGGACGGAGAACCGAGAGTTTTCGGCGACAGAGTATATGTTTACGGCTCTCATGACAATGCCGGCTCGGACAAATTCTGCGATTACGTTCTTAAATGCTGGAGCGCTCCCGTCAGCGACCTGAACAGCTGGGTCTGCCACGGAGATATATTCCGCACTCAGGCGACCAGAGACTATCCTGCCGACACGGACTGGACGGACAGCAGATGTCAGCTTTACGCTCCCGACGTTGTGGAAAAGGACGGCAAATACTATCTTTTTGCCTATATCGTAAACGCCAAGGGCTGCGTAGCGGTAAGCGACCGTCCGGAGGGACCGTTCCGGCTCATTTCACAGTACAAATATACCATTTCTGACGAAATATGCTGCAACGGCTGGTTCATAGACCCGGGCGTTCTTGTGGACGACGACGGCAGAGTCTACATATACTGCGGGTTCCAGCGGTCATTCCTTGCGGAAGTAAACGGCGAAAATATGTATGAGATCCTTGACGGCACTTGCATTGAACATTTTATTCCATGCAAGGAACGTCCGGAATACGGATTTGACGAGCAGGACAAGCTTTTCTTTGAAGCCTGTTCTCCAAGAAAGGTGAACGGAACATATTACATGATCTATTCCCCGCTCCGAGGCAGCCGTCTTGCATATGCGACCTCTGACAGTCCCACAGGACCCTTTACCTATCGCGGCTACATCATCGACAATGGTGTTGACTATCCCGGCGGGAACGATCATGGATCAATTGCAAATATCAATGGGCAGTGGTATATTTTCTACCACCGCATGACAAACGGAACGATAATGTCCAGACGTGGCTGTGTGGAAAAGATAGAGATCCTGCCTGACGGAACTATCCCGCCTGTGGAAATGACATCCTTGGGATTTGAGGATTCGCTCGATCCGTACAGGATCACGCCTGCCGAGATCGCCTGCGTATTAAAGGGCGGAGCTATAGTCACCGAAAAGAACGTCTTTGAAAGGACGGTAACAAACATTTTTGACGGCGCGGTCATAGGTTACAAATATTTTGATTTTGGGGACGATTTCGGCAGCATAACCATGGAATTTTCCGCAGATACAGTAGGCTGCGGCTGTGATTGTCATATGCACATACTGATCGACGGAGAAAACGGCGAAGAGATCGGCGTATGCGACATAGGCAGAAGCGGCGGCGCAGTTGATTCCGTTGTAAAGGCTGTTACGGGACGTCACTCGGTATTTTTCAGAATAACGACCGACTATGCCGATGACTGGACGGGTGAACCGTTAAAGGGCAGGTGTTTATTTGAGCTGAAAAGCTTTGTGTTTATGAAATAATCGTCATACAATGTATTGACATTGACCCGATAATGTATTATAATAATATCAGGAAGAGAGGTGTGTATCATGTCACAAACTACCATAAGCGTAAGAATGGACGAACAGCTAAAAAAAGATTTTGACAGCATATGCAGCGATCTTGGAATGTCAATGACAACAGCAATAACGATATTCGCCAAAAAAGTGACTCGTGAAAAACGTATACCCTTTGAAATTTCGGCGGATCCGTTCTACAGTCGATCAAATATGAAAGCTCTTGAAGAGAGCATAGCGCAAATGGGTAAGGGAAAGATCGTTATCAAAGCTATGGAAGATTTGGACAAAATGGCTGATGAGTAACATTATATTTACGGAAAAAGCATTTGAATAATATCTTTGCAAATGAAATTATAAAGATAAATAGCAAATATTCCCTCCGGAAATTTCCGGAGGGAATAATTTTTCACTTGACATTTCAATAATATTATGATAAAATTATGATAAAATAAGCTGCGGAGGTGATCGGTATGATGCAAATAAGACCTGTATCAGATCTGAGAAATAAGTTTCCGGAAATAGAAAATATTGTAAACTGCGGTCAGCCTGTATTTCTTACAAAAAACGGCTATGGAACTATGGTGGTGTTAAGCCTTGAACAATATTCAGCACTGACAGAGGATATTGAAGCTAAACTTGATGAAGCCGATAAAGAAGCTGAAAGCACCGATGTTCGCTATACATCAGATGAAGTCTTTGACAGAGTGAGGGCGGTACTTCGTGAAAACATATAAACTAAGGATACTTCCAATATTTGAACGCGATCTCACAAAGGCAGTAACATACATTTCATTTACATTAAATAATACTCAAGCTGCTGAACGTTTATTAAATGAAACTAAAAAAGCCATAGAAAAACGGCTTGATTCTCCATTATCCTTTGAACCTTTTCACTCACTAAAAAAGCGAAAAAATACATATTACAGAATCTATGTAGGAAATTATTCGGTATTTTATGTTGTCATAGACGATGTAATGGAGGTCAGACGATTTATTTACAGTAAAAGAGACATTGATAAAATTTTATAAATTATATTCCCTCCGGAATTTTCCGGAGGGAATATTCTTTTACTTATCCATATAACGCTTTCCGGCATTCCATGCCTGTCCGACCTTGCTGCCTACGGAATAATATCCGGAACGGAACTGGTCAAATATAAGCGCATTCACTCTTTCGGGAATTATCTTATCCTTGTCACCGACTATATTTTCATCAGCACTTACGTTTATTATTTTCCCGACAACAGCGTGAAGATTCGGAGTGTTTACTACCTCCGCAAGCTCACACTCAAGCGTGACCGGAAATTCCGCGATCACAGGAGCGTTTACAAATTCGCTCTTTACCGCGTGATAGCCTGTGCGTTCAAACTTATCCGGCATCTTATTTCCGGTAGCTATTCCAAAGAAATCCGCCGCTTCCATATTAGGAACATCGGCTATGCTTACGGTGAATGCTTTGCTCTGCCTGATATTTGCGGTGGTCTTGTGTTCCTCATCAATAAACAGCGCGATCTTATCCATATCGCATATCTGCGCCCAAGCTGCGTTCATGGCGCATACCTTTCCGTCCTCGTCATATGCCGCAACTATTGCCACCGGCATGGGGAACAGTGCGGGCTGTACTCCTAAATTTTTTCTCATATCTTAATATCCTCCGTTTATTTATTCTGATCTGCCCTTGCAGAAGCTTTCTATGTAACGGTCTATGCAGCGCTCAACAATGGAAATTGCCTCTTCTCTGCCTTTCATTTCGTCAATGACCGTCTCCTTGCCCTCAAGAGATTTATATACCGAAAAGAAATGCGACATTTCATCAAAAACGTGCTTTGGAAGCTCGCTTATATCCTTATAAGAATTATACGTAGGATCGTTGAACGGTATCGCAATGATCTTGTCATCGCGCGCCCCATTGTCAAGCATGGAAATTACCCCTATAGGATAGCACTTTACCAGCGCAAGGGAGCATATCGACTCGGAGCAAAGCACCAGAACGTCCAGCGGATCGCCGTCCTCGGCATATGTTCTCGGAATGAATCCGTAATTTGCCGGATAGTGAGTAGAGGTATACAAAACTCTGTCAAGCATAAGGAAGCCCGTCTTTTTGTCAAGCTCATACTTCATTTTGCTGCCCTTTCCTATCTCGATAACGGCAAAGAAGTTATCCTTTGTAATGCGGTTCGGTGAAATATCATGCCATATGTTCATATCAATTTTCCTTTCTTTTCCTGTAGGTTTTTTCGGTCTCGCCAATTATATACACAGGACGTTTCTTGACTTCAAGATACGTCTTTGCTATATACTGTCCCAGCACTCCTATGCAGAAAAGCTGTATCCCTCCGATGAGGCACACCAGTGTTATTATAAGTGAGTCGCCCCACATTTCGTCGCCGCAGATAAGGATCTTTATAACCATTGCAACGGCAAGCAATATAAAGATGATACCCATTATCACTGCCAGATCCAATGGCGCAGTCGAAAACGCAAATATCCCCTCAAAGGAATATTTTAACAGCTTACGGAAATTCCATGTAGTCTTTCCCGCCGCGCGCTCGGTATTTTCCACTTCGATATATTTTGTGTTGAATCCTACCCAACTGAAAATTCCCTTTGAAAATCGGTTGTATTCCCGCATGGAGATTATAGCGTCCACCATCTGTCTTGTCATGAATCTGTAATCCTGTGCACCGTCTACTATCTGCGTCTGAGAAATTTTATTTATTATTTTATAGAAGCTCCTTGAAAAAAACGACAGCAGCTTCGGTTCGCCTTTGCGGGAGATACGTCTTGTTCCCGCGCAGTCATATTCACCGTTCCTGACGTATTCATACATCTGCGGAATAAGCTTAGGCGGATGCTGCAGGTCGGCGTCAAGGATCACCGTATAATCGCCCTTACAGTTTTCCAGACCCGCAAGCATTGCGGCTTCCTTTCCGAAATTCCTGCTGAATGAAATATATCTGAACCTGCTGTCGTCCTCGGAAAATTTTCTCAGCAGCCCGAGTGTGCCGTCCTTTGAACCGTCGTTTATAAACAGGAACTCAAATACCAGATCCGGATATTTTTCCGACATTCCGTCGGTGACTTTAAGTATCTCGTCCCTGAACATCGGCAGGACCTCCTGCTCGTTATAGCATGGAACGATCAAAGAGATCATTTCTTTTTCCATTCCTGTGGATCACCCTTCAAAGTGTTTTCCTTATTCAACGGTAACTGATTTTGCGAGATTTCTCGGCTTATCTACGTCGCAGCCGCGCTGAACGGCAGTGTAATATGCAATAAGCTGCATTGCCACGGTGGCGATAAGCGGCAGGAAAAGATCGTCCGCATCGGGAAGTCCTACCTTATAGTCGGCGCAATCCTGATCTATGCTCTCATTTTTGCGGCAGATCATAACGACCTTTGCTCCCCTACTTTTTACCGTTCTTACATTTGAGATCATTTTATCAAGCAGCGCGCTTTGCGTCATTACCGCAATTACCGGAGTCCCCTCCTGAATAAGCGAGATAGTCCCGTGCTTCAGCTCGCCTGCGGCATAGGATTCGCTGTGAATATAGGAAATTTCCTTTAATTTGAGCGATCCCTCCATGCTGAGCGCATTGTCAAGCCCTCTGCCTATGTAAAGCAGACTGTCGGCATTGAATATTTTTGAAGCGACATACTGATATTCCGACATATCTTCAAGGCACGCCTGTATCTTATCCGGAACGTCCATAAGACCGCTCACGAGCTCACGGCAGCGCTCCTCACTTATCTTTCCTCTTGATAATGCTATCTCAAAGGCAAACAGATACATAAATGCGGCTTGGACCGTATATGCCTTTGTAGAGCATACCGAGATCTCCGGTCCTGCGTTCGTATATATTACCATATCCGCTTCTCTTGCTATCGAGGAGCCTACCACATTCACCACAGCAAGCGTATCCGCTCCCTTTGACTTTGAAAGTCTGAGCGCTTCAAGAGAATCCGCCGTCTCGCCCGACTGGGAAACTATCACCACAAGATCTCCCTTTTCAACCAGCGGATCCCTGTATCTGAATTCGGAAGCAATATCTACCGTTACCTGAGTTCTTGCTATTCCCTCTATAAGATATTTTCCAACCATTCCGGAATGCATTGCCGAGCCGCAGCCGACAATAAAAATATGCTTATAGGAACGTATTTTTTCCGCCGTAAGACCACATTCGCTGAGATCAGGAAGTCCGTTCCTGATCCTCGGAGAGACCGTATTTCTCACTGCGGCAGGCTGTTCGTGTATCTCCTTGAGCATAAAATGCTCATATCCGCCTTTCTGAGCGGATTCAACGTCCCAGTCGGCGGTCTGTATCTCCTTGTGTATATTTTCCCCGTGAAGATCGGTAAAATGTATTCCCTCTTCGTCCAGAACGGCTATCTCTCCGCGTTCAAGGCAGTAATATTCCCGCGTATGTTCAAGTATAGCCGTAATATCCGAAGCGATAAAGCTTTCGCCGCTGCCCTTTCCCACAATAAGAGGGCTTTCCTTTCGCACGGCGAAAATTTTATTTTTATGCTCTCTGAATATTATTCCCAGCGCATAAGCTCCGTCAATGGCGCTGACAGCCTTTTCAATGGCTCTTATCGGATCGCCCTCGTAATAATAGTCAAGGAGCTTTGCGACGGTCTCCGTATCCGTTTCGCTTTCAAATCCGTATCCTTTTCCGATAAGGAAGCTTTTTATTTCCCTGTAATTTTCGATTATTCCGTTATGAACTATAGAAACTCTTCCATTCCCTATAGGGTGTGAATTAACGTCCGAGGGTTCTCCGTGAGTTGCCCAG
>CANQZS010000044.1 GCA_947628385.1 uncultured Clostridia bacterium | reverse complement strand
GACAGGGAATGTATCCTCCTCGGCAAGGTCAGGGAATGTATCAGGGACAGTACCAGCAGCCATATCCGCCATATCAGGCTTATCAGCAGCAGATGCCTCAGCAGGCGCTCAATATCCAGCCCGTTCAGCTGCAAAGCTTCGGCACATATCAGAACGCCGCTCTTACTCAGGAGCAGAACGATAACCTCAATCTGCTGATGAACGTTCCCCTTAACGTTACGGTGGAGATCGGCTCGGCTGTAAAGAAAGTAAAGGAAATACTCGAATTCACCCAAGGAACGATAATCGAGCTTGAAAGACAGGCAGGCGCTCCGGTGGATATAATCGTAAACGGCAACCTTATCGCCAAGGGAGACGTGGTCGTTATAGACGATAATTTCGCGGTAAGGATCACGGAGATAATAAAATCAAAGCTGCTTGATTCCATAGGCAGCAATAACCAATAGATCAAGAAAGCAACGTATAATATCAATATCGCGGTCCCCGCCGACCGCATCAGCGAACAAAATAATTATTTTTCAGGCGGAGAAACGGAGTATTTATTATGGATAAGAAAATCATGCTTGTAGACGACGCTGCATTTATGAGAATGATGATCAAGGACGCTCTTACAAAGAACGGTTATACCAACATAATCGAAGCGGCGGACGGCGAGATCGCCTGCAATACATACGCTTCCGAAAAGCCTGATCTGGTAATAATGGATATTACAATGCCGAATAAAACCGGTATCGAAGCACTGAGAGATATTAAGGCTTCCGACCCGGGCGCAAAGATAGTAATGTGCTCGGCTATGGGTCAGGAGGCTATGGTAGTTGAGGCTATCAAGCTCGGCGCTCTGGATTTCATAGTAAAGCCTTTCAAGGCGGACAGGATCCTCCAGACCGTTCAGAAGGTCCTCGGATAACAGCAGACAATGATCGGCGAGGTTTTTACTGTTATCTGCGCGCTGCTCGGGATAATCGGGCTTATTTTCCTGACGTATTTTGCAGCGAAATGGCTCAATAAAAGGTTCAATTCCGGCAGCTTCGGCGGAGGACAAAGATCTGTAAGGATAATCGAATGTGTGGGTATCGCTCAGGATAAGCAGCTTATGATAATTTCGGTGGGGAATAAATTCATGCTGCTGGGAGTTACGCAAAATTCGATAAATAAAATATGCGATCTCGACGAAAACGATCTTGAAACGGAGGATACAAATGCGATCCGCACGGAATCGGGATTCATGAAAAGCCTGAAAAAGGCTTTTGCGGAAAAAAATATCGCTTCGGAGGATCCGGACAGCTCAGAGGCAAAAGAGGAATTTCGGAATGAAAAAGATGATTTTTAAAAGGCTTGCCGGAGCTTTTGCCGGTATAGCGGCTGCCGCGGCGATAGCCACTTCATTTCCGGATATGACGGTCTATGCTTCTATGGACGGCGAGGTCACGGGAATAGTTACGACAATACCAAACATCGAGACAACACTTCCTCAGACGGATCCGATATGGGATCCGGAGGATACGGAGCAGGTATCGGTGACAACTACGGCTCTTCCGTATGAGGAGCCTCTCACGGACAGCGAGCCTTCGGCTGAGGGACTGCTCGATCAGTTAAATATAAACGAAAGCTCAACGACGATAGACCTTATTCTTCTGATAACGATATTGTCACTGGCGCCGTCGATCCTAGTCATGCTGACGTGCTTTACAAGGATCATTATTTCCTTTTCTCTTCTGAGAAACGCAATGGGCGTTCAGCAGACACCGCCGAATCAGGTGATGATAGGTCTTGCTCTTTTCCTTACGCTTTTCATAATGTCTCCGGTCATAAGTGAAATGAACGAGACGGCATATGTTCCATATAAAAACGGAGAGTACACCTCAGTGGAGGCGGTGCAGGCGGCGTCGGTACCGCTAAAGAGGTGGATGCTAAAGAATACAAGCAACGATTCGATGAATTTTTTCATGGGGCTTACGGGTACGGAGGTCGAAGCGGAAACAGAAGAGGAATTTCTGGAAGAGATCAGCTTTACGATGGTCGTTCCCGCATTTATATTAAGCGAGATAAAAGTGGGATTTGAAATAGGTTTTCTGCTTTATATCCCATTTCTTATCATAGATATTGTAGTATCAACACTGCTCATGTCAATGGGTATGATGATGCTGCCGCCGACTACGGTGTCGGTGCCGTTTAAGCTGCTGCTGTTTATTATGTGCGACGGCTGGACGCTTCTTATAGAATCATTGGTAACAGGATTCTATACATAGTCTGAAAAAAGATCCCGCAGAGGAGGCGGACCGATATGACGGAGGAGCTGGTGCTCCAGATATTCAGAGAGGCGCTTATACTTTCTATAAGGCTTGCGGGGCCGCTGCTCCTTATAAGCATGATAGTCGGATTGGTCATTGCTATACTTCAAGCGGCAACTCAGGTGCATGAGCAAACGCTGACATTCGTTCCGAAAGCGCTTACGATCGTAGTTCTGCTGCTGCTTATGGCGCCGATGATGATAAGCTCATGCAATGAATTTGTTATCAGGATATTCGATATTATAAACAGTATAAGCCGTCAGACGGTGATATGAGCGGCAGGCTGCTGTTTCCGCAGAAGCTGCCGGAGTATTCCGCAAAACGGCTGAAAGTGCGGAAAGGAGCGGACCTTGGATCTCTTTACATTCCTGTACAGCAGTCTGGAGACTGATCTGCTGGTTTTTGCAAGAATACTGGGGATATTCATATTCAACCCGATCCTTTCAAGACGGAACATACCGACGATAGCTAAAGTAGGGATCTCGATATTCATTACATATATTGTGGTACTTACGATACAGCCGGAGCCTATTGACAGCGGCACTCAGGCAGGCGTTTACCTGATGCTGATACTAAGGGAAAGCTTTATCGGGGTCGTGATAGGCTTCATTTCGGATCTGTTTTTCCTTACGGTGCAGGTCGCGGGCGAGGTAATGGATATGCAGTCGGGTCTTGGCATGGCTAAGGTCTTTGATCCGGAAACGCGGATACAGATGTCGATAATGGGATCGTTCCTGAGCTTTATGCTTTATCTGTATTTCTTTGTGACGAATTCCCATATGTCTTATATAAAGCTTTTTGTGACGTCATTTGATATTATCCCGCTGGGCGGAGGAGGATTTTCTCCGGATCTGGGATATAATATCGCGGTGTATTTTTCGGTTCTTCTGGCAATGGTAATAAAGCTTGCAATGCCGATAATCGCGGCGGAGCTGATAATGGAATTCTGCGTGGGAGTTCTTATGAAATCCGTTCCGCAGATACAGATAATGGTCGTAAATATCCAGATGAAGGTGGCGTTCGGATTCCTTATGCTGTTCCTGACGGCGATCCCTATATCGGATTTTATGGACGGATACCTTGATAAATGGCTTGAAGCCCTTGAAGATCTTATGATGGCTATTCCGGCGTGACGTCGCCATAAAAAATAAAGTTCCGCAAACGCTTTTTATTGTAAAGGAGATCAGACAATGCCTGAAAGCAGCGGTGAAAAGACCGAAAAGGCGACTCCCCATAAACGGCGGGAGCAGCGCAAGGAGGGCAACGTCATGCAGAGCAGGGACGTTGTTACGGCAGCGTTCATACTGCTGGTGTTCTTTACGCTAAGGATCATGGCAGAATATATGTACAGAACTATTTCCGGAAGTCTGACCTACTGGATAAGCCTTTCAGGCGAGGGCATGGACGGCGGAAATACCATAGACGGAATGGGGATCCCTCAGAAGCTGATACTGGAAATAGGCAAGGTAGTTCTGCTTACGGCGGGACCGATACTGCTGCTTTCGGTAGCTGTTCCGGTGATAGTGACGGGGATACAGACAAAATTCATTTTTTCAAAAAAATCCTTAAAATTCAAGCTCGATAAGCTGAACCCGTTTAAGGGGATACAAAAAATGTTCTCGCTCAGCTCCGCATTTGAGCTGGCAAAATCAATTGCCAAGCTTGTGATACTTATTGCGGTGGTGTATGACGAGATAAAGGGCAGGATAACTGGCTTTGCAAGACTGGTGCAGCTCGATCCGGCGGCGGGGCTCATATATACTGCGGACGCAATATTTGCAATATGTATGAAGATCGCGGCGGTGTTCGTGGCTGTTGCAGCTATAGATTTCCTTTTCCAGAAGTATAAATGGGAAAAGGATATGAAGATGACCAAGCAGGAGGTCAAGGAAGAGTTCAAACAAATGGAGGGCGATCCTCAGATCAAGAGCAAACGCCGCCAGAAGCAGCAGCAGCTCGCTATGAGCAGAATGATGCAGGAGGTCCCGCAGGCGGACGTGGTAATAAGGAACCCTACTCATTTTGCGGTCGCGCTGAGATATGACGAGGACAGCGACAGGGCTCCTGTGGTAGTGGCAAAGGGAGCGGACAATGTTGCGTTCAGGATAATAGAAAAAGCCGAGGAAAGCGGCGTGACGGTGGTGGAGAATGTTCCTCTTGCAAGAGGACTTTACGCAGCGGTGGATCTGGGAAGAGAGATACCATACAGCTTCTATCAGCCGGTGGTCGAGGTGTTTGCTTTCGTTTACGGTCTTAAAGGCAAAAAGCCCAAGGGCGTATCATAGGATCCAATGCAGGAGATATTTGAAAGGAAGGTTACGTTCATACCGTGAGTAAGGTTCTTAATAATATGGTAACGGTATTCGTTATCCTTGCTGTATTTCTTATAATCATTCCTCTGCCGACTCAGCTGCTGGATATGCTGTTCGGCGTGAATATAGGGCTTTCACTTCTTATACTGCTGATAACGATGTACATAAAGGAGCCGCTGGAATTTTCAATATTCCCGTCAATGCTGCTCATAACGACTATATTCAGGCTCGGTCTGAATATCTCCTCAACACGTTTGATACTGTTCCAGCAGGGATATGCGGGACAGATAGTTCAGGCGTTCGGACAGTTCGTTATGAAAGGCAATGCTCTTATCGGATTTATAGTATTCATACTTATAACGGTAGTTCAGATGCTGGTAGTTACCAAGGGCGCGGAAAGAGTTGCCGAGGTAACTGCAAGATTTACGCTGGACGCTATGCCCGGTAAGCAGATGGCGATAGACGCCGACCTTAATTCGGGCATAATCAACGAGGAGGAAGCCAAGATCCGCCGCGCAAAAATACAGCGTGAATCCGATTTCTTCGGAGCGATGGACGGTGCTTCAAAGTTTGTAAAGGGAGACGCTACGTTCTCTATCGTTGCAGCAATAGTAAACCTTATAGGCGGCGCGATAGTAGGCCTTGTTTTTGACGGAATGGAATTTACAGACGTGCTTTCCACATACACAATTGCTACAGTAGGAGACGGTCTTTGCTCTCAGATACCGGCGCTGCTGATCTCCACGTCAATGGGTATGATAGTTACACGTTCTGCTTCGGAGGCAAGCCTTAACATAGACATCAAGAACCAGTTCACTTCACAGCCTCTTGCGCTTATAATCGCAGGCGGCGTGCTGTTGGTAATGATGTTTATTCCGGGCTTCCCTAAGGTGCAGCTGATAGTTCTTGGCGCAGTTCTTCTTGCGCTGGGAGTGATACTTATGAGGAACCAGCGGCAGCTTATCCTTGCGGAGGGCTCCGACGCTCAGGAAATGGCTGAAAACCGCGAGGCACTTTCCGAAATGGAGTATTACAAGGACATAGACAATGTTTACAAGCTCCTTAACGTCGAGCCTATAGAAATGGAATTCGGCTACAGCCTTATCCCGCTTGCGGACGAAAGCGCCGGAGGAACTCTTATCGAACGTGTGGTAATATTCCGCAAGCAGTTTGCAATAGATATGGGAATGGTCTTCCCGTCGGTAAGAATGACCGATAACCAGCATATAAATCCTAATCAGTATGTTATAAAAATAAAGGGCGAGGTAGTGGCTCACGCGGAAATACTTATGGATCATTACCTTGCGCTGGACAGCGGAAGCGTGACAAAGGAAATAGACGGCATAGATACCGTTGAACCGGCATTCAATATTCCGGCAAAATGGGTGTCTGAGCAGAACAAGCTGAAAGCGGAGATCGCAGGATACACGCTTATAGACCCTACGTCGGTGGTCATAACGCATCTTTCGGAGGTAATAAAAAATCACGCTCATGAGCTGCTTTCAAGACAGGACGTGAAAACCATGCTCGATAAGCTGAAGCAAACAAATCCGTCGGTGGTGGAGGACATCGTTCCGGCAGTAGTTTCTCCGGCTTATCTGCAAAAGGTGCTTTGTATGCTGCTGAAAGAGGGAGTTCCCATAAGGGATCTCCAGACGATACTTGAAACGCTGGCGGACAATCAGCACAATATGAAGGATATTGACATAACGACGGAATACGTTCGTCAGGCTCTTAAACGTACGATAACAAGAAAATTCTCCGACGGCGGACAGATAAGAGTCCTTACTCTCGATACGGAGACGGAAAATAAGATAGTCGCTTCGGTAAAGAAATCCGAACAGGGCTCATACCTTGCAATGGATCCCCAGACGATACAGCAGCTTATTTCCGCTTTGAATGACAGGATAGACAAGGTAAAGGACGTCGTTCCAGTTCCTATAGTCCTGACGTCCCCGATAGTAAGGATATACTTTAAAAAGCTGATAGATCAGTTTATTCCGAATATAACGGTACTGTCGTTCAGCGAGATAGATAACTCCGTTCAGATACAGGCAGTGGGAAATATCTCCCTTGAGGAAGCCGCGGTCTGACCCTATGCGGATCACAGATCAGAGGTGAGCTTTTTGACCGGCATTGAAACCGAAAAGGAAGAGAAGTTGCAGCTCCTGATGAGATATAAGGAGACAGGCGATAAAAAGCTCCGGAACAGCGTTGTTATGGAATATATGAACATAGTTAAATACGCGGCTGTTTCGACAAGAAATATGTATATAAAATTCACCGGAGCAGAGGATATAGTCAACGAGGCGACTCTTGCGCTGATAAGCGCCGTGGACAGCTTCGATCCCAACAAAGGCGCAAAATTCGAGACGTACGCCTCCATTAAGGTGCGCGGCGCAATAATAGATTTCATAAGGCGGCAGGATATTGTTCCGAGAAGCGTAAGACGCTTTGCAAGGGAATATGACGCGGCTTATTCCGAACTGTACGGAGAGCTTGACAGAGAGCCTACCTCGGAGGAGCTTGCCGCAAAAATGAAGATCACGTTAGCAAGATTTGAAAGCTATACATACCAGATGGCGGCTTCACAGACGCTTTCCTTTGAGGAGCTGCTTGCTGACAAGGGCTTCGATATAGCCGAGGAGACGGACGAGAACGGCGTATGGTCGGCGGAAGCTCCGCTTTACGATCAGGAAAAGCTGAAATATCTTACCGAGGCTGTAAAGTCCCTTAAGGAAAGGGAAAGACTGGTCGTTACACTTTATTATTACGAAAAATTAAGGTTCTCGGACATCGGAAAGGTACTTGACGTTTCCGAGAGCAGAGTCTGCCAGCTTCATGCCCAAGCGGTAAAAAAGCTCAGACAATACATGGAGAATTATATAAATCTGTGAACCGTGACCGGTTCGGAAAGGAAGCTGCTTATGCTGAGAGGATATTATACCGCGGCAAACGGTATCATAAACGAGCAGAGAATAATGAATGTCATTACAAACAATCTTGCTAATGTCAAAACAGCCGGCTACAGATCCGACGAGGCTATCCCTACTACCTTTGCGGAAGCACTGCTGCTCATAAACAGCGAGCACAGCCGGACGGGAACTATCCGCTACAGGACGATCGACTATACCTTTACTGATCTTGAACAGGGCACATTTGAAAATACGAATTCCCGACTGGATATGGCTCTGGTGGGAAATGTATATTTCAACATCGAGGAACGCAGAACAGGCGAAAGGCTCCTCAGCAGGAACGGACAGTTCACCATAAACGCCGAGGGATACCTTACTCTCGGAAGCACCGGTTATGTTCTTGACGCAAACGGAGAACGCATACAGCTCGGCACTGCGGATTTTCAGGTGGACAGATTCGGACAGATCACCGTTGATGACGGAAGAGTTTTTGATCTCGGTCTGAGCTATATTGCCGCAGGTACGGACGTTGAAAAGGTGGACGATAATCTTATGCGTCCGTATGAGGAGACGCCTATAGGAAATATTCCCGAAAGATACAGGGTAATGCAAGGCTGGTTTGAACGTTCCAACGTTGACGTGGCGGAGGAAACTATAAAGGCTATGGACGCTCAGCACGTTTTCACGGCGTGCAGTACGGCTCTGAAGATCATAAACAGCGTGAACCAGATGGCTGCAAACGATCTTGCAAGAATAAACTAACGGAATTCCGATAAATTTTATGAAAGCGGGGATATTTTATGAGTAAAATAGGTTATAATACCGCAGCGCTGGGAGTCATCAACTATCAGATGGCTATGGATATTACGGCAAACAATATTGCCAATGTAAATACCAACGGATTCAAGGCATCAAGACCGTCATTTGCCGATCTTATATATACCGAAAGGAACAATAACAATGAGGAGACACAGTTCGGTCATGGCGTCAGGATCCAGAAAACAGACATGATGTTTGAACAGTCTCAGCTCAGGGAGACAGGCAGAGAGCTTGATTTTGCAGCTCTTGACGAGGGATTCTTTGCCGTTCTCACTCCGGAGGGAGACGTTACATATACAAAGGACGGCTCGTTCTATATCACTCAGCACCCTGACGGATACTGGGAGCTTTGCAATGAGTACGGAGCTTACGTTCTGGACTATGAGGGGAACAGGATAACCGTTCCGTTCATGGGAGAGGACAGCACGGACATTGACGCTGCGGCTCTGGCTGAAATGGTAGGCGTATATACATTTGAAAATCCCTACGGTCTGGATCAGGTCGGCGACAATTATTTCATTGCCACACAGGCAAGCGGAGAGGCTGTTTCTGATCCGGAGGCAAGGAAAAAGCAGAGATATGTTGAAGCGTCCTCAACTAATATTGCAAATGAAATGTCAAAGGTCATCGAATATCAGAGAGCATATCAGCTTAATGTAAATATGGTAAAGACGCATGACGAGCTTGAAAATATTATCAATAATCTCAGGAACTGATCCCGTCAGGGACAAGCGTTCCTGAATATACAAATGCTTTAGGAGGCTGAATAATGTCGTTAAGAAACGTAGAAGAGCTCAGTGAAGCTCATATCGACGTGCTGAGAGAAATAGGAAATATAGGTTCCGGAAATGCTGCAAGCGCGCTTGCGGGACTTCTCCAGTGTGAAACGAGGATAAATGTACCGTCAGTAAGAATGCTTGATTTTGAAGATGCAGTTACATACCTTGGAGGTCCCGAAAATATAACCATAGGAATGCTTGTAAACATTCTCGGAGATATAAACGGAATGATGCTTTATGTTTTGCAAAAGCCATTTGCAAGCAAAATGACAAGTCAGCTTTTCGGAAGCGAGATCGAAGATCTTATGAATCTTAACGAAATGGAGCAGTCGCTTATCTCAGAAGTGGGGAACATAATGGCGGCTTCATATATAAATGCCATTGCGTCTCTTACAGGATTGACTATAGATATTTCCGTTCCGGTGCTTACTACGGATATGGTAGGAGCCATACTGAGCGTTCCGACTATAGAATTTGCCAAGGTAGGAAATAAGGTGCTTTTTATTGACGACAGCTTTATAATAGGAAGCGGCGAAATAAAGAGCAATATGATACTTGTTCCCGAGATGAGATCGTTGGAGGTCCTTTTTTCAAAGTTGGGAGTGAGTGTATAATGGCGGAGCTTGTTACGGTAGGTATTGCCGATCTTAATGTAGTAAAGGCTCCGGATACGCTGGTAACTTATGCTTTAGGATCTTGCGTGGGGATATGTCTTTATGATAACGAGAAAAAAATTGCAGGACTTGCACATATAATGCTCCCTATGAGCAGAGAAGCCGGTCAAGGCGTTGACAACAAGCGCAGATATGCTGATACGGGGATCATGGAGCTTATACAGACCATGAATCTTCAAGGCGCTTCGACATCAAGAATGACGGCAAAGATCGCCGGAGGAGCGCAGATGTTCAGTGTAAATTCCTCAATATTCAACATAGGTGAGAGGAATGTAGCGGCTGTTAAGAAAGTTCTTTCCGCGTACAGGATAAAAATAGTTGCGGAAGAGACAGGCTCCAATTTTGGACGGACGGTATTTTTCCACAGTGACACAGGCACTATGGAGATACGCGCGGCTATGAGAGAGACTAAATTCGCGTAATGCGCAATTATAGTGTTGAGCTTTGAGAGTTGAGATGAATTCGTAATGCGTAATTAACAATTTTGCGCCGTAGGCGCAATATATCTCATACTGTAAAAATATACTTAAATTTATTTTAAAACAGTCCACCGGACTGTTTTAAAAGGATTACATCTAATAAACAGTTAATTCAAGGGGAACGCTCTCTCTTGCAGAGCGTTCCCCTCTTGCAAACAGCTGCGCAGTTTGCAA
>CANQZS010000043.1 GCA_947628385.1 uncultured Clostridia bacterium | reverse complement strand
CAGTGGAACACCCTCCATCAATACCTCCATGTCCGGCATCAAGGACGATGACATAATCATCGTTTTGCTCCACAATATCGCTGTCGACCGTCACTACCTCGTCTATCTGAACGGCAGCGTAGCATATCACACCTACACATGCAAGAAATGTAAGAACGACAAAGGCAACATTCCATTTGATATTTCTCATAATATACCTCCAAACAGCTTGTTTTACTGTATATTATGAAAAAATCAAAGCTTGTATTACTGTTTTTTATAGAAAATTATCTTTGTTATATCCACCTCTTTATAGGTAAGGATATAAGTAACGGCTATTGTCAGCGGCTGAAGAAGAACCATAAGAGTTATACCGATCATACCGAGCCATGATATGGAACCTATGGAAAAATCTCCCGTAAACATTGTTACAAATGGACGCAGCCACATATTTCCAAGCAGATAGTAGTTGAAAATATCAGGAATCACATTCAATTTGCTCAGATAAAGACATACAAGCATTATATAGCTTAATACCGGAGCTGCTGCCGCCATTTTAAAGGGCATATATCTGTCGTACTCAATTCCGTGGAATTTTACCACATTCTTATCGCGTTTAGCGGCATAATGCGCCCAGTTGAAATACAGTCCCAATGTTACCACAAGCGTGCAGAATGATATAAATATCCTTATAAAAAGGAATCTTCTCATAAACAAAGCCGTTGATGAGCATATAAAAAAGCACATAAAATTTCCCAGAAGCCAGTAGCCTATGCCTTTCATACACCTTGATACAAAATTTTCCTTTTTGTTTGAAATATATCTGTCTGACATATAATTTTTCCTTTCAAATACATTATAAGTTTATTATACATCATTTTTTGAAAAATTTCAATATAATTATGAAAACTTGTATTCCATCTATTCCCCCATGTCGGACATATTGGTTAAATGAAGTCATAGAACTGATTCCTGACAAATTTCAATATAAATACCTCAAATAAAGATCTGCGGATAAGAAATAATAATATCAAACGGCACTGTAAAAGCATCTCATATGATAGTCAGAAATTTTTGCGGCGCCGTTTGATTTTCCAGAAAGGAATGATAACTATGGCAGATCAAAGCAAGCTTTTTAACGCGCTTTATCAGAACGCCGAAATGGGAACAGGTTCTATAAAAAAGATATTTCCCAAGGTACACGATACCAAGCTTCGCGGCGAGCTGAGAATGCAGCTTTCCAATTACAGTGATCAGACGAACACGCTTACAAGCCAGATGAGAGCCAGAAATATGTCTCCCAAGCCTGTTTCCAAAATGGCAAAAATGATGACCTCCATGGGTATAACCATGAACTGTGCAAAGGATAATTCCACACAGCATATTGCAGAAATGCTCATTCAGGGAACAAATATGGGCGTTATCAAGATAAACAAGGCGCTGAACCGTTCCGTTACAGCAGAGCCTGAGCTTATTCAGGAAGCCAAGGATATGCTTTCCAAGGAGCAGCGCTATATAGATAACCTTAAAAGCTATCTTTGACCGGAAAGCAGGTAATGGATATGTATAGAGATCTTATAAAGCACGGTAATTATGCACAGATAGACGTAAATAATCCCCAACAGATCAACGGAAAATATTATACAAATATTATAACCGATAACGTTACTCTTCCGGACGGAAGCGTAGTAAATGCTCATGAAGAAAATGCCGCCATCGCAAGAAAGGAAGTCGACAATATACGGCTTTCATAAAAATAAAAGGGGCGTGAGCTTCACGTCCCTTTACATATCATATTCTTGACTTTTCCTTGATGATATATCTTTTCTTGCTGAGCTTCTGAGCTTTAATGACTTTCATACGTGAAAATTCCTCACGTTCCTTTTCTTCAAGGCTGTTAGTGATGAATTTTACTATTCCCTCATACCTTGGAATAACTATATTCTGTAAAGCATTTGCCCTTGTCTGTGTTTTCCTTATGGAATTGGTAAGACGATATACGCTGTTTTCAAGCTCCGCAAGAGCTGCCGACATATATTTTGCCTTTTCAAAGCATCTGTAAGCCACATCAACGTTTGAATCGGTATACTGCAAGCCGTAATTAAGTTCAGGCTTCTTTTCCTCTATGGATACCTTGGGAAGCTCGCAGCCCATTACGCTTCGGTATGAAATTGAAATTGAATTTTCCTCAGGGACCGCATATGCAATATTTTCTATAACGCCTCTTGAAATATTGGCGATCTGCAATGCCGAATAAGCTCTTCTGTAAGTTTCTTCAATAGTTCCACGCATTGATTTTGCCTTATCTACAAGACTCATAAGCTCGCGCACAAGGATATTACGCTTCTTATCAAGCAGCTCATATCCCACTTTCGCAAGAGCAAGAGATTTCTGTGCATTCAGCAGATTTCCTTTTGTAGGGAATACCTGTTCTGCCAAAGCAGCCGCCTCCTTTCACAAGCTGTACCGTTCGGATATTATTCAAATAATTCCGCTGCGTGAGGATCATATTTTTCATTAAGCAGCTTTTCGTTTACACGGTCAAGCACAGATTTCGGCAGAAGTGAAAGAAGTCTCCAACCGAGATCAAGAGTTTCGTCTATAGAACGGTTCTCGTCCGGACGCTGTGTTATAAAATACTTTTCAAACATCTTTCCGAAATTCATATAAGCCTTATCGAGCTCGGAAAGCTCATCTTCACCTATTACCGACGCCAATGCTCTTGCGTCCATTACCTTTGCATAGCAGGCAAAAAGCTGATTTGAAACGTCCGCATGATCGGCGCGCGTATAGCCCTCGCCTATTCCGTCTTTCATAAGACGTGAAAGTGACGGCAGGACTGAGATAGGCGGATAAACGCCGGTCTGGTCAAGTCCTCTGTCAAGAACTATCTGACCCTCCGTGATATATCCCGTAAGGTCGGGCACAGGGTGTGTAATATCATCGTTCGGCATTGTAAGAATAGGTATCTGCGTTACCGAACCCTCGGAACCCTTTATAATTCCCGCGCGCTCATAAAGGGAAGCCAGATCGGAGTATAAATATCCGGGAAATCCTTTACGTCCCGGGATCTCTCCCTTTGATGACGAGAATTCACGCACAGCCTCCGCGTAGGAGGTCATATCCGTAAGAATTACCAGAATGTGCATATTTTTCTCAAACGCAAGATATTCAGCCGCAGTAAGAGCGCATCTCGGAGTAAGTATACGTTCAATAATAGGATCGTTGGAAAGATTCAGGAACATTACTACCTTCTGCAGCACGCCGCTTTCCTCAAAGCTTCTGCGGAAATAGTCCGCAACGTCGTTTTTAACGCCCATTGCCGCAAAAACCACTGCAAAATCCTGACCGCTGTTTTCCGCGATCTTAGCCTGACGCACTATCTGAACAGCAAGCTTATTGTGAGAAAGTCCTGAACCTGAAAAGATCGGAAGCTTTTGTCCCCTTATAAGAGTCATAAGCGCATCTATAGATGAAATTCCCGTATGGATATAGTTTCTCGGATAAGCTCTTGAAACAGGATTAAGCGGTTTTCCGTTAATATCAGCCGTTTTTTCGGCAAATATCTCACCAAGACCGTCAACAGGACGTCCTGCGCCATTGAATATTCTTCCAAGTATTTCCGGAGAAAGCGGCATTTCCATAGGCTTTCCCATAAAACGCGTCTTTGTATTTTTCAGAGAAAGTCCGTTCGTTCCCTCAAAGACCTGTAAAACAGCCTTTTTTCCGGAGATCTCAACAACTCTGCCTATTCTTTTTGAACCGTCGTCAAGGCGTATTTCCGTTACCTCATCGTAGGAAACGCCCTCCACATTGTCAAGAACAACAAGAGGTCCGTTTATTTCGCTTAATCCTATATATTGTAAGCTCATTTAAATGACCGCCTTTCTTAAAGATCATGTCTCAGACCTCCGCAGTAATTTTTTTCAACTGCTGTCCGATCTCAACGGTAAGCATATTGAACAGCTCCGGTTTATCATTGGGAATATCATACTTCATTTTTATTACCTTTTCAAAAATTCCCGTTTTCACTATAGCGCTTACCGGAATTCCTCCTGCAACGACTTTTTTGCAGCTGTCATAAAGAGTAAGTATAATATCCATCATTCTGAACTGCTTATCAAGAGGAACATAGGTATCGTCCTTATGGTAAGCATTCTGCTGCAGGAACCCTACCCTTACGACTCTTGCGATCTCAATTACGAGCTTCTGATCCTCCGGAAGAACATCGGAGCCTATGAGCTTAACTATCTCCATAAGCTTGTTTTCTTCAAGAAGTATGTTTGAAATGCTCTGACGATATTTAAGGAAGTCTATGCTTACGTTTTCATCATAATAATTTGTCAGATCGTCTATATACTCGGAATAGCTGTCATTCCAGTTTATCGCCGGATAGTGACGCGCATAGGCAAGAGACTTGTCAAGCGCCCAGAAGCAGCGCACGAAACGCTTTGTATTCTGTGTAACAGGCTCGGAAAAGTCAGATCCCTGCGGAGAGACCGCTCCGATAATGGTCACCGATCCCTCGGCGCCGTTAAGAGACTTTACATATCCCGCGCGTTCATAGAATTCTGAGATCCTTGAGGGCAGATATGCCGGAAAGCCTTCCTCAGCAGGCATTTCCTCCAGACGTCCGCTTATCTCTCTCAGAGCCTCCGCCCAACGAGATGTAGAATCAGCCATGATCGCGATATGATAGCCCATATCGCGGTAATATTCCGCAAGAGTTATTCCTGTATAGATAGAAGCCTCACGTGCGGCAACAGGCATATTAGACGTGTTCGCGATAAGGACTGTTCTGTCCGTAAGAGCTTTTCCCGTTCTCGGATCGACAAGCTCGGAAAATTCCTCAAGGACCTGAGTCATTTCGTTTCCGCGTTCGCCGCAGCCTATATAAACTATGATGTCCGCATCGCACCATTTTGCAAGCTGGTGCTGAGTCATTGTCTTACCTGTTCCGAATCCTCCCGGAACTGCGGCGGTCCCGCCCTTTGCAATAGGGAGGATCGTGTCGATCACCCTCTGACCGGTTATCAGCGGTCTGCTGATCGGCAGACGTTCTTTAAACGGTCTGCTTCTTTTTATAGGCCACTTCTGGCAAAGAGTAAGCTCCTTTACTTCTCCGCTGTCGGTTTTGATCTTTACGACACAGTCGTTTATAGTATACTGACCGTTTTCAGCCGTCCATACGACCTCACCCGAAAGATTCGGGTGGATCATGCAGCGATGCTCGATAACGGGAGTCTCCGGACAGGTCGCGTAAATATCCCCGCCGCAAAGCTTATCTCCTACGGAAACCGTTATCTTTACATCATATTTTTTTGATGTATCCAGTGCAGAAACATTTGCTCCATCCGAAATAAACGCTCCGCTGAGAGCCTCTATCTGTTTCAGAGGACGTTCTATCCCGTCAAAAATATTAGATAATATTCCGGGTCCAAGAGTTGCGGACATAGGCATTCCACTGCCCTCAACAGGCTCGCCGGGCTTAAGTCCTGTAGTGGATTCATAGACCTGTATCGTAGTTTCATCCGAGGTTATTCCTATGACCTCGCCTATGAGGCGCTTTACGCCTACATAGACCATTTCAAGCATGGAAAAATCCTTTGTATCCCTTACCTTTACAACAGGACCGTTTACAGAAAAAATCGTATTCAAAACAAATCCTCCTATTCCGTATCACTGTGCAAAAGCGTTGCTGTTTGCAAATAAGCTTCTCTGCTCATCAACAGCCATATCGAAGGTCTTATCAGAAATAGTTTCGGTATCCTTGTTGTATACGGACACTCCTCCGAGCTTGATATTTTCATCGGGAGAAAAGACAACATTTTCAGACCGTATAGCTTTTTTAAGCGTATCTGCATATTTCATATCGTCCGGAGCGAGAAACACTTCCGCCCCGTTAGAAATACGCAGCAAAAGCAGGTCTTTAATGAGCAGATCCACATACTTGGAATCGTTGCGAAAGCTTATAAGACGATCCTTTACAACATTGAATATATCGTCTGTAAGCTCTTCTCTCCTGCGAAGCACTTCCTTTTTCATATCCAGTTCAGCCTTTGAAATATCACGGGTATAGCGGTTGCCGTTCTTTTTATTTCCTGTGCTGAAATATCTTTCGGCAAATTCGTCAGACTCACGTTCAGCTTCTGAAAGGATATTTTTCTTTTCATTTTCCGCCTCTTCCATCATTTCGCTGACCTTGCGTTCAGTTTCACTATTAACGGCGTCAATGAATTTTTGAAGCTTTTCGTTATTCATATCCATAAGAAATTCTCCTTTAAAGCTTTAGCCCTATAGCAGATTCAATATATTTGGAAATAATGCCTGTAATATCAGATGTAGCATGACGGTCGGGGATCTCAACTATAAGCGGCTGACGTCTGTCAAGCTTGTAATTATAAACCATTTCCTCACAAAGCTTTATAAGCTTTTCCGTCATAAGTACAACAGCAACTTCCTTATCGTCCATTGCAGCGGCAAGAGCCTTTTTTACCTCTTCGGATTCATGTACAACAACGCCCTCAATGCCTGCAAGCCTCATTCCCATCTGCGTATCAACATTATCGCTTATCAAATAAAAGCGCATAGCTGCCTCCCGATCAAACAAACAGCATAAGAAGAGCAACCACAAATCCGTACAGTGCGCAGCCCTCACCAAGTGCAACAAATATAAGTGCCTTTGAGAAAGACTTCGGATCCTCGCTTACAGCTCCTATCGCTGCCGGAGCGGCAGCTGCAACGGCAATACCGCCGCCTATGGAACCAAGTCCTACCGCAAGAGCTGCGGCAAGATAGCCTATTCCTCCGTCGGAAATGCCTGAGGGTTCATCGGCTTCCTCCGAAGCGGAAGAATCAGCGGACGGAGCCTCTTCTGCGGAAGCGTAAATTCCCACAGGAACAGCCGCGCATATTATCATAACTCCGAAAAATGCGCAGAGATTGCCTATTATAGCTTTTTTAAAAGATTTAGCACCGCGCTTGCCCTTAATGGCAATTATCGCCGGAAGTGCAAGAAGTCCTATCACAACAATGGGAAGCAAAAAAATGTACAGCATAAAAATTCCTCCAAAAATTTATTCGATGTTTTCATCGTAATTGATCTTAACGGGTTCAAACGGTTTGCCGTCGCCCGAATAAAAACGTGAGAATATTTCGTAAAATTCCAAACGCAGCGTCTGGATACCTACAAGCAGTCCCTCAATGCCCATTACAAAAGCGTTTCCTAAAATGACCACTATCGGTGAAGCAGCCGCTGAGACCTGCTCCGAAAGCGCCATTACCACAAGCATCATTGAAGCATGGGAAAGAACAAATCCGCCTATACGAATGAACGAAAGAGTATTTGTGGCATATCCCAGCAGGAACTCAAATACCTCAAAGAAGTTGGAAGCTATAAAATCGCCTATTCCGCCCTCCATGTGATATTTTTTGCCTTTTACCCAATAGGAAAGCGGTTCCCGCATAAACATAGCAATGAGCGGCAGGATTATCAGGACTATCACATATGCCGTATTCATAATGTGAACGCCAAACAGCTCCGCAACGGCTCCGACAAGTATAGAGCCAAAGAAAACCAATCCCGCAATACCGTTATTTCCGAATAAGGCTTCCTCAAGCTTTTTGTTCTTTATGCCCGTGACAATATTTATAAGTATCGAAATAAACATTATCAGAACGCCGAGAACGATCGCGCCTATCAATATCGTGGTAACGTTTTTCATTACCTTAAACGGCAGGAATGTTATTCCCAGAGCTTCATAAACCGGATCAAGAAGCTCCTCATAGCCGAAAACGCTTCCGTAGATCAATCCGAATATTGCTCCGGAAATACCGATCCTCGTCAGGATAGGTCCAAGCGCAAACTTTTTGAATTTCCACAGCAGCGCTCCTGCCACAGCAAGCACAAGACCTTGTCCAAGATCGCCGAACATAATGCCGAACAGCAGCGTATATGTTACCGCTACAAAGGCTGTAGGATTTATACCATTGTATGACGGCAGTCCATACATTTCCACAAACATTGAAAACGGCTGTGAGAACTTATTGTTTTTCAGCTTTATAGGAGGATCGAGCTTTCCGTTTGAATCCGCCGGCTGAAGCACAACAGAAACGCTTTCGAGCCCGTCAAAAAGGCTCATGAACCTATCAGCCTCACTCTTTGGTATAAAACCGACAATATAAAATTTATCGTTTACTATTGCCGCTCTGTTCCTCAGATCGAAATTATCATGCTGATATTTAAGTCTTGAGAAGATCTTTCCAAGCTTTTCCTCTTCCTTATCAAGATACTCCTCATACTGTTTTTTACAGTCAGCGATCAGCTTTTTATCCTCTTCTACCATTTTGTTGAGCTCATCGGAGGCTTCCGAGGAATTTCCCTTTACAAAATCCGGAATATGCGTTCTTTCAAAATAAAGGCTGTCAAATATCTCGTCCACTTCCTCACTATATGAAGCCGGAACGAAATACATTCCCCAGTAATAGTCCTTTTCAACGCTGAAATGTGCAAAATAGAACGGCTTATCATCGTAATATTCCAGCTTTTCAAAGCTGTCCGCCGGCAGACGTCCCAGACGTACCTTGATGTACTCGCAGGAAAATATCTGCTGGAAATCCACAGTCATTCCCTTAAGATGATCCACCTGATACTTTGCCTGTTCATGGACAGAAAGCTTTTCGCCCGCGAGCTTTTCGGAAGTTTTGATGTCATCGAGCTTTTTACGGACGTCCATAATATACTGTCCGAGCTTTGAAAGGCTCTCGTTCTCCACATCAGAAAAATCATCGCTGCGGAATTTTCTTCCGGACTGGACCGAGATCTCGTTTAGCTGTTTAAGGAGCGGCTTATAAGGATTATCCTCTCTCAGAGTGGTAAACCCGCTCTTTTTTCCGGCTATCTTAGACGCTGATTCCATGTGGAAGCAGCCGCAGTCGCTCAGCTTGACAATAACAGTATCAAGATCCTTTGTCAGACCGGCAATATTGACGAGCTCCATTTTTTCTATCGACACTGTAAAATCACCTCTTTGTCTAAGTTATTATAAGCGGTGCGATCTTGTTCGGCTCAACACCATATCTTATCCCTTCGATAATACTTATGATATTCTTTACCTCGATCTCAAGGAGAAAGATAAATGAATAAACACTGAGCGGCGCTGACTGCGAACGTTTGAGCATAAGCTTTGCATACTTATAGCGGAGCTTATTGGCGCTCTGTTCAAGATCGTTTACGTCGTAGCCGTTTTCTATCATCTGTCTGCCATAGGTAGTTTTTGAAAAACGCCTTATAAATTCCTCGGAGCTTTCCGCGCTGTATATATCCCTTTGCTTTGCCGGCGAAAGTCTGCCGCCGGAAGGGAGCATATCCTTTTCGATCTCGTCTGCGGAAGCGTCAAAAAACGCGGTAAGACGATATGAATTTATAACGTTTATAAGGTCAATATCCGTTTCAAGGAATGAAATGAACTGGTCAGCGTCACTTTTCCTGAAATTCATGGAATTCTTTAATCTTTCTATATAGTATGTTCTGAGAGCAGTTTCGCATTTTGTAACGTCAGCCTTTCCGTCACTGTTCAGCTTTATAGTCTTAAGAACATCATAATACGGAGTCTTTCTCAGAAATGTCAGCAGCTCCTTGAAATTGGTTATTTTTGCAAGCTCTATAAGGTTGAACGAGGTAAGCCCCTTAATATATATCGGAACGTCCGAGATCATCTTTTCAGAGCCTGCGTTCATAAATCTTATACATCTCAGTATCTCGTCTATTTCCATCTGGATTATTTTGTAATTATAGAATTCCTGCTTTGAAATATGTTCAAAGCCTGTGATCCTCATATATGTCTCAAAAACATTTTTTCTGAGCATATTTTCGAGCATTCCTCTGTGAATGGTATTCGTATCTATAGAAGAGAGCATATCACTGTAATGAGTGTTCTTTTTCAGATACTCTGCCGCTTCGGCAACGCTCTGTCTGCTCATCAGTTCGGAATAATCCTGAGGAGTCAGGCGCTTACCATATATCGCCATTATCTTTGCAACAGTCGCGTTATAATTTCTGCGCTTTAACACTGCGGCGTTCACTTCCCTTCAAGAATAAAAACAGTGCTTAAAGAAATTATCCGTTTATAACAGCGTTAAAAATATCATTTTCCCATTGTTCACGGCGTTCGTCAAAGACTTTGTTAAGACGGTCTATTTCCTCGTTTTTCTGCTTTTCGATCTCAGAAAGCTTTTCCTCCGCTCTTTTCTTTTCCTCGGAATCCATCTCTTCGAGCTTTTTTTCCGCGCTTTTTACCTTGTCATTGATGATCTTTTCCCGTTCGGCTCTTGCATCGGCAATTATCCTGTTTTTTTCCTTTTCAGCCTCTTCGATACGGTCTTTAGCGTCCTTTTCGATCTCAAGGATACCCAAAATAACGTTTTCCATTAAATATCACCAGCGCTTTCATATTTATACAGAGATTGTTTAAAGCTTACTAAAAAATGTACTTTTGTTTTTTGAGAACAAGCTAATATAATTACATAGCAAACCCTGTAGCCGTCTCCATTGACGGTACAGGATCGCATTAAAAGATCTTATCAGTTTTTAAGACTGTGCAGCGGAGCGGGTATCTGTCCGCCTCTGCCAATAAATTTTGACGGAGAATAGGTATTTACACGCATTACCGGACCTTTTCCGAAAAGTCCTCCCCAATTGAGGACGTCTCCCTCTTTCATTCCGATAGCGGGGATTATCCTTACGGCAGTGGTCTTGCTGTTTACCATTCCTATAGCGGCTTCATCTGCGATTATTGCGGAAATAACATCATCGGAAGTATCTCCGGGAATACATATCATATCAAGACCTACCGAGCATACGGCAGTCATAGC
>CANQZS010000042.1 GCA_947628385.1 uncultured Clostridia bacterium | reverse complement strand
CTCTGCGGAGCGCGGCAAGGGCTCCGCCCCTTGACCCCGCAAGCTGGGCTCAGCTTGACCAGCTTCTCAATTTTGCGCGAAGCGCAAAATTGTTAATTACGAATTACGCATTGATCTTTACCCCTATACTTTGCATTTAAATTCCTTGCCATTATCAGCAAAATATTTACTGAGAGGACATTCCCCACATAAGGGGTTTCTCGCCGTACAGTATTCTCTACCAAACAGTACCAGCCTGTGACAGAAATCACTCCCCTCCTCAGGAGGGATCAGCTTACGAAGATCCTGCTCGACCTTGACAGGATCTTTTTCTTTTGTAAGCCCAAGACGTCCCGTGATCCGTATGCAGTGCGTATCGGTAACTATTGCGGGAAGATGATGAACGTCACCCATTATAAGATTTGCTGTCTTGCGTCCTATGCCGGACAGCGTAGTAAGCTCCTCAATGGTTCTGGGAAGCTCTCCGCCAAAATCGTAAAGAAGCCTGCGGCACGCTTCAACTATGCTTTTTGCCTTGGTCTTGTAAAGTCCGCAAGGCTTTATTATCTCCGCTACCTCGTCAATATCCGCTTCCGCAAACGATCCAAGCGTAGGATACTTTTCAAAAAGCTCCTTGGTCACAATGTTTACCCTCGCATCGGTACACTGCGCGGAAAGCCGTCCCGCTATCATAAGCTCATACGGCTTACGGTAAACAAGTGAACACAGCGCGTCAGGATATATTTCCGCAAGACCCGCTGCAGCCAGAACGGCTCGTTCCTTTTTTGTCATTGTTCATCGTTCCTTTCGGGATCGTCATCATATTTTCCTGTAACGCGACCCTTTACCTCGAACCAGAACGTGCTTCCTACGCCCGGCTCTGAGCTGACTCCGAATTTGAAATTGTGCTGCTTTAATATCTGCTTTACTATCGAAAGCCCAAGACCTGTGCCTATGACCTCGCGGCGGCTTTTTTCGGCACGGTAATATCTGTCGAATATAAGCGGCAGAAGCTCCGGCTCAATGCCGTTGCCTGTGTCGGTGATCTCTATTCTTGCAGTCTCGTCGTCCTTTATGAGCTGTGTGATGTAAACGGTCTTGTCCTCGCCGGTGTAGTTGACGGCGTTATTTATAAGGTTGTACAGGACCTGCTCTATTTTTATGACGTCCGCTTCCGTCTCAAAATCGCTTTGTGTGGTAACGAAAAATTTATACCCGTTCTGCTCGGAAAGCAGAGTATATCTTCCCATTATCTCATGGATCTTCTTTGTTATCGAGAATTTGCTGAGATTTATCTCCATCGTTCCGCTCTCCAGCTTGGAAAGATCGAGAATATCGTTTACCAGCGCGGCAAGACGGTCGCTTTCCTCAATTATTATGCCGATATGCTCGCTGCGCTTCTGAGGATCGTTGCCGGAAAGATCGCGTATCATTTCCGCATAAGCCTTGACCATTGTAAGCGGCGTTCTCAGGTCATGGGAGATGTTGGCGATAAGATCTCTGCGCAGACTGTCCACCTTGGAGATCTCCTCGGCAGCATAGTTCAGCGTATCCGCAAGGATCTCCGTTTCGGTGTAGCCGTGTCCGTCAAATTTAGCTGTGTAATCTCCCTCGCCGAATTTTTTTGCGGATCTTATGATCCTGACAATGGGAGTTTCGATAAGCCTTGCAAGAAAATACGATATACCCAGACCAAGTATGAGCAGCATTGCGCTTACTACTATTATCTGACGGTCTATGATGCCTATGGTAGAGGTCAGCGGCTCCAGAGAGGTATTCATAAAAATATATCCGCTGGGATCGTTAGTATCTCCGAGCACCATTGCAAAAAGCATGACCTCGTTGTTAAAGCGCGGATTCTTTACTTCGGTATAGTATATCCCGCTGCTGCTTTCCAGAGCGAGAGCCCGATATTTATAAAGATTCGTGCCGAAAGCACCGTGTATAAGGCAGTTCCCCGCCATCATATCGTAGGAATAGACGCGGTTACCGTAAGCGTCCTGAATAAGTATGCACATATCGTTATCATAGGCAAGCTGAGTAAGGCTTTCGTCGGTGAATTCGTCATCTCTCCAGTCGCTGAGGATATAGTTTGCCACATCAAAGATATTGCTTATCTTCATTCTTTTGTAGTTTGCCTCCAGAGAAACGCTGAACGTGAACCACATCAGCACAAGTATGCTGACGCTGAATATAAAAAAGTATATCCAGACCGTTATGCGAACGGTCTTTAGCGCTTTTCTGCGTACAGGCTTATCATTCTTTTTCACAGCCTATCCTCCGGTCTATGCATCGAATTTGTAACCCATACCCCTTAATGTAACGATAAATTTACGGTATTCGCCGAGCGAGCTCCTGAGCATTTTTATGTGTGTGTCCACCGTGCGGTCATCGCCGTAGAAATCGTATCCCCATACCTCCTCAAGGAGCTTTTCTCTTGAAAGGGCAATGCCCTTGTTCCTGACGAGATAGAACAGCAGGTCATATTCCTTTGGCGTGAGCTGAGCGGGAACTCCGTCAATGGTGACCTCTCTGCCCGTTACGTTGATCTCAAGACCCTCAAATACGATCTTTTCGATCTTGTTGTCATCATTCTGTGAAACGCCGCGTTTAAGAACGGCTTTTATCCTTGCCAGAAGCTCCTTTGGTGAAAACGGCTTGACGACGTAATCGTCCACGCCTATTTCAAATCCGAACAGCTTGTCGTATTCCTCGCCCCTTGCCGACAGCATTATTACCGGCGTGTGCTTGGTCTTGCGGATCTCCTTTACTGCGGAATATCCGTCAAGCCTTGGCATCATAATATCCATTACGATAATGTCGAAATCCTCTTTCCGGCACATTTCGACTGCTTCCATGCCATTTTCGGCTTCCGCTGTTTCGTAGCCCTCGAACTCGGCATATTCCTTAACAACGTTCCGGATCATTTTTTCATCGTCAACAATAAGAATTTTCGGCATTTTTCATCGTCCTCTCCAAAATCGTTAATTATAGCTGAGAGCCTTAGTCATCATTATTTGCTGTCATATTTCCCCAAAAAGTTTAAAACGTTTTGTAATACCTTGATACAAGCTCACAAAGCTTATCCTTATTCTAACATGTAATTGTGAAGTCTTTGTGAAATTTTAGTTTTATTTTAGTGATTGTGCATTATAAATATTGACAAAAATAAATTAATTTTGTATAATGTAATTGTAATAGCATACAATCTTATAAGGGATATTTTCCATTTTAAACGTTTATATCTTCAAAATCGCTTTTCTATGGCAGCAATATCCCGAGCTTCCGGACGCAATACCTCCGGAAAACGATGTAAAAACCGGATATTTTGATATATTTAGCAGACTCCTGATATAAAGGTCTCCGTCGGATACTGAGAAATATCCTCCGCATATGCAGGTGAGGTGAGACCGTTGCAAAGATCAAACAGAATAATCACAATAGCCGCGGTCTGCGCCGCATCAGTCTTTACGGCTATGAACGTGGCTTTCAGGATCCCCGAGCATACAAAAGTCATACTGTACTGCTTCTCGGCGGCAGCCATAATCGCCGCGCTGGTAGTCATCCTGTGCATAAGGCATTTCCATAAGGAAAGGATCCTGCGTGACAGGGAAAACATCATGCGTATAATGCAGAGCCTTAACGCTATGGCTGTATTGTGGGATTCCGACTTCCACTATGTTGAGGTAAACGCCGAGCTTACAAAATCCATAGGCTATACCTCAGAGGATCTGTACGATATAAAGACTCTTAGAAAAGTGCTCCCGCCGGACGCATTCGCTCCGAGCCTTCAGGCTGTGGTAAACAGCAGAGACGAGGAATTCACCGTGACCGCCAAGGGCGGAGCCAAGGTAAGCACGATATGGAACACTTCCCTAATAAGCTCCTTTGAAAGCAAAAGGCGCAGCAGCTGTCTTATGCTGTCAATAGGTCTTGACATTTCCGAGACAGTCAGAATGAAAGAGGAGCTAATAAAATATGCCAAAGACCTTGCGGAATCCGAAAACAGGTATACGCTTTCAATGGATCTCTCCGAGATCGGTCTGCTGCTCAAGGAACCCGGCAGAAGCAGCTACTATATTTCCGACCAGCTTATGAATATGCTCGGTCTGAATGTTTCGGAAATTTCCGAGGGCGTTTTCAGAGCAAGGTTCCACCCCTCTGACGTTATGACCTTTAACGCTCTTCAAGCCGCAATGGTGAATACTCATTCCGGCGCTGACGCGGGAACTATACACAGCACCGAGTTCCGTCTGCTTTCAAGCGATAATACCTATCATTGGTACCAGTTCAGATATAAGGTAATTCCTGCGGAAACAAAGATACTCTCAAATATAGGCGGCGCTATCATCGACGTTACCAAGGACAAGGAAAAGGATCTCCTTATCGAAAAAATGGCTTACATCGACGATGTTACCCAGATCTATAACCGCAACAAGTTCATGCAGATAGGTCAGGAGACCTTTGAATGTTCAAGAGACGCCGACCTTTCCTACTGGGTCATAGTGCTTGATATTGATAATTTCCACATCGTAAACGATACCTGCGGCTATCTCAACGGCAACAAGCTCCTTGCGCAGTTCGGAAAAATAGTTGAGAGCTCGGTGACCTCCGGCGGCTTCGGAGCAAGGATCGGCGGCGATAATTTCGCATTGCTTATCCACGATACCGGCGACGACGAGCTTCCGGTAAGGATAATCCGCAAAATTCAGGACGAGATCAAGGATCTTGGCGCGGGAAGCTTTGCTGTGCAGACTATCACCTGTTCCGCAGGCTACTGCAAGATGTCCGACGGCGGCAATGATTTTGCACAGATCCTCGATCATGCGGAATTCTCACTGAGTATGTCGGACGGCATCAAAAACGATATTATCAGATATGACAACAACATTCACGACAAGATAATCGCCGGAACGGCTCTTGAAAACGAGCTTGCCGCTGCAATAGAAAACAACGAGATGGTCCTCTATTATCAGCCTAAGATAAATCTTTCCGACGGCTCACTTATGGGCATGGAGGCTCTTATAAGGTGGATCAAGCCGGACGGCACTATAGTACCGCCGAATCAGTTCATTCCCGTTGCGGAAAATTCAATGCTGATAACAAAAATAAGCTCTTTCGTTCTTTATGAGGCTTGCCGCCAGAATAAGGAATGGCAGGATAAGGGATTCCCTCCGATAACGGTCTCCATAAACCTTACAGCTGTGGACTTCTACCAGACCGACGTCAAGGAATCTATCCAGAATGCTCTGAACGAAACAGGTCTGGACGCCAAGTGGCTTGATGTGGAGCTTACGGAATCTCTTGCTCTTAAAGACATCGACCATGCTATCCAGCAAATGAAAGAAATAAAAGAGCTGGGCGTAAAGCTCTCTATGGACGACTTCGGAACAGGATACTCTTCACTGAGCTATATACAGGTACTGCCGATAACTCTCCTGAAGCTCGATCGTTCTTTCATAATGTATCTTGAAGAGGACGAAATATCGCGCGAGATAGTTTCCGCAGTTATCAGGATAGCCAAATCCAAGAAGATCGAGACTATTGCCGAGGGAATAGAGACTATCGGTCAGGCGGAGATCCTTAAAAAATCCGGCTGCGACCATGCTCAGGGCTACTTCTTTGGAAAGCCTATGCCGGCTGACCGGTTTGAGGAATTTATGGCTGAAAAGATGTCCGTCAAGACTAACATCATATCCGCTGAAACGGAAAACGCTTGATTTTTGCAAGGGTACAGGCAGCTCCTGTACCCTTGTTTGGAATATTGAAACAAATTATCCGAAGAGGAGGAAATTCAGAAATGGCAAAAAAAAGAATAGGAATACTCACCAGCGGCGGCGACTGCCCCGGACTTAACGCGACTATACGAGGCGTTGCAAAGGCTTGCTTTGAAAGAATGGGAGAGGATAAGGTAGAGATAGTCGGCATACAGAACGGCTACTACGGTCTTATCAATAATATTGCAAGGGATATGAAGCCTTCGGAATTTTCAGGTATCCTTACTCAGGGAGGAACTATCCTCGGAACAAAGCGTCAGCCCTTTAAGATGATGTCGGTCATCGGCGAGGATAACGTAGATAAAATAAAAGCAATGAAAGACACCTACAAAAAGCAGAAGCTCGATTGTCTGCTTACTCTCGGCGGAAACGGAACACATAAGACGGCAAACCTGCTTTCCGAAGAGGGACTTAACGTTATCGGACTCCCCAAGACCATAGATAATGATATTTACGGAACGGACGTTACTTTCGGGTTCCATACGGCAGTTGACATTGCCACAGATGTAATAGACAGGCTCCACACCACCGCAGCCTCGCACAGCAGGATATTAATGGTAGAGATAATGGGAAACAAAGCGGGCTGGCTCACGCTTTATTCCGGAATTGCCGGCGGAGCGGACATTATCATCATTCCGGAAATACCGTACGATCCTGACAAAGTTATTGAAGCTTTAAAGAAGCGCAGCGACGCGGGAAAGACATTCTCCATTGTTGCATTTGCTGAGGGCGCATATGATACCGAGGAAGCCAAGCTCAAAAAGAAGGAGCGTGCAAAGCTCCGTCAGGAAGCGGGCATTACCACTGCGACAAACCGTCTTGCCGCTCAGATACAGAAAGGCACGGGCATAGAGACCAGAGTATGTGTTCCGGGACATATGCTTCGCGGAGGAAGTCCCTCGGCATATGACAGAGTTCTTGCCACAAAGTTCGGAGTACGCGCTGCCAAGCTTATAGAAGATGAAAAGTACGGATATTCCGTAGCCATGGTAAAGAGCATCATCACTGAAAATCCTCTTAAAGAGGTTGCGGGAAAAACGAAATTCGTGACTGAAGATCATCAGCTTGTAGTAACTGCAAGGCATCTTGGAATTTCCTTTGGAGACTGATATTTTTAAACATAAAGCCGGTCGGGATCAAATGCCTGACCGGCTTAGGTTTGTAGAAAAAGTGATTACTATTTTGCGCGAAGCGCAAAATATAAAGCTGGTCAAGCTGAGCACAGCTTGCGGATTCCAAAGGCAGAGCCTTTGGTCGCGCAAACGAACGCAGGTCGTTTTTCGCAGAGCGGCGAAACTCTCCTTTTCAAAGCGCTCTGCAAAGGGGTGAATTGCAAACAGCGCAGAGCTGTTTGCAAAAGGGGAACGCTCTGCAAGAGAGAGCGTTCCCCTTAAACTTACGGTAAATATTCTAATGACCGCAGTCAACAGCCCAGTGAGCTGTTGACTGCCGAAACTTGTTTAAGCTTTTATTAATTATCTGACTGTTTTAAAATCAATTTAAGTGTATTTTTGTAGTATGAGATATATTGCGCCTACGGCGCAAAATAGTAATTACTTTTTTGATAAACTAAATCCGGTCGGGTAACACCGACCGGATTTTTAACAAGCTTTAAATTTTTACAAGATGATCCAAAGGACCATTGCCATGTCCAAGATCAAGTCTGGCTCTGATCGCTTCGGTAATGTATCTTTTTGCTCCCAGAACACTTTCATATACGCTTTTTCCCGCCGCAAGCCCGCACGCTGCCGCCGAGGAAAATGTACACCCCGTTCCGTGAGTATTAGGATTGTTTATCCGTTCGGAACGGAATTCAAAATATTTTCCATTCCCACCCTTTTGCGGTATGAATAAAATATCGTCCGCAGAATTTTTAAGATGTCCTCCCTTTAAGACCACTGCCGCACCCGTCGCAGACGAAATGACCTCTGCGGCTTTTTTCATGCTGTCTGACGAATTTATCTCCATGCCGGAAAAAATTTCCGCTTCCGGAATATTCGGCGTGACAATATCGGATCGCTTCATTATCTCGTCACGGAGCATATCCGAGGAACCCTCGTCCATAAGCCTTTTCCCGCTTGTAGAGATCATGACGGTATCGCAGACGATATTTTTTATTCCGTATTTTTCTAAAAGCCTTGCGGTAATGCCGATGATATTTTTATCCGGCATCATTCCTATTTTTACAGCGTCAGGAGGAATATCGCACAGCACCGCTTCAAGCTGCTCCTCAAAAAGATCCTCCGGAACCGGAAAAACTCTCTTTACACCTGTGGTATTCTGTACCGTAAGAGCGGTTATCACACTCATTCCATAAACTCCGAAAGCCGCAAAGGTTTTCAGATCCGCTTGTATCCCCGCTCCTCCGCTGGGATCTGATCCGGCTATGGTAAGGACCGTTTTCATAAAAGCGACATCACCCTTTCCCTTAACGCTTTCGACGCGGCTTCGGGATCGTCTGCGCCGGAGATCGCGGAAACTACGGCAATACCCGCTATCCCGCTGCCTTTGAGGATAACGCAGTTTTCCTCAGTCAATCCGCCTATGGCGCATACAGGTATTCTTACTGACGCGCAGATCTCTTTTAACATATTTATATCCGTTGGAACGGCGTCCTTGGTCTTTGACGGGAATATCGCTCCTACTCCGAGATAATCCGCGCCGGCTGCTTCGGCTGAAATTGCCTGTTCAACGGTCTTTGCCGTAGCTCCGATCACGGCGTTTTTTCCAAGAAGCTTTCTTGCGGCTGATACGGGTATATCCTCCTGACCGAGATGAACTCCCGCTGCGCCGCAGGCAAGAGCAATATCCGCACGGTCGTTTATTATGAGAGGTATACCGAATCCGTCGGTGATCTTTTTTATCTCACACGCATGGGAATAGAATTCCCGTCCGCTGCTGCTTTTCTCCCTGAGCTGGACAAGCGAAGCTCCCCCGCGGCAGGCTTTTTCGGTGATGTCTGCAAGACGTTCCCCGTCGTTCCCAATGCTGTCGGCAATAAAATAAAGAGTAATATCAGGCGTCATTTTTATAATTCCTTTTTTACATTATCAGGCTGAATTTTGTATTCCGGATAAAAAATTCCTTATCGTCCGAAAAAAGTCCGTCTATTATCCCTGCGGCAAATCCGCTTATGCTCCCGTTTTTATGAAAAGAGCTTTCGGCGTATTCGCCTGCAAGTCCCATTGTCACAGCGGCTGAAACTGCCGCCGAAAGCGGATCCTCCGATACGGCAAGGAAGCAGCCGGTCACTGCTCCGAGAACGCAGCCCGTTCCGGAAACATATCTCATAAGCTCCGTGCCGTTGCTGACGGAAATAATTTTCCTGCCGTCCGAAATAAGATCGTTTTTCCCCGTCATCATAATGACCGAGTTGGTTTTTTCTGCGGCGGAAAGGATAATTTCCTCGGCTTCCGCAGAAATTTTTTCGCCCTCGGAATCTATTCCCGAGGCGCCGTGGGGTATCCCGCAGAAAGCGAAGATCTCCGACTGATTGCCCTTTATAACAGCCGGAGAACAGTCTTCCGTAAATTTTTTCAGGAAATCGAGCCGCACGCTGCTGCAAGCCGCTCCCACAATGTCAATGACCAGTGGTATGCCGTTTTCGGCGGCGGTCTTTCCTGCTGCGGAAAGTCCCCGAAGCTTGTCCTCCGAGATAGTTCCGGAATTAAGTGAGACCGCGTCTGCGGCTGAGGTTATCTCCGGTATTTCCCTTTCAAATTCGGTCATTATAGGCTTTGCGCCCAAGACGTTTACGGCGTTCGCGCAGAAATTTTCCGTCACATTATTTGCAATGCAGTGTATCAGCGGACGATTTATCCTTATTTTACTTTTCAGCTCAAAAATTTTTTCCGGTGAGATCATATTTCCTCTTCCTTTTTATTTGGGAGATCTGTTCAGCCGGCTTCGCTGCCGTTAAGAAATCTGTCAAAGAATTTAACTCTTTTCATGGACGTTACAAGCACGGCGGCTATCACCGTTCCCACAACGCTTGAAACAAAGAACGGGAAAACGAAACCGAAAAGCGTTGCAGCTGTATTCTCCATAATGAAATATGCTATAGGGAATGAAAGCATACCGCCGATAACGGAAGTTCCGAAAAGCTCGCCTATGTATGCTGCGGGCAGACGAATTGCCAGCGACTTGTTCTTAAACACCCAATGGAACATGACTCCCGAAAGGAACGCTCCCACCATTGAGCCGGGGAACGCCATAGGAGATCCGAGTCCGGTAAGGTTTCTTATAAGGCTTGCGCAGAATGCCATTCCCAGCGAATACCACGGACCGAGATACACGCCGCCTATGATGTTTACCAGATGCTGTACGGGACTGCATTTTGCTCCCAGAAACGGGAACGAGAACATTGATCCCACCACTGCCACTGCCGTAAGCAGAGCAGCCATTGCAAGCTTTTTGATGTTGGTTTTTGTGTTCATAAAAACTCTCCTTTCGTCTGCCTGAAAAGAGAGCTTTCCTGCGTGGAAACGTGCCTTTTCGGGCAGAAATACCGGAATTTATCCGATACCGGTCGAAGCTCGATTGCTTCCTCTCACCCCGAAACACGGGTTCCCTCGCAGGTATTATTACGCTTCCGGACGCTCCTCCGCAAGCGTATATTTCATAGCATAAAAGCCGAAATATCAATATTAGTTTTAAGATTTAAGATTTAAGAGTTGAGAGTTGAGATAATACGTAATTAGTTTTGAGAGTTGAAATATTAAAAATTTAATGCTAAACCTGATCGCCCCCTTGAGAGGGCTGCGTATCTAAACTATCTATTAAACTTACTTTGGGGGGTGACACGCCTGCAAGCTCAGCCTGCATTATTTTTCGGTGCAGAACTCTACCTTTTTGCCCTCTAAGATCATATTCGTGGTGCGGACGGCGCACATTTTCCCGCACATGGAGCAGGTGTGCCGATCAGCGGGAGGAGTGCTTTCAAAATACTCCCTTGCCTTGTCCGGATCCACCGCTATTCCGAACATTTCCTCCCATTCCACCTTATGGCGGGCTTCAGCCATTTTATTGTCAAGATCGCGGGCATGGGGAACGCCCTTTGCAATATCCGCAGCATGAGCTGCGATCCTTGCGGCGATGATACC
>CANQZS010000041.1 GCA_947628385.1 uncultured Clostridia bacterium | reverse complement strand
GGCTTCAAGAGGGGGCTGCCCTGCGATAGAGGGCGCCCCCTGAGCTAACAAACTTATATTATGTAAGCCTTTTGAAACAGTCCAGTGGACTGTTTCAAAATCAATACGTTCACTGCAAGAGGGGATTTTTCTTTAAATACGGCGGATAATATACAAAATGAAAGGAATTCCCCAATGAAAAAGCTTTTAATTTCTTTTCTTGTAATTTATGGAATAATTTCCGCATTTACAGCTTCACTTTTTTATATCGAAGCTCAGGCATATATCCCCCCAAAAGCAGAAAAGCAGGATATTTCGGAGATCGTAAAAAAAGGAACGGCTTCAATGACCGAAAAAGACTACGCGATAATATATGAACAGACCGGACTGGGAAAGCCTGCGGTAGATTCGCTTGACGATCTTAAAGAGCTGTATTCATATCAGGAAAGCTATTTTACCGCCGCAGAATTCAAATGCAGCATGAACTCCCCTGTTTCATTCGAGGAAAGGATCACATCGGAACCAGTAAAGCTCGCTCCTCTTCAGGACGGCGATATACTTGTCACGAACTGCTCTCACGTTCTGAGCTGGAGAAACGGTCACGCGGCTATAGTCGCCGACGCCGAAAAAGGGATAACGCTTGAAGCTGTGGTGATCGGAAAAAATTCCAAAACTCAGAATATTGCCAAATGGACAAAATATCCTAATTTTGCCGTTCTGAGATTAAAGGACGCCGATCCGGAAAAGCGTGCAAGGATCGCGGTATATGCCATGGACAACCTTAAAGATATTCCGTATAATGTCCTTGTGGGAATATATCCGATGAAATACAGCGCCGCCGGAAAGGTCTCCGGAACACAGTGCGCACATCTTATATGGCTTGCCTATGCCGCAAACGGATATGATATTGATTCCGACAAGGGACTTGTCGTAACTCCAAGAGATATTTGCAGCTGCGAGCTTTTCGATGTGGTACAGACCTACGGCATGGGATAATTATATTACCTCGCTGCCGTTTATCCTGAGTCGGAAGCTTATCCCAAGGAACTCCGCAGAACGCTTGCACAGGATCATTCGCTGCAGAAATATTTCAAAATATTCCATTACCGATGCTATACCGGTATCAATTACAAGATCAAGAATGACCGACGATCTGTCCTCACTGAAAAACAGATCGGATCTTTCAACGGCATAATTCACCCTGTCGTGAATATCAAAGCTTCGCATATCCGCATTGCGCACTCTGCTGCGGCGAACGTCCGTCTTGTCGGCGATTATAAGAGCCGCGCTTATTGCGTTAAGAGGCTGAGCCGTAGATTCATCATGATTTCCTATAGCGGAAATTACCGCACAGATTTCCTCAGCAGGCATATTCAGATTATCAAGAAGCCTGAACGCCATTACCGCGCCGCTTTGCGCATGGTCTATACGGTTCACCACATTGCCTATATCGTGAAGATAAGCGGCGATCTTGCCAAGCTCTACGGTCCTTTCATCATATCCCAGTGAGGAAAGTATCACTTCGACCGTTGAAGCGACCTTTTCCACGTGTGCAAAGGAATGTTCGGTGTATCCCTGAGCTTCTACCGCTGCGTCGGCATTTTTTATATAGGTGTGAATATCGGGATTCTGCCTGATATACTTATACGTCACAATACTGTTCATTAGCTGTTCTCCTCCATCTGAAGCCTATGATAATATCACAATAATTATACCACGGCGTATCCGTATCGTCAATTGTGATGTTTTGCTGAAAAATGACAAAAACTCTTTGACAAATGAACATTTGTATGATATAATAATAGTGGAATGTTATCTGTATTCCACCAAAAGTAAAATTCAGGAAATTATATCCGTGATTGTTATGCTTTTGTGCAATAAAATATTTATCCTATCCAATGAAAATATACAACAGGATCCGAAAGGTGGCTGCGCCTTGATAAAAATTCTGTCAGAAAATTTAAAAATTATTCTTGTCGGAATGGTCTCTGTGCTTATGATAATAGCAGTCGCTATCCTCATAAGCCTTTACTTCGGCGGAAATATGACCCGCCGCCTTGTTGTCACAGAAATAAAAGGAAGCGCTTATTTAACAAGAAACGGCAAGCGCTATAACGCTGATAAAAATATCGTTATACAAAGCGGAGACGTGATCTCGACAGACTCTGACGCTTATATGAGAATAAGGATCGACGACGACAAATATGTCTATATAGAACCCGAAAGCTCATTATACATATATTTTACCGATATTGCTTCAAAGGGAGATATTTCCGTGAATCTTACCGGCGGAGCAGTTATATGCGAGATAAATAAAGAGCCGGAAAAGAACTCTTCCTTTACGCTCAAAACGCCGAACTGCTCGGCAAGTGTAAGAGATACCGTATTCCGCACGGAATTTGAATATCACGAAAGCTATAAGGGCTACAATAATGTGATGATAACCGAAGTGCAAAATCTCAAGGGCTCCATGGAGCTCCAGCTCTATGATTCGTCACAGCAGGCGACAGATCTTCCGCGTCTGCTCGTAGAACGCAACTGCGCCCAGCTGATAACGTCGGACGAGCTTTGCCAGTACGGCTACGTAAACTATGGCATTGACCTGTCCGCTTATGATGAGATCACCCTTAGGGAAATACTCCGTGCGGAAAACGAAAACGGACTTGCTTTTTCCGCAGATGAGGTCAATGCCGCATATATAAATTCCGTAAATAAGGCTCAGCATCCGGAGGGATCCGTATCTAACATTCCCACCGAAAGCACCTCCGCTCCCCTGACGGAATACAGCCCGCCGGAAACCGAGGAAAGCAGTACCTCTCCTGAGCCTGTGGAAACTACTGTTCCTCCGCCGGAGAATGAGCCCGATGAATATTACGGCACTACAAAGCAAACCTATGTATACACCACATATACCGGAATAAAATGGTGGGAGCTCACCGGAAACCAGACCTCCGGATATGAAAACAACGACATCATAGAGGACGATCAGGACGAATATCAAATGCCGGAAACAGTTACAGCAGTTACATCTGCCGAGCAATAAAACACAGATCGAAAGGAGCGGACCGCACTGCGGTCTTACAAATTATGAAAGAATTTCTGAAAAATTACAAAATACCTATCATTCTTGGGGCGCTTGCGCTGATAGCAGTTATTACTACCGTGATAGTCATAACCGGAGGTTTTTCCGCCAATGCGGGACTGTACATAACCTCAGCTTCCGGAAGCGTAAGCATTACTAATTCGGATCAAAGCGAAAACGCCGTCATAGGGACCGCCCTGAACAAAGGAGACGTTATCACTATAGGCGATCAGTCCTCATGTACCATTGCCTACAGAGGAAAGAAAAATTCCGATGACAATTACCTTGTTGCAGGATCAAACACGCAGCTGCTCGTTTCCGACAAATTCGACGGAAAAAATGACGGAGAGCTTTTCCTGCGCAATGGCTCTGTCATTTGCAATTTTGCCGGAGAGTCTCAGTCCTCCGTGATAATAAGAACGTCCGATTCAACAATAACATTCAAAGACAGTGTTGCAAAGGCTGCATATTATACCAACGAATTCATTTCATATACCGATCTTTATACCTTTATGGGAAACAACAGTATCCAGCTTTATGATTCACTGAGGAATCCTGTGAACAGTCCTGAAATACAGATAGAAAAGATGTGGGGACGCGTTGTTTCAGAGGATCAGCCGTCTTTTGAAGCCCTGAACCTCAGCTTCGACCTGAGCGAGCTTACGGCAGCGGATCTTCAGGAGCTTATAAAAATAGCTTCCCTGATCGGCGACAGCTTTCCATATACAATTGAAGAGTTAAAAGCAGCTCTTGATGATAAGAATGAAGAGCCGTATACCGAAGGCCCTTCTATCTCGGAGCCGTCCGATACATTTACGCAAACCGACATATCGGATACTATCCAGACCGCAGCTCCTGTTACCGAAAGCACTGCTCCGGCAATAGAAACAACTCTTCCGGGAAATGTCACGACCGCTCCTCATGTTATCAGCACTCAAAGACCTACAGAGACTACTCCCAAGCAGACTCAGACGACTCCCAAGCAGACAACAGCCTCCACCACCTCCCAGACTCAGAAGAGCAATACTTCTACACATATTGTTACTATCGTCATTGACGGTGAGGAAACGATCCAAGAGGTACCGCACGGAGGAAATGCCGTAAGACCTGCCGATCCTGTTATAGAGGGCTATACCTTTATCGGCTGGGACGGTTCATTTGAAAATATAACCGAGGATACCACGATAACGGCTATATTCAATGAGGATCTCATAGGCAGCGGCACCGAATTCCATACCGTAACGGTAGTTATCGGAAATAATGTATCTACAATTACCGTGCCGCATGGTCAATCCGCAAATCTGCCCACATCGGTTGAAGTAGAGGGATATATTTTCAGGGGCTGGGATAAGGATTTCACAAATATAACCTCTGATGTAACAATAACCGCGATCCTTGAAAGAACATTAACGCACACTGTAACATTTGTTGTTGAGAACAACAGCTATCAGGTACAGGTAGAGCATAACGGTTCGGTAATACCAACATATATCCCAAGTACAGACAGTAACGGGAACCGTTTTGTCGGCTGGGACAAGGCTCTTGACAATATTGTTTCGGACGTTACTATAACGGCGGTATTTGCATCTGAAAATTTCCATACCGTAACATTCATTATTGACCATCAATTCTACAGCGTAAAGGTAAACGACGGTGAGACTGTTGAGCCTCCGTTCTGGCCAATAGCCGATTCCCTTGGAAACAGATTTATCGGCTGGGACAGGAGCCTTGAAAACATTACATCTGACGTTACCATAACGGCAGTTTACGGAAGCTATTAAAAAACGAAAGTGCCATTGAAAAATGGCACTTTTTCTATTCATCTGAACCGCTTTTAAGCTCGGAAATAGCCTTGATAAAGCTTTCTACATCATTGAAATCTTTATTTACCGAGGCAAACCTTACATATGCTACCTGATCTATCTTTTTCAGATTTACTAATACAATATCCCCTATCTCCGATGAGGTGATCTGATTGCCGTTGGCATAACGGCTTTCAACACTTTCTACAATATTGTTTATATCCTCTATTGATACAGGACGCTTTTTTACGGCAGTCGAAATGCTTTTGATAAGCTTATCCTTATCAAAAAGCTCTATGCTGTTGTCCTTTTTAAGCACAAGAAGCGCAGGCATTTCTACAGATTCATATGTAGTGAACCTCCTGCCGCAGTTCGTACACTCTCTCCGGCGGCGCTTCTTGCCGTCCGCAGAACGCGAATCCACTACCTTTGTATCTTCATATCCGCAAAATGGACACTTCATCGCTGATTTCTCCCCTTCAGGAAAATTTTTCTTTAATAAAAAAAGTATATCATATTCCCATGACATTTGTCAAGGCGTTATTTTTAAAAGCTGTAATGCTTTAATATTTATCATCAGCTTACGAAATAAAATAACTATTGACAAGTACGGATAAAAGTAGTATAATTGTTTAGTAATCAAAACCACGTTTTGGATACGGCAGCAACACCACTAATACCTTATCAAGAGCGGCGGAGGAACTGGTCCTGTGAAGCCCGGCAACCTGATGACAGCTTCTGCTGTCAGAAAAGGTGCTAAATCCTGCGGAATTTATCCGAGAGATGAGGATTTTTCAGATGAAATTTCGCAGCGCTTGGAATTTCCGGCGCTGCTTTGCTTTTAAGAGGAACAAAAAAACCAAGGAAAGGTGATCTAAAATGTCAAAAATGCTTTTTACCTCTGAATCCGTTACAGAGGGACATCCTGATAAAATATGCGATCAGATCTCAGACGCTATACTGGACGCTATACTCGCCAAGGATCCGGAGGGTCGCGTTGCCTGTGAGACTGTAACTACTACCGGCATCGTTATGTGTATGGGGGAAATTTCCACAAAATGCTATGTGGATATTCCTAAAATAGTAAGACAGGTCGTCATCGACATCGGATATGACAGAGCAAAGTACGGCTTTGACGGTCATACCTGTTCGGTCATACAATCAATAGACGAGCAGTCCTCGGATATTGCAATGGGAGTTGACGATTCTCTGGAGCATAAAACAGACGGAAGCGACAGCACCACCGGCGCGGGAGATCAGGGAATGATGTTCGGATTCGCCTGCAATGAAACTCCTGAGCTTATGCCGCTGCCTATATCTCTGGCGCATAAGCTTGCAAAAAAGCTGACAGATGTCAGAAAAACGGGAGTTCTCCCCTATCTTCGTCCCGACGGAAAAACTCAGGTCACCGTTGAATATGAAAACGGCAAGCCGGTAAGAGTTGATACAATTGTAATTTCCTCACAGCATGCCGCTGAAGTTCCTCTCGATAAGATCAGGAACGATATTATAGAAAAGGTCATAAAGCCTGTGGTCCCCGCAGAGCTTCTCACCGATACAAAATATTTTGTAAATCCCACCGGAAGATTCGTTATCGGAGGGCCTCAGGGAGACAGCGGTCTTACCGGCAGAAAGATAATCGTTGACACATACGGAGGATACGCTCGTCACGGCGGCGGAGCATTCAGCGGAAAGGATCCTACAAAGGTAGACCGCAGCGCTGCTTATGCCGCAAGATATGCCGCCAAAAATGTTGTAGCGGCAGGACTTGCCGAAAAGTGCGAAGTCCAGCTCGCATATGCTATAGGAGTCGCTCACCCTGTATCCATTATGGTAGATACCTTTGGCACAGGAACAGTAAGCAATGAAAAGATCGCCGAGGCTCTGGAAAAGGTGTTTGATTTCCGTCCGGCTTCCATAATAAAGGATCTTGAGCTTCGCAAGCCCCAGTACCGTCAGCTTGCCGCATACGGTCATATGGGACGTGAGGATCTCGGCGTAGCGTGGGAACGCACAGATAAAACAAACGAATTAAAAGTAGCCGTATCTGAAAGGTAGTATTCTGTATGAAAAAAATGCTTTTTGTTTTTAATCCTCATTCGGGAAAGGGACTTATACGTCAGCATCTTCTTGAAATATTGGATATATTTACAAAAGACGGCTACGAGGTCACCGTTCACCCTACTCAGGCAAAAAATGACGCTTATGAAAAGGTCTGCTCCAGATGTGAGGACTTCGACAGCATAGTATGCAGCGGCGGCGACGGCACTCTTAACGAAACAATAAAGGCTCTTATGAAATTTGAGAAGCGTATCCCTCTCGGATATATCCCATCGGGAACGATGAACGATTTCGCCTCGAGCATAGGCATACCAAAGGATATGCCCTCGGCAGCCTCGGTAGTGGTAAAGGGCGAGCCTATAAGCGTTGACATCGGTTCATTTAATGACAAATATTTCACATATATTGCAGCTTTCGGAGCATTTACCGATGTCAGCTATGAAACTCCCCAGCAGATGAAGAATATGTTCGGAAGCCTTGCATACATAATGGAGGGTATGAAACGCCTTAATACTGCTAAATCCTACCATGTAAAGGTAATAAACGGCGACGAGACCATTGAGGACGATTTCATTTTCGGAATGACTTCAAATTCCACCTCTGTGGGAGGATTCAAAGGTCTGAGCGGCACAGAGGTAAAGCTTGACGACGGAGTTTTTGAAGTTGTTCTGATAAAGACTCCGAAAAATCTTGCGGAATTCCAGCAGACTATAAATGCTTTTCTCAGACGTGAGATTGATTCAAAGTACTTTGTTTCATTCAAAGCAAAGCAGGTAGAATTCCATTCCGAGGACGATCTTCCTTGGACCCTTGACGGTGAATATGGCGGAAACTGCCGTAATGTGGTCATAAAGAACAACTGTCGGGCGATAGATATTTTTACTCCGCACATGGGCGGACTTGAAGCGGTTCTCTACTCCGGAGGAACATCGGAAACAGAATAACGCATACAGGCGCAGGATATTATTCTGCGCCTGTATTATTTTTATTTTTGTATGGAAATAAATGCAGTCGGTGTGGGATAGTCAATTCCATTCAGGAACAAACCGTTTTCCTTGGCGTTCATTATTATCATCATGCCGATAGAACAGCATCTTTGCAAATATTTCAGAAAGTCGGGAACACTGTCAAGATGTGACGGTATCTTCACCGCTTTATCCTTGTAAATGTCCATATACATATCATGGAAATGCTCCGCTATTATTTTTGCGTGGCGATCTGAAAGCTCGTAAAGGCTTTCACAGCGGTCTTTTTCGGAAATAACGGGAATATCAGGTTTCAGAACGCCGTTTTCACGGATAAAATATCCTTTTTCGATAAGGCTGTCCAGTTGATCAAGAGCCCGTTTGCTGATAATATCCATATCAAATGCACCATTTACAGCGGCATAAAACAGCGGACGCAAAATACCGTTTTCCATGTCTATATTCATTTCGTGGAGAATAGTTCCGTATTCGTAAATACCGACAGAGCCTTGTCTCGTACCGTATTCACCGTTTACGGAATATTTGCCGCCCCAATGATGCTTCTCCTGCTCTGTGACGCGGTTGCCCATAGCAAACCATTTTCCGCCGTTCGGACGGTCGGGATAGCTTTCCCAGCTGTTTTTTTCAAACTCATTTGTAAGCTCGTTACGCACATGGCGAGGAGCGTGCTCGATAGTTCTGACCGCAAAATATGCCATAAGCTTTGTTTTCTGACGTTCGTTCTGGATCTTGTAAAATTCCTGTCCGGACAATTCCTCAAAGCCTTTTTGCATTAATTCCCATACAGCCTTGTAATTTTCATCGGCATATCTGCGCTCAAGCTCATAGGTAGCCTCCCTGTCCTCTTTTGAATAAATAATAAGATCGGTGTAGACCTTGTTTCCCGTCCTCTTCATAAGTTCCCCGCTTACAAGACGGTCGATCACGGGCTCAACATATGGCGCGGGAATACCTATCGCCTGCGAAAGCTCACCTATCGTCACAGGCTTTTCATATGCAAGGATAAGCAGATTCATGGCAAGTCTGTCGTCCGGTCTTACAAGGCTGAACGGTTCTGCGTCATTTCCGCTCGTTCCGGCACAGGAAATATACAGATATTCCGGTTCATAGCTTTGGTTTGTGTATTTTTCCATAGTAATTTCCTTTCTGATATGCTTTCTGCCTGAATTCAAGCGGCTTTTTACGGTGTTTTCCGGAATTGAAAGCGCCCTTGCGATCTCTTTTATGCTTTGACCTTTCATGTAGAACCGCACCATTGTTTCACGGTAAACGCTTGTAAGCTGTCCGAGATCCTTACGGATCATTTCCGCGTCCTCGGAACGTTCAATATCCTCATAAAGACAGCTTTTCTCTGGAATATCTTCTGCAAAGTCTATTGAAACAGTGGGCTTGCGGTACTTACGGCGCAGGGAATCACAGTATTTCCGCTCAAGCACGGAGCTAAGCCATGCGGCAGGATCGTCCATGACCTTTCCTTTTTTCAGATATACAAGTCCTGCAAGCAGCGTTTCCTGAACCAGATCCTCGGCGTCATGGAGATCATCGCATTTGTATACCGCTTTTTTCAGCAGGAAGTCGGCATATTCACTTAAATTGATATTCATTTGCAAGGCACCTCGTTTTGCTTACGAAAGATCTTTCATTATATATGTCGTTTTTTCGTAATAAAGGTTCGTAGGAAATAACTATTTCCGCAAAAATTTTGCCTCCGGACAATAAAAATATCCGGAGGCTATCTTCATTTTTTAAGATCACTGAACGCTTGTCGTCAAGCCGTTGATAGAAATGCTTGGATCGTCAAGGTCGATTATAAGGCACCGTCTGCCGTTTATAACGCTTGTGCGGACTTTATCTGTAGCTTCACGGCTGATATTTATTGTAATTTCCGGAGTTGCAAGGACAGTCTTGTTTTCAATAAGATTTTCTGCCGTCAGACCGTCCGAATCCCCTACCCTTTCCTTGAAGACCGCAGGAAGAGCGTCCAGCTTTTCACTGCTTACCCCAGCGTCAAAAAGAATATTGTGCAGCTTGTTGTCGTCAATAAGCGGAAGCTCGGTTTCGTTCCTTGAATTATTGACAATATCACGTATTGCTTCATTTACCTGAGTTATAACTGTATAGCTGAGTTCATCGGCGACAACGTCCGTCAGCACCTGCTGAAAGGTCTCCTTTTCGCTCTGGCAGGACATTGTGAAGCCGCAGCCAAGAACGTTTTCCACAACTGAAATATTAGGCTTCTTTGGCGTGGCGGTATAATACATCACATTATTGACATCGGGACTCCTGTCGCTGAAAACCGGATAAAGGAAGCCGTCAGTAGGCTTTCTGCTTATTATAAGATCTGTATTCATTTTCTTTACTATAGTATTGCTTTCGCTGTCGAACATCAATCCGTCGTCTCCGGTGCTTACGGGACATATCGCTGCTACGATAAAATTATACTCATGGTCTGACTCGCCGTATGTATCATCGTTTTTATCCTTTGAAGCAATGCTGTAGGAGCAATATCCGATAATGATAGTATACGCCATTTCATATTCCATATTATTTATGATACGTTCTATAAGCCTTGCATTGGCGGCTTCGTCCTCAAGCCTGCCCTTAAGCGCGGAATACAGTATATTCTGCGCTCCGTCCTCACTATACTCCTCTTTGGGGAAGCTGTATTCCATAAGATTTTTTCCTGCGCTGCCGCTGAGGACTTTTTTAAGTGACTCGAGCATTACCGCGCCCTCGTCCTCCGGAATAAGCGCATAAAGCTTGTTTTCGTTACAGCGTATATTTTTCTGAGGATCCACATATACGGAGACAATATGATCCAGTGTAAAAAATCCGCTTGAATCGGAGAAATTCTTTTTTATCTCGGCAATTTCCTTTTTATTCATATTAGATATTCCTTTCTTTTTTCTTGGAATATCATTATACCACAAAAACAAACGTTCGTCAAGGCTTTATTTAATTTTTTACAATTACGGCTGTAGTACTACAATAGATATTGGACAAAATTAAGAAAAAAAAGTAGAGAGATAGACGAAAATCTGATAGAATAAA
>CANQZS010000040.1 GCA_947628385.1 uncultured Clostridia bacterium | reverse complement strand
CTCCCGTACTTTGTCCTCATCGCCGGAAGTGCCGTTTATAAGGCAAAGTTCTTTCAGAAACTCCTTATCCATTACTTTACCTCCTCAAGATACGCGGCAATGAGCCGTGCGGTATTTTCCACGTCCGAAACAGAAATAACTTCCGCGGGAGTGTGCATATACTTTAGTGGTATGGACAAAGTTACCGCCCTTGCCCCGCTCCTGTTTACGGAAAATCTGTCCGCATTCGTTCCGGTCGTCTCATTCATTACTTCGATCTGGTAAGGCAGTTCATTTCTGACGGCGATTTCCTTGAATCGTTCCGAAAGCTTCCTGTCAAGCACCGGCGCAAAGCCTATCATGCAGCCTTTTCCCATTTTTCCGCATTTTATTTCGGAATCGTCAGCCGTCAGCGCAAAGCTCACATCTACCGCGATCGCAATATCCGGATCTATGTCAAAAGCTGCGATCTTCGCGCCGCGTTCCCCGACCTCCTCCTGTGTGGAGAACAGTACGGTGATCCCGCATTGAATATCCTTATCCTTAATAAGCTCCATGGCTCTCAGGACTGCCGCGACGCCGCACCTGTCGTCCAGAGATGTGCCGCTTATACGGTCGCCAAGCAGGCTTTCACAATGCGGATAAAAAGCTATCCTGTCTCCAAGGGAAATGACCTTTTCCGCCTGCTCCTTTGACATTCCCACATCGACGCAAATATCTGTCATTTCGGGGACCTTGCTCTCGTCCGGTCCAAGATGAGGAGGTATCGAGCAGATCACGCCGTTTACAGTCTTTTTTCCCATGACCACGACCTGCTGAGCGGAAAGTATCCGCCTGTCTACCCCTCCGCAGCCCGATACCTTAAGGAAGCCGTCGTCTGTAATATAAGTCACCGTAAGACCTATCTGGTCAATATGAGCGTCAATAAGGATATGCGGCTTTCCGCCTTTTTTGCCGAAATGTCCTATAACATTGCCGTTTTTTATACAGCAGTCGCTCGTAAGCTCTTTAAGCATTGAAAGAGCAAGCTCCGCCGCTTCGTTTTCATCTCCCGAAACGCCCTTGGCAAGGGAAAGAGACATTATTGTTTTTTTCGGATCCATAATAACTCCTTTTTATTCCAAAGCGTTGACGATGCTCTTGAAGTGACGTCCGCGCTCCTCAAAATTCTTGTACATATCGAAGCTTGCGCTTGCCGGAGAAAGTGAAACGATGTCTCCCGCTTCGGCGGACATTCTCGCTGCATAAACGGCTTCCTCCATTGTTTTTACACGTATGATGCGGCAATTATCCTCATCATATCCGGAATAATTCTTTACCGCCTCCTCGATCCTGTCGGCTGTCTGTCCGAGAAGCACGAGCGTTTTAACATATTTGTTTATCGGCTCGGCAAGCTGGTCATAATCGAGCTTTTTGTCCGAACCTCCGGCAATAACGATTATCCGGCGCCCGAATGAATTAAGACCGGCAATAACGCTTACAGGACTTGTAGCGATGCTGTCGTTATAATATTTTACTCCGTCAAGCTCGCGGACGAATTCTATCCTGTGCTCAACACCGCCGAACTCTCTTGCCGTTTCTGCAATGGCGGAGATCGGAGCTTCACCGTAAAGCATAGCTATAGCCGCAAGATAATTTTCAACATTGTGCATTCCGGGGATCCGTATCTCGTCCTTGTGGACAATGCGTTCAGTAACTCTGTCCTCATAATAGCAGAGCCAGCCGTCTCCGTCGAGGAAAGCGCCTCTGTCCGGCTTTTTCTGCCTGCTGAACCAGTTGAGCTTTCCCCTTACAAGACCTTTCAGCATAGCCGTATCGCTGTTGTCGGCATTGAGAACGGTTTTCGAGAATGCGTTCTGGTGGGCTATTATATTGGTCTTAGCGTCGATATACTCCTGCATGGAGCTGTGAACGTTCAGATGATCGGGATAGATATTTGTTATCAGCGCACAGTCCGGAGATCTTCTCATGCTTATTAGCTGAAAGCTGGAAAGCTCCACGACGGCAACGTCCTCCTCGCTGATCTCCTCAATTATAGGGAGCAGCGCTCTGCCGATATTTCCGCCCTTATGTACCTTTTTTCCGCTGCGGGTAAGGATCTCGGAAATTATGGTAGTGGTAGTAGTTTTTCCGTCCGTTCCGGTGATAGCGTAAATTTTGCATGGACAAAGGTCAAAGAACACCTCCATTTCGGAGGTAACTATCTTTCCCGCTTCCCTTGCGGCTTTAAGCTCCGGAATATTGTAATAAACGCCCGGAGCGCGGAATATCACGTCGCAGCTGCAAGCGGCTTCAAGGTAATTTTCACCGAATGTGAGCTTTGCGCCGGAGGCTTTGAATTCCTCAGCCGGCGCGCCGACTTCCTCAAGGGATTTTTTATCGCAGACAGTGACATTCAAGCCTTTTTTAAGGAACAATCTTATGGTATCATTATTTGTAACTCCAAGTCCTATAAAAGCAATGCTTTTATCTTTCATGGCATCAAAAAACAATTCTGCTTTCGTTTTTGACATTACAGTCCTCATCTCCAACATAAAATTTGCATACATTTCTATTATATCCAATTTTTTTAAAAATAGCAACAGGATACATAGAAAGTTCAGTATTTTCATAAATATAACTAAGAAATGGGTGTTTTATCTTGAAATTTTTTATGAACCGTATCGTAAAGGATACTGCAAGACTGACTATTGTGTCGTTTTTTTTGCAGGGTCTTGGTCTTTTGATGAACATAATTATTTCCAATAAGCTTGGAACGGCTTCCGTGGGAATAATGACGCTGATATTTTCTCTGTTCAGCTTTATAATGGTGCTTGCAAACGGAAATATCTTCATATCCACCAGCAGATTTGTTTCCGAGGAAATAGGCGCGGGCAACGGCAATGTCCGCAGGATAATGCGGCTTTCCATAGGAGCCTCTATCACGCTTTCTATGACCTTTGCGCTGGCTTCCGCAGGACTTGCCCGAATAATTTCCGAAAAAGCGGGCGGCGGCGCGGAGCTTGCCTTATCTGTAAGGATCATTGCGCTTTCCCTTACTCCGGCAGCCTTAGGATCGTGTATAAGAGGGTATTTCAACGGCAGCAGAGACGTCAGGATCCCATGCATAGGCGACATTATCGAATTTGCCGCAAAGTGGCTGTCGCTTATGACCGGAACGCTTTTCCTTATGGATAAAGGGCTGAGCGTTTACATACTTATATCGGCTTCAATACTTATTGGGGAAGCCGTAAGCTGTATTTATTACGTGATAAAATATTCCGCAGAATACAAACGCTTCACGGCAATTCCGGAAATTTCTCCGAGAATAACGAAGATCTCCACATATCTTAAGCTGTCGCTGCCCATAGTTGCAAGCGGCTATGTTCAGATGATAATGTCCACCGCAAACGAAGCTTTAGTCCCAATAATGCTTTTACAGCATGATACCTCAGCAGAGCGGGCAATGAGCGAATACGGAATGTTCGAGGCAATGATAATGCCTACCGTATTTTATCCGGCAGTGATATTGACCAGCCTGTCGAATATCATAATTCCCGAGATAGCGCGGGCAAATTCCGCAGCAAATTTCAAGCGTGTAAAAAGCCTTATCGGAAAAATTTTCGATCGTTCATTCTGCTATTCTTTTTTCATTTCCGGAATGTTGCTTACGGCGGGAAAAAATATCGGCGCGATACTCTGTCCGTCGGACAGTCTTGTAGGAGAAACGCTGGTAAAAATGTTCCCCGTCGTGCCATTCATTTATCTTGAAATAGTTCTGGAGGGAATAATAAAAGGTCTTGGAAAGCAGAATTTTTCCACGCTTAATAGTCTTTGCGAATATATTATCAGATTGATCTGCGTAATTATTTTTGTAAAGCTTTACGGATTTACGGGAGTTCTTATATCCTATTACGCAAGCAATGTTTACAGCAATATTGTGAGGATCGCATTTGTCTGCAAAACTGCGGGGATCGGATTTGACATTTACGGATATATAATAAAGCCGTTCATAATGTGTTTTTTCTGCTGTCAGGTCGCAAAAGCGGCAGCAAATTTTATAGAATTTTCCTCAGTGCTTGCCGAAGCGGTAATTTATCTTTGCATTGCGGCAATAGCTTTTATAATTATGTACGAGCTTGACAAGAAATTTTTCAAGCGGCAGAAAGCATATGCCTCAGCATGAATTTCCGGAAAAGAAAATAAGGCTGCACGGAATTTAATTTCCACGCAGCCTTAAAATTTTATTTACGCCTGCATATTTCTAAGAATAATTACAGCAATGCAAGTTATTATTATAAATGCGGCAATTATATAAACAAACGCATATTTTTTCATTCCGCTTTCCGTATTGCCTCCGGACGAATTTTCCGGAACGATGTGAGCCTTTTTCATTATATTTGAAAGAGGCTTGTATATCAGCATCGTTATTGCACTGTTAAGGACTGCTTTAAGCAGATTGAACGGTAAAAACGCAGGCAAAAGCAGCGCCGCTACCGCTTCTCTCGGGAATCCCATGTAAAGCGGCGTTATCAGATAATTCCACGCAAGCATGAGCGCTGCCATTACGACCGTTCCGGTGCAAAGTCCCGCTACCGCTCCGTTTATTGTGCGGAACCTTTTGTAGATCACCGACGCAGTGCAGGCAAACGCACAGGTGGAAATAAAATTCATCAGCGCGCCTATAGGACCTGTTTCACTTATTGTTACCATTTCTATAAGCGATACCACCACCGACATTATCAGCGACGCAAGAGGTCCGAACGTGAACCCGCCTATTGTGATTATAACATCTTTAGGCTCGTATTTCAGAAAGCTTACTCCCGGCAGCGGCACCGGAACCTTTATAAACATTACCGAAATGTACGCCAGAGCTGTCATTACCGCAAGAACGGTAAGCTTTTTTGTATCCATGTGTGACCTTTGCTCATTCTTGAGCGTTTCCGTGTTTTGCATAATGATTACCTCCTAAAATAAAAACGCCCGTGAAATTATTTTCACGGGCGTAATGCACTGAAATGTGTATCGTTTCTTTCATCCGGACTGTACCGTCGGTTCCGGGATCGCACCGGATCTGCGTATATTTCTATTCGCTCGCGGACTAAAAGCTTTCGCTCCATTACCGCCGGTGAGGAATTTCACCTCGCCCTGAAACATATATCCATATTCAATTTACATGAAAGCGAAAGATCATTCGTCCTCGTTTTCATCATCGTCAAAATCGAATTCAAGAAGCTCGCCGCAGCCCGGGCAGGTCATAGAGCCTTCCTCAAGCATACCATCGTTCAGGCAGATAGTATCGCCGCAGCTCGGACAAACGACTTCATAAAGATCATCGTCCTCATCGTCACAGCAGCAGTCATCGTCGCAGCATTCATCATCGTCAAAGCCGTAAAGATCCTTTTCGACCTCTCCGAGATCCTCGTCGATAATGTCTACTACCTCAACGACCTCGTCCATCTGATCCTGCATATCCTCAGCCGTCACTGCCATATCCTGAAGTATATCAGCTATGACCGAAAGGATCTTTCCCTCTTTGGTATTTTCGCTGACTTCAAGACCGTCCATAAGTCCTTTAAGATAAGATACTTTTTCGGTAAGATTCATGATAACTCCTCCTTTTCAGATGTACCGGACCGTAGGCTTTTGTTTTAAATATAAAACATCAAAGCCTTATGCACGCTCCATGTACTCGCCTGTTCTTGTGTCGATCCTGATAGTTTCGCCCTCGTCGATAAAGAGCGGGACCTTGATCTCCGCGCCTGTTTCAAGAGTAGCCGGCTTTGTAGCGTTTGTAGCAGTATCTCCCTTGAAGCCGGGATCTGTCTGTGTAACAACGAGCTCAACAAAGTTCGGAGGCTCTACCGCAAATACCTTGCCCTTATAGGAGCAGACCTTGCACATCATTTCCTCCTTGACGAACTTGAAGTTGTCGGAAAGCTCCGCCGAGCTGATAGGCACCTGCTCATATGTCTCAGGATCCATAAAATAATAAAGGTCGCCGTCGGTGTAGGAATACTGCATATCCTTTCTCTCTACAAAAGCTGTAGGGAACTTTGCGGAAGGGTTGTAGCTCTTTTCAACTACGGAGCCTGTTATAACGTTCTTGACCTTAGTTCTTACGAATGCAGCGCCTTTTCCGGGCTTTACATGCTGGAACTCGACTACCTGCAAAACGTTTCCGTCCTCCTCAAATGTTACGCCGTTTCTGAAATCGCCTGCTGTGATCATAAATTAAACCTTCCTTTCCGAAGTGTTTACCTCGGTTTTGTTGCTGATCTTACAAATTTTTCTAAATCTACTGACAACATCAGCCTAAATATATTTTACTATATTTTTGATGATATTGCAAGTGTTTTCACAAATTTTCCGCAATAATTTTTTTGACTTAAAAAGCGGACAGAACATATCCTGTCCGCTTTTTTGCAATTAAGCGTTAATATACCGCCGTGCACAGCATTACGGCTCGCAAATGCCTCCCTGACGCGCGGATCGGTTCCGAGGACAGCATAGGCTGCCGCAGGATAATTAACCAATTAATACTTACGCTTACGAGCAGCTTCGGACTTTTTCTTACGCTTTACCGAAGGCTTCTCATAGTGTTCTCTTTTACGTACCTCAGCGATAACGCCGTCCTTTGCGCAGCTTCTTTTGAAACGCTTGAGAGCGGTATCAAGAGATTCGTTCTTTCCAACACGAATTTCTGCCAATTTAATTCCCTCCCTTTGCCATACGGCAGAGGTTTGTATATACATGATATAACTATTCTATTATACCTCATGGATACTGATTTTGTCAAGAGCAATCCGAAAAAAACTATACAAAATATTTCGTTCAAATTTATGCAAGGTATCAGAAAATATTATTTGACAACGATATTTACAAGTCTGCCCTTTACATAAATTTCCTTTACGATAGTCTTTCCGTTAATGATCTCTGCAACATTTGCGTCCTTTTTGGCAATTTCAAGTACCTCAGGCTGTTCCGCGTCGGAGGGTACCATTATCTTTGCCTTGATCTTTCCGTTTACCTGAACTGCGACTTCTACGGAGCTTTCTACACAGAGAGCCTCGTCGTAGGTCACCCAAGGCTGTTCGCTGAGTATCGCGCCGAAATTGTTATTGTAGATCTCCTCAGTTATATGCGGCGCAAACGGATTCAGCAGCATAAGCAGAGACTTATATTCCGCCTTGTTTATGCTTCCAATGCCGTCTATCGTGTTCAGGAGCGTCATCATTGCGGCAATGGCGGTATTGAATTTCATTGCTTCAATATCCTCCGAGACCTTTTTGATGGTCTTGTGCATAGCGGCGGTCATTTCCGGACGGTACTCGCTGCCGTCGATAAGCTTGTCCTGAAGCGCCCAGATCCTGTCAAGGAAACGCTTGCAGCCCTTAACGCTGTTTTCGCTCCACGGAGCAGCCTGCTCATAGTCTCCCATGAACAGAACGTAAACTCTCAGAACGTCCGCGCCGTATGTTTCCACAACATCGTTAGGATCAACAACATTCCCCTTTGACTTGCTCATTTTTTCGCCGTCGGGACCGAGGATAAGTCCCTGCGCCGTTCTTTTTGCATATGGCTCAGGCGTGTTTACCGCGCCGATGTCATACAGAAAATGGTGCCAGAACCTTGAATATATCATATGCCTTGTAACGTGCTCCATACCGCCGTTGTACCAGTCTACAGGCATCCAGTATTCCAGAGCTTCCTTTGAAGCGAGAGCTTCGTCGTTGTCGGGATCGCAGTAGCGCAGGAAGTACCATGAAGATCCTGCCCATTGCGGCATGGTATCGGTTTCACGCTTTGCGTCTCCGCCGCACTTGGGACACTTGCAGTTTACAAAGGAATCTATCTTTGCAAGCGGGCTTTCACCGTCCTGACCGGGTTCAAAATTATCCACCGGAGGAAGCTTCAGCGGAAGCTCATCATATGGAACGGCAACCATTCCGCACTCAGGACAATGAACTATAGGTATAGGCTCGCCCCAGTATCTCTGACGGTTGAACGCCCAGTCCTTCATTTTGTACTGAACGCCCTTTTCTCCGCAGCCCTTTTCCGCAAGGATCTCAAGCATTTTTTCAATGGCGTCCTTTTTGTTTGTTATGCCGTTGAGAACGCCTGAATTCACCATTTCGCCGTCGCCGGTGTATGCCTCCTTGGAAATATCCCCGCCCTTGATGACTTCGATAATGTCGATACCGAACTTCTTTGCGAATTCATAGTCGCGGGTATCGTGTGCGGGAACAGCCATGATCGCACCTGTTCCGTAGCCCATCATTACATAGTCTGAAATGTAGACGGGGATCTCCTTGCCGTTAATGGGATTTATAGCCGTCAAACCGTCTATTTTTACGCCGGTTTTGTCCTTTACAAGCTGAGTCCTCTCGAATTCGCTCTTCTTTGCACATTCGGCTTTGTAAGCGTCCAGAGCGGCAATATTTGCAATAGAATCACGGTATTTCTCGATAATAGGGTGCTCCGGAGCAATTACCATGAATGTGACTCCGTAGAGCGTGTCCGGACGGGTGGTGTAAATGCGCAGCTTCTCGCCGTTCTCCTTAATGGAGAAATTCACAAATGCGCCTGTGGACTTGCCTATCCAGTTCTCCTGCTGGAGACGGATATTCGGAAGATAATCAACTTCGTCCAGTCCCTGTAAAAGCTTGTCGGCATATTCGGTAATGCGCAGGTACCAGACCTCCTTGGACTTCTGGATAATTTCGCTGTGGCACACGTCGCACCTGCCGCCCTGTGAATCCTCGTTTGAAAGCACGACTTTGCAGCTCGGGCAATAGTTTACAAGAGTCTTGTCGCGGAAAACAAGTCCGTTTTCAAAAAGTTTGAGGAATATCCACTGCGTCCATTTATAATAGCTTTCCTGAGTGGTGTCGATAACTCTTGACCAGTCAAAGGAGAAGCCTACTTTTTTAAGCTGATTCGTGAATTTTTCAATATTTCTGTCCGTAACGATACGCGGGTGGATACCGTCCTTGATAGCGGTATTTTCGGTGGGAAGTCCGTAAGCGTCAAATCCGATGGGGAAAAGAACGTTATATCCCTCAAGACGGCGTTTTCTGCTGACTACCTCCAGACCTGAATACGCCTTGATATGTCCTACGTGCATACCGTGTCCCGACGGATAAGGGAATTCCACCAGAGCATAAAATTTCTTTTTAGGGCTGCCTGTAACGGCTTTGAAGCTTTCATGCTCCTCCCAGTAATCCTGCCACTTTTTTTCGGTTGCTGCGAAATCGTATCTTTCCATTGTTATCATTCCTTTTTATTATTTAAAAAATATTGACCGCGTTATTTTTACGGAATATTACCCGTTCATTTGCCGTATTTCAAAAGCTTCTTTAAAATAAGCCTTTGCGTCGCTGCTTGAAATTATCAGCATGACCATCATGCCAAGACCTGCGGAAATCACGGCAGGCAGGAAGCATATCCTGAATAATTCCTGACCGCCTATGCTGTACGATACCCATATCAGCGCAGCTGACACAAGAATATCGGATATTCTGAGAATAATACAAACATTCTTTGCGGCAATGCTGCCCTGTTTAAGATAATGCGCCGTAAATATGCCGATACACGCAAGCAGGATATTAAATGTAAATATCGAAAGCACCGAGATCAGCATACAAACAGCCGACGCAGCGGCAACATTTCTTTTTCCTCTTTCAGCATTTTCAGAAAGCTCCATATAACGCCGCCGTTCCTTTCCGGAGGTCAAGTACCGGCATATCAACAGCACGCTCCACGCCGGACATATACCCTTATTTATTTCAGATATTTTGAAATATCAACGATCCTGCCGTCGCTCCAGAGCCTTTCAAGATTATAGAAATCTCTCATTTCCTTGCAGAATATATGGATCACAATATCGGAATAGTCCATGACTATCCAGCCGCCGCCATTATTACCTTGGATCTGCCGCGGCTCCATTCCCTTTTCTTTCAGCCTGAACTCCACCTCATCGGCAAGAGCCTTTGTATGTGTTGTAGAAATTCCGTTGGCAATTATAAAATAATCGGCAATTATAGTCAGGTCGCCTATTTCGATAACGCGAATATCCTCCGCCTTTTTTTCGTCGAGGATCTTCACGGCTTCCGCTAACAGCTCGTCACGGGTCATTTTGCTTCCGTCCTTTCCTTTTCTTTCTTTTTTATTGAAATGTACTGGTTATACGCTTCTATAGAATGTCTTGGGAGCATTGAGCCCTTGCCAACCACATCGGTTATGGAGAATTTCAATGCTTCGAGCATTGCCTTATCAATGCTCTGGTATGCGAGCTTGCGCATTTTATTGACGTCCTTGTAATCTCTGTCTGCGGAGACGAGATCTGCAAGGTATATGATCTCCTCAAGACGGCTCATGCCTCCGCGTCCCACAGTATGGTAGCGGATAGCGTTAAGCATGTCCTCATCGCGGATATGGAGCACCTGTTCGGAATACCACGCGCCGGCAATAGCATGATAAAGGGGCGGCGTAACGAGTTCCACATCTGTAACGTCCATAGCCGAAGCCTTTACCATGGAAAGCTGTTCGTCCTTGGGTATCTCCTTGCAGATGTCGTGAAGAAGTCCGGTGATATACGCCTTTTCCGGATCGAAATAATCGTAGTTCTCCGCAAGCCTGCGGGCTTCATCGGCAACGTTCAGGCTGTGCTGATAGCGTTTTTTGGAAAGCCTTATATCAAGAATATCAATAATTTCCTCTGCGGAATACATAAAATTCCCCCTCAGGCATACATCAGCCGTTATACAAACCATGCTCCGATATATATTTTACTACATTTTTGGGAACATAGCAAGATATATCCGAATTATTTTTAATTTTTTCACGAATTTCCGTAGAAGAGACGGGAAAAGTCTCTATCGGAACGATCCTCGCAGTGCCGTATTTTCCGAGCTTTGAAGCCGTTTTTTCAAGAATTTTCACGTCTTCGGGCGACTCTTCCCTTGACACCGCTAACAAAGTACAAATAGACAGAATTTCTTCATAATTCCGCCATTTTTCAAAAGAAAGAAGCATATCTCCGCCCATTATGAAGAAAA
>CANQZS010000039.1 GCA_947628385.1 uncultured Clostridia bacterium | reverse complement strand
CCTGCTCTTGACGGAGGCAGACTTGTGTTCCTTGTGATCGAAGCTGTGCGGCGGCGGGCTCTCAAAGCCGAAACGGAGGGAATGATCCACTTTGTCGGATTTGCGCTGCTGATGGTCCTGATGATAGTAGTTACATTCAATGACGTAAAAAATATATTCGTAAAATAATAACACGATCCGGCAAACCGGATCATGATCTTTCAGTGAAAGGGATCTGGAAATGAGAAATATCCGAAGTGTAAAGGTCGGGAGCTGTACTCTTGACGGAAAGAAGATATATATACAGTCCATGCTGAATGTTCCTGCATCGGATATTGAGGGAAACGTTAAACAGGCTGTGGCTCTCGGAGCCGCAGGCTGTGAGATAATTCGTGCCGCTATCCCTGATATGGAGGCGGTAAAGCTTATCCCTGCAATAAAAAACGCGGTAAATATCCCGCTTGTAGCGGATATTCATTTCAGCTACAAGCTCGCCCTTGAAAGCGCTGCGGCAGGAGTAGATAAAATAAGGATCAACCCGGGAAATATCGGCGATATGGAAAAGGTCAGGCTGGTAGCTAAGGCTTGCAGAGAGAAAAATATCCCGATACGCATTGGTGTGAATTCCGGATCGCTGGAAAAGGATATTCTTGAAAAATACGGTTCTCCTACAGCTGAGGCGCTTGCAGAAAGCGCTCTTCGCAATGCGGAAATGCTGGAGAACTGTGATTTCGGAGATATTGTTATTTCCATAAAATCTTCCGACGTTCCAACTATGATAAAAGCCTATAGGATAGCAGCGGAAAGGACGGATCATCCTCTTCATCTGGGAGTTACAGAAGCCGGAACCAAAAGAATGGGGATAATAAAATCGGCAATAGGTATAGGTTCGCTGCTTGCAGACGGTATCGGCGAGACTATAAGAGTTTCTTTGACAGCAGATCCGTGCGAGGAAATTTACGCGGCTAAGGATATTCTTTCGGCAGTCGGCAGGGGGGGCGGAATAAAATTCGTTTCCTGTCCTACCTGCGGCAGAACAAAGATAGACCTTATCTCTTTGGCGGAAAGGACCGAAAAAGCACTCAGAAATGTGGACAAGAACATAACCGTTGCGGTAATGGGCTGCGTTGTGAACGGTCCCGGAGAGGCTCGTGAAGCGGATATTGGCATCGCAGGCGGGGACGGCTGTGCAGTTCTGTTCAGAAAAGGTGAAATAATCAGGAAGCTTCCGGAAAACGAAATATTTCCCGCTCTTCTTGAAGAGATCGAAAAACTATAGGAACGGTGAAAAAAATGCTTATAAAGGAACTTTTTTCCGAATACATAGCCGATATACCGAATTCGATCGGAAAAGGCGAGCTTCTTAAAATATCATGCAGAGAGGAAGCAAGAGAGCTTAATGTTTTTGCTTCCTTTGATCGTGTACAGAAGCTTGAATATGTTCTTGATTTTGAAAGCGCAATGAAAAAGGATCTTGCGCTGAATTCATTTTGCCTGAACTGCCGCTATGTGCCGTCGCTTTTTAATGAAAGTCTCATGCCAGACATTATTCAGATGCTGAAAAGAAAAATGTATGTAATAAACGGGCATTTTGAGGGCGCGGGATACAGATTCTCCGATAATGTCCTTACGGTGGATATTAATGGCGCGGGATATTCCATATTGAAAAAAGCCGGAGTTGAAGCCGAGCTTGAAAAGCTGATACGTGAGCTGTTTTCTTTAAATATTAAGGCGGAGCTGCATGAAAATACGGATCATTCGCAAAAATACGACTATGAATCAGCAATGGCTGAGGCTGCTGCCGCAATGCCTGTTCCGGATATTATTCCTCCGGAAGCACCGGTATATGAAAGTTTCCCTCAGGAAAGCAATGCTGAGACGGAGCCGTTACGCACATTTGATTTTAAGGATCTTCCGATCCTCACTGACGGAGCTAAGCTTATCAAGGGACGTACTATTGATTCGCCGATAACAAAGATTTCAGACATAAAAAGCAAAATGAGCAATGTTACGGTATGGGGAGATGTTTTTGATTATTCAGAAAAGATCATACGTACAAAAAACGGTGAAAAAAGGGTAGTTTCTATAAGCATTACGGATCATACGGATTCGATCTCGGTAAAGAATTTTGAGAATACCGATGACGAAAATTTCCTTGCAGCATTCAAAAAGGGCGGTACGGCACTAATAAAAGGACGTGTAGATTTCGATTCGTTCGATAACGAGTTTATCATAAAGGCAAATGATATAATGCAGGTCGGAAAAGCCGAACGCATGGATAATTCTCCGGAAAAACGCGTTGAGCTGCACCTGCATACCAATATGTCCGCAATGGACGCTGTAACTCCGGTATCCAAGCTTATTGAAAGAGCATATTCATGGGGTCATACGGCAATGGCTGTTACCGATCATGGCGTTGTACAGGCATTTCCGGAAGCCGCAGGAGCGGTGTCCAAGATAAGAAAAAACGGCGGCAAATTCAAGATGATCTATGGCTGTGAAGCCTATTCGGTAAATGACAGAACAAACGCCGTTACCGTCTTTGAGGACAGGAGCATAAATGACGAGATGATCGTTTTCGATATCGAGACCACGGGATTCAATTCCCAGACCGACAGGATCATCGAAATAGGCGCCGTCAGGGTCAGGGATCTTGAAATACTTGAAACCTTTCAAACATTTCTTGATCCCGAAAGAAGCATACCGAAAAGGATAACCGATCTTACGGGAATAGATGATGAAATGGTCAAAGGAGCTCCGAGTCAGGAGGAGGCGCTGAGGAGCTTTATAGGATTCTGCGGGCAAGCTCCCGTTCTTATAGCCCATAACGCGGGATTTGACTGTTCGTTTATACGTTCAGCCTGTGCAAGATACGGTATAGATTTTGATTTTTCGGTGATCGACACAGTTGTTATTTCAAGAAGCTTGCTCCACAATCTTAAAAAGCATAAGCTTGATAATGTGGCAAAGGAGCTTGGTCTTGGCGAATTCAACCATCACCGAGCCGACGACGACGCTAAAATGCTTGCAAGGATATATGTCGTTCTGGCAGGACGGCTCATGGACGAATTCGGAATAAAGAACATCAGCGAGATAAACTCCTGCGTTATGAATGTCGATCCGCGTTCTCTGCATACATATCATCAGATAATACTGGTAAAGGACGCTATAGGACTCAAAAATCTCTATAAGCTTATCTCATACGGCAATCTTAAATATTTCCGCAGGAACCCGCGTATACCCATATCTGAGCTGATGGATCACAGGGACGGTCTTATAGTGGGAAGTGCCTGCGAGGCGGGAGAGGTATTCTCCGCCGTCAAGGACGGTCAGCCATGGGAAACCATAAAGGATACCGCAAGATTTTACGATTATCTCGAAATACAGCCTACAGTCAATAATTCATTCCTTATACATGATCCGGAATATCCTAACATAAACTCTGTCGAGGATCTTCAAGAGCTTAACAAAAAGATCGTTCAGCTTGGTGAGGAGCTGAATATTCCTGTTGTAGCAACCTGCGACGTTCACTTTATGGACAAGTCGGACGCTATATTCAGAAAGATCCTTACCTATCAGAAATTCAAGAATTCCGGCGACGAAACTCCTCTTTATTTACGCACTACAGACGAAATGCTTGAGGAATTCTCATATCTCGGCAAGGAAAAGGCTTATGAGGTGGTCGTTACAAACACCAATAAGATAGCCGATATGATAAATCCGGATATAGTACCTATCCCGCCGGGAACATTTACTCCGGAAATACCCGGCTCAGAGGAGGATCTGCAAAGGATCTCTTGGGAACGCTGCAAGGCTATATACGGCGATCCTGTTCCGGAGCTTGTGGCAAAGCGTCTGGAGCGCGAGCTTAATTCGATCATAAAGCATGGATTCGCAGTATTGTATATGATCGCTCAGAAGCTGGTGGCAAATTCAAACGAGCATGGCTATCAGGTAGGCTCTCGTGGATCGGTAGGATCGTCGTTCGTAGCTTCAATGGCGGGGATCTCGGAGGTAAATCCTCTTCCTCCGCATTATGTTTGCCCGAAATGCAAGAACAGCGAATTCATTACGGACGGTTCTGTCGGTTCGGGGTATGATCTTCCGCCTAAAAACTGTGAAAAATGCGGAACGCCGTATAACCGTGACGGACATGATATTCCGTTTGAGACGTTCCTCGGATTCGACGGAGATAAAGCGCCGGATATTGACCTTAATTTCTCGGGAGAATACCAGACGTTCGCTCACAAGTATACGGAGGAGCTGTTCGGAAAGGACAACGTTTTCAAAGCCGGAACTATCGGTACGGTCGCCGATAAGACGGCATACGGATATGTAAAGAATTATCTTGAGGAATCGGGGATCTCCGCGTCAAAGGCGGAGGTGAGCCGACTGACAATAGGCTGCACAGGCGTAAAACGCACCACCGGTCAGCACCCCGGCGGCATGGTAGTAGTACCTTCAAAATTTGAGGTTTATGACTTCACGCCTATACAGCATCCGGCGGAGGATCCGAATTCAATATTCACAACAACACACTTTGATTTCCATTCGCTTCACGATACGATATTGAAGCTTGATGAGCTGGGACACGATGTTCCGACATTGTATAAGCACCTTGAAGATATGACCGGAATAAAGACAAGCGATATTTTCCCGGGAGATGAAAAGGTAATAAGCCTTTGCACATCTACGGAAGCCCTCGGAGTTTCTCCGGAGGAAATATACTGCGAGACCGGAACGCTTGCTATCCCAGAAATGGGAACAAATTTTGTCCGCGGAATGCTGATAGAAGCTCAGCCTAAGAATTTTTCCGACCTGCTTCAAGTATCGGGACTTTCTCACGGCACAGATGTATGGCTCGGAAACGCGCAGGAGCTTATAAAAAATAAGATCTGTACCATTTCCGACGTTATCGGTACACGTGACAGCATAATGACATATCTTATATACCATGGAATGGATCCAAAGCTTTCATTCAAGATAATGGAGATAACACGTAAGGGAAATGCTCCTAAGCTTCTGACCGAAGAGATGAAGCAGGATATGCTCGCGCACAATGTTCCTCAGTGGTATATTGACAGCTGTCTTAAGATAAAGTATATGTTCCCTAAGGCTCATGCCGCGGCATATGTTACGGCGGCAATGAAGCTCGGCTGGTACAAGGTATATGAGCCGCTGGCGTTTTACGCTACGATATTCACCGTCCGCGGTGAAGATTTTGACGCTGAAACGGCAATGCAGGGACGGGCAGCGGTAAAATTCAAGATAGAAGAGCTCAAGGTCAAGGGAAATGACCGTTCCGCAAAGGAATCCGCCACATATGAAACGCTTATGCTAATAAACGAAATGATGGCAAGAGGATTTGATTTTCTGCCTATAGACATCTACAGATCCGACGCAAAAAGATATAATATAGAGGGCAATAAGCTCAGACTGCCGTTCTGCGCCGCAAACGGAGTTGGCGTGAACGCCGCAAAGGCTATATACGATGCCGTTCATGAGGGAGAACTGCTTTCTATAGAGGAGCTTCAAGAAAGAAGCGGCGTAACAGGCTCTGTCATTGAGAATCTGGAAAGCGTAGGCGCTTTCGGTTCGCTCCCAAAAACAGATCAGATCTCACTTTTTTAAAAAAAGGTATTGACATTGCTTAAATAATATGGTATCATAATACCAAGATACTACGATACTATTTTACCACATTAAAGTAAAGGAGATTCAAATGAAACGTTATGATCTGCTTACTCCGGAGGGTACAAAGGACCTTCTTTTTGAGGACTGCGCTGTAAGACGTAGCCTTGAGGAAAAGCTTTCAGGAATATTCAAATCAATGGGCTACTGCGAGATAGTTACTCCGGGACTGGAATTTTTCGATATTTTCAATCTTAATTCCAGATATTTTCCTCAGGAAAGTATGTATAAGCTTACGGATAATAAAGGCAGGATACTTGTAGTCCGTCCGGATTCCACAATGCCTATCGCAAGAGTAGCTGCAACAAGGCTCAGAGACGCTCAGCTCCCGCTTAGGCTTTTTTACCGCCAGAATGTTTACCGCAATAAGCCTGCTATGCGCGGCAGGAGCGATGAGATACATCAGATGGGCATCGAGCTTATAGGATCCGACTCCAAAAGAGCAGATCTGGAGGTCCTTGCAGGAGCTATAGAGGTGCTTTCCTCGCTTGAAAATGAGAGCTTCCGCTTTGAAATAGGCGATATAGGATATTTCAAGGCTCTTGTGGGAAAGCTTGGCGTTGACAAAGAAACTACAGAGCAGATACGCAGTCTTATTGAGGTAAAGAATTATCCTGCTCTGAACGATCTGCTTGACAGTATCGGCAAAAATGAGCTTACCGACGCACTGAAAATTCTTCCGAGACTTTTCGGAGGCGAGGAGGTCTTTGAAAAAGCAGAAAAGCTCTTTGACGGCGGAAAGGATATAATCTGCGAGCTTAGAGGGATCTATGACAGCCTTACGGCTCTGGGATATAACGGAAAGATAACGATAGATCTCGGTCTTGTAAATAAGCTCGATTACTATACCGGCGTCGTTATAAAAGGCTATCTTGAGGGATACGGCGATGCTGTTCTTTCAGGAGGAAGATACAATAAGCTTCTTGCGGAATTCGGATATGACGTTCCCGCTACGGGATTCGCAGTAAATATAGACGCTGCCGCAAAGATAATAAAGCAGTCTGTGGGATATTCTACGCCTGTTCCGGACGTTATAGTTTACGGTGAGGACGGCTTTGAGATAAAGGCTGTGGAATATGCCGGAAAGCTTCGCAAAAGCGGTCTTATTGCGGAAAGCTCTGTTTTCGGATCCTTTGAGGAGACCATCGCATATGCCGAAAATAAGCATATTCCAAGGGCAGTATGCGTAGGTGTGGATATTATCGAGAAAAACGTGGGAGGTAAGGAATGATGGAAAACGGCAGCAGACCTCTGCGTATAGCTCTTACAAAGGGCAGACTTGAAAAGGACACAGTGGGACTTCTTGAAAAGATAGGCTATGACTGCTCCGCTGTACGTGATAAGGGCAGAAAGCTAATTCTTCCGGTAGGAGACTCCATAGAGGTCGTTCTTGCTAAGGCGGCGGACGTAATAACATATGTTGAAAACGGAGTTTGCGACATGGGAGTGGTGGGAAAGGACACCATAATGGAAATGAACGGCAAATTCTTTGAAATCGCCGATCTTGGCTTCGGACGGTGTAAATTTGCCCTTGCAGGAAAAAAAGGAACAGACTTCTACGGCGGCTACAACGTAAAAACGATCGCTACAAAATATCCAAATGTTTCAAGAACATTCTTTGAAAAGAAAGGCATGGACGTTGACATCGTAAAAATCGAGGGAAGCGTTGAGCTTGCTCCGCTGCTCGGACTTTCAGACGCTATAGTCGATATAGTCGAGACGGGAACAACTCTTAAAGAAAACGGTCTTGAGGTATTTGAAGATATTTCTCCAATATCAGCAAGACTAATAGTAAATATGGTAAGTCTTAAAATGAGACAGCAGGAGATAGAGACTCTTATTAAGCTTATTGAAGATAACCTGTAATAACGGAGGTCAGATAAATGATAAGGAAAATTATTGCTGACGGAAAAGCGGAAGCGGCTTTTCTTAAAGAGGTAGAAAAAAGAAACGGTGAGACGGATAAGAAAATTTCCGAGATCGTTTCCGAAATAATAGAAAATGTCAAGGAAAACGGCGATAAGGCTGTAAAGGATTATACTCTGAAATTTGACGGAAAGCTTCCGGAATATTACGAGGTACCTCTTGACGTTATCCATGACGCTCTTGATGAAGCGGACGAGGATTTTGTAAACGCTCTTCTGGACGCTATGGAAAATATTGCAGCATTTCACCACAGACAAAAGGAACAGGGCTTTATTGATCCTCACGACAATGGGGTCATTCTCGGACAGCGCGTAAGAGGACTTGAAAGAGTGGGTCTGTATGTTCCCGGAGGAACGGCGGCATATCCATCCTCGGTGCTTATGAACGCTATCCCGGCGAAAATTGCGGGAGTCAAGGAGATCATTATGGTCACTCCTCCGCTTAAAGACGGGACTCCAAATAAGGATATACTGGTAGCGGCTTCCATATGCGGCGTTGACAGAGTGTTCCTTGCGGGCGGCGCACAGGCTGTTGCGGCTCTTGCTTACGGAACGGAAGCAATCCCAAAGGTTGACAAGATCGTCGGTCCGGGCAATATTTTTGTTGCAACGGCTAAAAAGCTTCTTTACGGCAAGGTAGACATTGATATGATAGCGGGACCAAGCGAGATCCTTGTCGTTGCGGACGAAACGGCGGAACCGAAATATCTTGCGGCGGATCTTATGTCACAGGCTGAGCATGACAAGCTTGCTTCGGCAATCCTTATTACAACAAGCGAAAGGATCGCGGACGAGACGATCTCCGAGCTTGAAAGACAGGTACAGAACATTTCAAGAAAGGAGATCATCGAAAGATCGCTTTCGGATTACGGCGCAATAATCGTTGCAGACTGCATAGACTGCGCTATCGAAATTGCCAATGAGCTTGCTCCGGAACACCTTGAACTTCAGGTGGAAAACCCGCTTATGTACATCGGAAAGATAGACAATGCGGGCTCGGTTTTCCTCGGAAAATACGCTCCGGAGCCGCTTGGTGACTATTTTGCAGGTCCTAACCATGTTCTTCCTACCAGCGGAACGGCAAGATTCTTTTCTCCGCTGTCGGTAAACAGCTTTATAAAGCGTTCAAGCTTCATTTATTATACCGAACAGGCGCTTCTTGACGCCAAGGACGACATTGTATGCATTGCCGAAAAAGAGGGACTGACCGCACACGCAAATGCTATCAAGGTCAGATTTGAATGAAAGGAAAATTCTATGTACGAGCTTAACTCAAAGTTGAAAAAAGTCGAGCCTTACGATCCCGTCGAGGGCGATTACAAAATAAGGCTGGACGCTAACGAATCCTACTACAATATCAATAACGAACTGGGAGATAAAATTGCCGAGGAAATAAAGAAAATTTCCCTTAACCGCTATCCGGATCCTATGGCGGAGAAAGCGGTAAAGGCTTTTGGGGAATATTATGATATTCCCCAAAAATTCATAACCGCCGGAAACGGCTCGGATGAGCTTATAAGCATAATCGCAGGCTGCTTCCTCGAAAAAGGAGATAAGATACTGACTCTTTCGCCTGATTTTTCAATGTATGCTTTTTACGGAAGCCTTTACGAGCTGAACGTTGAAGCAATGCAGAAAGAGCCTAATTTGCAGATAAGCGTTCCTAAGGTCATTGCTTACTGCAAGGAAAACAAGATAAAGGCGGTAATTTTCTCAAATCCGTGCAATCCAACTTCTCTCGGTCTGCCAAAGACAGAGATCATCAGGCTTTTAAAGAATGTGTCCTGTCTGGTCATCGTTGACGAGGCATATATGGATTTCTGGGATCAGAGTATCCTTGATGAAGTCGGAAATTACGACAATCTTATAATTTTAAAGACCTGTTCAAAGGCTATGGGTCTTGCCGGAATACGCATGGGCTTTGCCGTTGCGGGAGAAACCATTACTACTGCTTTGCGGAGCGTAAAATCTCCATATAACACGGATACGATCTCTCAGACTATATGCAGCACTGTTCTTTCGGAAAAGGAAACTCTGCAAAAGATATGCAGAGATATTATTGAAAGCAGGAAATATCTGTATAATAAATTTCAGGAGCTTGCGGAAAAGCACTCACGCATAGAAAAAGTGTTTGATACGGTAACGAATTTCGTGTTTATTAAGACCTCCTGCGGCAGGGAGATCTGCGATAAGCTTCTGGAACGTTCAATAGCGATACGTTATCTGGGAAATTATATCCGCATTACCGCGGGAAGTCCCGAGGAAAACAATGAAGTTATTTCGGCGATCGACGAGATCCTTACAGGAATTGAGGAGGAATGAGCTTTGAGAAACGCGGAGATCACAAGAAAAACCAAAGAGACCGATATTGCCGTTAAGCTTGAGTTGGACGGCAGCGGGAAAACGGATATTTCTACCGGAATAGGCTTTTTCGATCATATGCTGACAGCTTTTGCAGTTCACGGCGGACTTGACCTGACGGTAAAGGTCAAGGGAGATCTGTTTGTTGACGGTCATCATTCCGTTGAGGATACGGGGATCGTTCTTGGAAAGGCTTTTGCGCAGGCTATAGGCGATATGAAAGGCATAAAGCGTTACGGAACAGCTTTCATTCCCATGGACGAAGCATTAGGTTTTGCAAGTCTTGACATAAGCGGACGTCCTTACCTTGTTTTTGACGCAAATTTCAGCGATAACAGGATAGGAGAGCTTGACTCCTGTCTTATAGAGGAATTTTTCCGCGCGTTTGCGTTCAATGCCGGAATTACTCTGCACCTGAAATGCGAATACGGAAAGAACGATCATCATATTGCCGAAGCGCTTTTCAAGGCTGCCGCTCATGCTTTGAAAGACGCAAAGGAAATTTCGGGGAATGAGATACTTTCCACTAAGGGAGTGTTATAATGATCGCAGTAATTGATTACGGCGCGGGAAATATATTCAGCGTAAAGAATGCTCTCGATCATCTCGGATATGAAAACATTCTCACCAAGTCTGAAACGGACATCAGAAACGCCGACGCGGTCATTCTGCCGGGAGTCGGCGCGTTCCCGTGGGCAATGAAAATGCTTTTCGAAAGCGGACTTGTGGACACTATCAGAACAGAAGCCAAGAAAAAGCCGTTTCTGGGAATTTGTCTGGGAATGCAGCTTCTTTTTGACAAGGGCTTTGAATTTGAGGAATGTGAGGGTCTTGGTCTTATAAAAGGCTATGTTGACAGGATAGAAGAGCCGGATCTTGTTATTCCGCATATGGGCTGGAACAAGCTTGAGATAAACCATGATTGTCCGCTTTTTAACGGACTTTCCGAGGAGGAATATGTTTATTTCGTCCACTCCTACAAAGCGTTTTGTGATGATGAAAATTTGTATGCTTACTGCGAATACGGACATAAGGTACCGGCGCTTGTTTCGGACGGAAAGACCGTTTTCGGCGCGCAGTTCCATCCGGAAAAGAGCGGAAAGACCGGTCTCAAAATTCTTGAAAATTTCGTTAAGCTGTCAGGGGAGGGAAAGTAAATGCTTGCAAAAAGGATAATACCCTGTCTTGACGTTCGACGGAAAGGTCGTAAAGGGCGTGAACTTCCAAGGCATAAAGGAAGTGGGCGATCCCGTCGAATGTGCTTATGAAT
>CANQZS010000038.1 GCA_947628385.1 uncultured Clostridia bacterium | reverse complement strand
CCCTCTATCGCAGGGCAGCCCCCTCTTGAAGCCGCTTCGCGGCTTCAATTCACCCCTTGCGGAGCTCTTAAAGGCAGAGAATTCCGCGCTCTGCGGAGCGCGGCAAGGGCTCCGCCCCTTGACCCCGCAAGCTGGGCTCAGCTTGACCAGCTTTGAATTTTGCGCATTGTCTTTTCTCCATTTATTTGAGCATATTAACAAACGAAATACCGTATTATCCGCCGGAATTTGTATCTTGTGTTAAAAATCCTGAATGTGGTTGACAACTTAAAATAAAAAGAGTAAAATAAATTATGTATCAGGAAGCTGCCGATCAGTACAGAACTGTCGTCTCAATTCCCGCTGCATACCGCTCCGGAATTTATTTCCGTATGTGCGGCTCAGAACGGCGAAAGAAATTTGATAAGCTCTTCCTCAGATGTATCAAGCAGCTTATTCTGCAAAAGTAAGGAGAATGTAATTTATGAAAAAAACCATCAAAGCGGCACTTTCCGCTGCGGTCGTGTGCTTGTCCGCACTGATAATGTCCGTATGCGTCCACGCGGAGACAGAGGATTTTGAAGCTCCATTAAACAAGGTAAAATCTACTAACGGAGATTGGGGACAATCCCTTACCCTCGACAAAAGCGATTTTGACTGCTCACGGATCACTCCTGACAGCGTGGTAAAGGTGGAATTCGAGCTTGACGGCGATCCCGCTAACTCAAACGCTCCCGTTGAGCTTATCCTTTTTAATTACACTACAGCCGATCCGCAGATCTGGGCGAAGATCGAGCCTTTCGAGTATGACAATACCTCCGCTTCCTTTAACTATGAAACAATGATACTCAGATACGGTTCAGACGATCTTTCAACTGTCGATAACCTCTGCATAGGCGATACGGGAACTCCCCTTACTGTCACAAAACTCACTATCACTAACTGCACGGTCCCCGAAGTCACCACCACCGAAGCGGAAACGACTACTTCTGTTATCGAGATAACCGATCCTCCCGTACAGGAGACAACAGCCGCTCCGGCAACAACGGCTCCCGCAGAACAGGAAAGCGACGGCGGTATCCCCATAGTTCTGATAGTTGTAATAACCGTAGTAATTGCAGTTGCTGTAGTTGCAGTAATAATTATAATAAAATCGAAAAAGAGATTCTATTGATCTTCAAATATAAATTCAATTTTCGGGTCGTGAGTACAAACGCTTACGACCCATTTTTCATAAATTATTTTCTGAAAGAATATCTTATCCTTTACGGCGGCACATACCGGACGTTCTCCGGAAAGCTCAAAGGAATATGGCTTCATATCGCAGAATACACCTGTTCCGAGACATTTCCCAAGAGCCTCTTTAAGCGTCCAGAACCGGAAAAACATCTCGTTCCTGTTTTCCGATGAAAGCACTGTTTCCCGCTCGCTGCCGGAAAAAACTCTGTCCATTACCCTTGGAGAATGATCTCTTATAAGCTCCGCATCGACTCCGATCTCGCTGTCAGAAAAGCCGCACACAACCAGTCCTCTGCAATGACTTATATTAAAAAAAATTTCCGGATGCTCCGGAAAAAAAGGCTTTCCATGCTCTCCCTTTTCTATGCGCGGAGATGAGATCCCATAAAGCTTTTCAATACTGCGGAAAAGCAGCTCATGCGCAGCTTCATGCTCTTCCCTTACGGAAAGATCTTCATTTATCCTTTTGCAAAAAATCATTTTATTCTCCGAAAAAACGCCGCATAGAAAAACTATGCGGCGAATTTTTTTATCGTTCGTCAGCTCAGAATGCTGCGTCAATAATAAGGATAGCCTTTGTAGTGATACCGCTTACCTTTACAAGACCGCCTGCAAGAGCGTCATAAATATTCTTTTTGCCCTTGATAACAGCGAGAAGCTCGTCGGTGTCAGCACGGAAATTCACATCATAGTTATCATATCTGTAGGGCTCAACTGCAATGGTCTGATTATCGGCGTCAACATAAATATAGAATTCGCCGCTTACGGATCCCGAAAGCTCTACATTAACAGCTATAGGATACTTTATCCTTGTGATATTAGCAGCAAGGAATTTTTTCTTTGCAGCTGCAACGACTTCCTCATAGGAAGTTCCCTTTTTCCTTGATGTTTTTTTAGCCTCTGGAGCAGCCGTTTCAGCCTTAGCAGCAGCAGGCTTTCTGCCGCGCTTTGCAGCGGGCTTCTTTTCAGCTGTTCCTACAGTCTCAGCCTTAGCGGCAGCGGGCTTTCTTCCACGCTTTGCAGCCGGCTTCTTTTCGGTCTTTTCAGCTTTCTCAGCCTTAGCGGCAGCAGGCTTTCTGCCGCGCTTTGCAGCGGGCTTCTTTTCGGTATTTTCTGCATTTTCAGCCTTAGCGGCAGCGGGTTTTCTGCCGCGCTTTGCAGCGGGCTTCTTTTCCTCGGTCTTTTCTGCGTTTTCAGCCTTAGCGGCAGCGGGTTTTCTGCCGCGCTTTGCAGCGGGCTTGGGCTCCTGAACTTCGGCTGCGGGAGCTGCTGTCTCAGCGACAGGTGCTGCTTCTGCAACAGCCTGAGCTGTTTCCTCTGGAACAATATTCTTTTTTGCCATAGATATATCCTCCTTAAAATAATTACTTTATTTTTCAATAAAAAAACAAAATAATACATTCTTTTAAAAACATTATAACCAATTTTCCTCTGCTTGTCAATAATTATTTTAATTTTTCTGAAATAATCAAAAAAAAATTTTTTTTGATATGATTTTTTATTTATTTTGCAGATAAAAAACGCGATATTGATACTGATCCTTAATTAAATTGCAGATAAATGATCTGCAAAAAGCGGTATATATGCAAGCTTTTACCTGAACCCTTTTACGCTTTATGATCGGAGATCAGTATAAATATCTCATATCCATAAAAAAATTAATTTTCATAAAACGCTGTCGGATTCTTTTTTCTCATTTTCAAAACCGCAAAAAAATATCCGGATCGCAGGTGATAAACCCCGATCCGGATATTTTCAGAATAATTTTTCATTTCTGCCGTAATATGCGATTATTGACGGCTCGCAGCTTTCAAAGATCGCCATGAGCTTAGGATCATATGCTCCCGGGTCATTGCCCATTTCCTTTATAGCCGCTTGGAATTGAAGATAATTATAATCCTTTTTCCTGATAAATATTTCGTGAAAATCTATGATTATCCTGCAAAGCTTTGTATACGGAGAACATTCCTCTCCTTTAAGCCTGTGCGGGAATCCCTTTCCGTCAAATCTCTCATGATGATGCATACACATATCGCTGCAAACCTGAACAAAATATCTGCACGAGGGAGCTTCATTCAGATTTACTATCGCCGCGCCGATATTAGTATGGCTCTGGTAAATATGCTTGTTCGTCTCCTCGATGCCCTCTTGTGAAAGTATCATATCCGGCACTGCCATTTTGCCTATATTGTAAAAATATGCTGCCTGACTGATGACCTCAATATTTGCAGCGTCAAGATGATCCTCCGAGATCGACGCATATTCCCGCAGCACAAGCTTCATCATATCCGAAACAACAACGCATTTATAGTCGCTCTTGTTATTATTTTTCAGATAATTTATATATATCGACTTCAGCTTTGTCTCGTAGGAATTAATATCCGAAAGTATTCCCGATGTAAGCGTACCGCTGTACATCAGCTCTCCGGTATCAACTTTAAGTATCGAGCCTATGCGTTCCAGCACGAATCCCGGATCAAAGGGCTTGCTGATAAATCCGGAAACGCTGAATCCCGCAGCGCGCTTTACGTTTTCCTTAGTCGCCTCAGCGGTTATGAGCAGTACGGGAATATCTACATTGTTCTTCTTCATATGCTGCAAAATATCAAATCCGTTTATTATCGGCATGGAAATATCCAGCAGCACCGCGTCTATATGCGGCCGTCCGCTGAGGATTATTTCAAGACCTGCATAGCCGTTTTCGGCTTCCATAACGTCAAAATCGTTTTTAAGGATATTTCTGAGGATCTCCCTGTCGATCTCTACATCGTCAACTATAAGTATCCTTTTGTAATTCATATTAATGATAATGCCTGCAAAAGCAAGCATTCCTCCTTTCGGCGTTTCGTTTGGTTTATTGCAGCCTATGATCCGCAAGCCTTTCAGGTCAATGCCGTATCAAAGCCGGTACTGTTACTCTTCGATCTCCTTGGAGCGTATCTTATCCGCAGATCTGTTGAACGCTTCAAGGACCTTTGGGTTGAAAACTCCGCATTCGCCGTCGTTTATCATCTTCACAGCCGTTTCAAAATCGAATGCTTTTTTATATACTCTCGGAGAAACAAGCGCGTCGTAAACGTCGGCGACCGCCACTACCTGCGCCCATATGGAGATATTGTCTCCGGAAATACCGTCGGGATAGCCTCTTCCGTCCCAGCGCTCATGGTGGTGCCGCGCAATATCATAGCTGTAATTGTAAATATCAACGTCCATTATGTTAGGTATCTGGGTGAGAATATCGCAACCTCGGGTAGTATGCTGCTTCATTATCTCAAATTCCTCCTTGGTGAGACGTCCCGGCTTATTTAGTATGCCGTCCGGTATAGCTATTTTTCCGACGTCGTGGAGTATCGACGCGGTAACTATCTTATCTATCTCGCTTCTCGGAAGATAATATTCCGGATACATTTCCGTGACCGCAGTCATAAGTATATCGGTCAGACCGCATATGCGCTTTACGTGCTCTCCCGATTCGCAGTCCCGGAACTCTATAAGCGTGGCAAGAGTCTCCACCATGGACAGATTTATCTTATTGAGCCGCTCCACCTGCTCGTTTACGATCTCCTCCAGATCGTTCCTGTGCCGGTACAGCTCGATGATGTTCCCTATACGGCAGCGCAGGAAGTTCATCATGAACGGCTTTGTTATAACGTCCACCGCGCCGAGATTATAAGCGTCCATCAACATTTTTTCGCTGTTTTCGGCGGTTATGATGAATACCGGTATATGCACTATCTTTCCGCTGTCGTTCATTTCTTTCAGAACGCCCATTCCGTCCATTTCGGGCATTATAAGATCAAGAAGCACCGCAGCTATATTATTGTTTGAATCGAGCAGCTCTATAGCCTGCCTGCCGTTTTCCGCTTCAAGTATCTCATATTCATCTTTAAAGCCCTCGGCTAAAATAGCCCTGTTGATCTCCATATCATCAACGATCAAAATAGCGTTATTCACAGCAGCCTCCGTAAATAATATTTTTTAACTGTATCAGGAATTCTTTTCTATACAGGCGATTATTTTCTCCTCTGTGGGAAGAATCTCTTCGAGGATCGCCTCCGCCTTTTCGGGCTGACCGCCTCTGAGAAGAGCAACAATGTCCGTATACGCGGCATACAGCGGCGTAAGGGAAAGATTTCCCGTAACGCCTTTCAGCGTATGAGCCGACGCCACGGCAGTATCGTAGTCCTTAGCCTTGAAATGGGAGGAAACGTCGGCTTCTCTTGCAGCCGCCGGAAATTTCCCTAACATTCTCACATAAAGAGCCTTGTTGTTCATAAATCTTGAAAGCGCCTCAGAGGTATTCACTCCGAGACCTTCAAGCTCAGCAATAAGATCCATAAAAGATCTCCTTTCATTATTGATTTATTGAATATCATTCTTTTATATATTTTTCAAGGACTTTTGCAACTTCATCTATATCTATCGGCTTTGCAACATGAGCGTTCATTCCGCTTTCGATGCATTTTTTAACGTCCTCTGCAAATGCGTCCGCCGTCATAGCGATTATAGGGATATTGAAATCGTCCCTGTCAAGCGCGCGTATCGCTTCCGCAGCCTCATAGCCTGTCATGACGGGCATTCTTATATCCATAAGGATCGCGTCGTACCGACCGACCTCGGACTCCTTGAATTTGTCAACGCACTGTCTGCCGTTTTCGGCTCTGTCTATTTCCAGACCGATCTCCTCAAGGAGCGCGTCGGCGATCTCCCAGTTAAGGTCGTTATCCTCCGCAAGGAGTATCCTGTGTCCGGTGAGATCTATTTTCTTTTCATGGATCTCCTCGGTCTTTCCCTCGGGGATCATGAATTCCTTTAGTCCGTAATAAAGTGTTGATTTGAACAGTGGCTTTGCAATGAATCCGTTTATTCCCGCGGATCTTGCCTCAGTCTCTATCTCGCTCCAGTCGTAAGCCGATATAAGGAGTATGGGAACATCGTCCCCTACCTTTTTTCTGATCTGCTTTGCAGTCTCGATACCGTCTATTCCCGGGAGCTTCCAGTCAAGCAGAACTATCTGGAACGCCCTGCCTTTAAGATGTCTTTCCTCCGCCATACGCACGGCGGATTCGCCGTCGAGAGTCCATTCCGCGTTTATGCCGATCTCTTCAAGAGCTTTCACAGCGCTGCGGCAAAGTTGATCGTCGTCGTCAACAACGAGCATATCCCAGTTCGGAAGAATCATATCCTCCTCGCGTACAAGAGCCTTTTCAAGGTCAACGGTAACATGGAACGAAGTACCCTTTCCCTGTTCGCTCTCGCATTCTATGGTACCGCCCATTGCCTCCACGATATATTTTGTTATCGGCATACCGAGACCTGTTCCCTCGGTCTTGCGGACGCGTGAGCTGTCCTCTCTTACAAACGTCTCGAAAACGTGCTTCTGGAATTCCGGAGACATTCCTATGCCATTATCCTTTACCTCTATGAAAACTCTTACATGAGTCTCGCCCAATGGAGACGCGGCTTCATATACGGAAATGCGTATCGCTCCGTTATCCGGAGTAAATTTCACTGCGTTTGAAAGAAGATTCAGCAGCACCTGATTGAGCCGGACGCTGTCGCAGTAAACGTCCTCGCTTATAATATCGTGTATTGAGACTTCAAAGCTCTGGTGCTTGCTTTTTGCCTGAGGCTGCACTATGCTGACTATGCTGTCTATGACCTCCCGCAGAGAGATCTGCTCCATATTGAGCGTCATCTTTCCGCTTTCGATCTTGGACATATCCAGAATATCGTTTATAAGTCCCAGCAGATGCTTGCTTGAAAGGGCTATCTTGTTAAGGCAGTTCTGCACCTGCTGTTTATCGTCAATATTTGTGCCGGCTATAGCCGTCATTCCGACTATGGCGTTCATAGGCGTGCGAATATCGTGGCTCATATTTGAGAGGAACTCGCTCTTTGCCTTTGTTGCATGGAGAGCCTCCGCCCGTGCCTTTTCCAGCTCTTTCATCTGATGACTGCTCATATTGTAGTATATGACGAATATTATAAGCAGAACGAGAAGCATCGAGCTGCATGAGATTATCACAAGGTCTATCCAGTCGCTGTTAAGGTCGGAGATAGTCTCATCTATTTTTCCGTAGGGCATGACCGTCACAAGGTACCATTCCGTGCCCGGAAGAGCCGTGAAATACACATGACCTGTGCCTGCGGCGGTCTTATATGTTGAGGAATAGCTTTCTCCGGCTGCAATGGCGCTTTTCATTTCGGATACGTTATCCTCGGGCATTTTCCCGTCGTATTCCATAGCCTGAGCCATAAATTTATCGAAATAAGTCTCACTGTCCTGATCGTCCGCAAGCACAAAGGAACCGTCTCTGCGAATAAGCATTGAATAAACGAGTATATCCTCCGTATGCTCAACGGAAAGCACCTGATCCATGAAGCCTGTGTCAAGTCCGACTATAACGGCGTCCGACCGTTTTCCACCGTCGAGCTCATATTCTGCGGGAACGCCTATTATTATCATGCTGCCGCCGTTCTGATCCTTGCCGGCGGTCATGATGCTATTTCCCTCTTTTATCGCCTCATGGAAATTCTCCGGAATTGCAGACAAGGCTTCCGGACCATACACTGTAACAATATCATTTCCGCAGGAAAAGCCGAGGTATGTAAAATCTCTTGTTCTGGCGCTGTATTCAAGTGCAGCGGCGGCGGTATCATAGCTGCTGAAATTTTCCGGAGGATCCATAGCGGTCATTTCCTCCGCTCCGGAAAGCTTCAGATCAATAACGGTATCGAGATGTGCGGCAATGCGCCGGTTCATTTCCTCCATATATATTGAAACGATATTGCCGATCATTTCGGCATTTTTGCGGTTAGTAGCGTTTATCAGCACTCCGAAAACGATAAGGCAGGTAATTATTATCACCACGATACTGAAGATCAGGAATCTGTTTGTTTTATTTTTTATTATCATCAAGAAAAAACCTCCATGATCCTATATGCAAAAAGCAGAAATACGCTTTACAGATCCTTTATTCATACAGTTATTTTAATTATACAACATTTTTCATACTGTCGCAACTTGCTTGGCGGGCTTATTTTGAAAATTTTTAATGAACAGAGTATTAATTGTTATACACAGCTTATAAATAAAGGAATTTTATGTTAAAATTATCATGATCCGGCAAATGAAATATTTTCAAAAAGCACTTTACTTATCCGTCAGGTTGTGATATAATTCCTTTGCACAGAAAACTTTATTTCTCAAAGAGGTGAAAACGTCCCCGCCTTTAACGGCAGGATAATATATGGAATATTACGATACCGACAGCGTGCGGCTTTCCGATGACGAAAACTCAGTTATCATCATCGACCAGACGCTTCTCCCGAACCGTACAAAGCTGCTTTACCTCAGCTCCGCCGAGGAGATATTTGAAGCTATATCCTCTCTGCGGGTCAGAGGCGCTCCGGCGATCGGGATCTGCGCCGGATATGCAATGTATGTTATCTCCCGCAGGATAAGCTCCTCCGATACCGAGGAATTCCTCGATAAGCTTTCCCAAGTCGGAGAATACTTTTCATCAGCACGTCCTACAGCGGTAAATCTTTCCGCAGCGATCGGAAGATGCCTCTCCGCAGCCCGTGAGCATAAGAACGGATCCGCTGCGGAAATACGGGAGATCCTTAAACAGACTGCCCTGAATATCCACCTTGAAGATATTCATATGTGCCTTAAAATTTCGGAGTACGGTCTTACCCTCGTAAAGGACGGCGACGGCATACTTACCCACTGCAATGCCGGTCCTCTGGCGACATCAAGATACGGCACCGGTCTGGGAACTATTTTCCTCGGCAGCGAACGCGGCTTGAAATTCCGCGTCTACGCCGACGAGACGCGCCCTCTTCTTCAGGGAGCAAGGCTTACTGCCTACGAGCTCGATAAGGCGGGCATAGACGTAACTCTTATATGCGACAACATGGCTTCATTCGTTATGAATGAGGGACTCATACAAGCGGTCTTTACGGGCTGCGACAGAGTTGCCGCCAACGGCGATACCGCAAACAAGATCGGTACCAGCGGCGCGGCTATACTTGCAAAGCATTACGGAATACCATTCTATGTTTTCTGCCCGTCTACCACTATCGACTTATCATGCAGGAGCGGAAAGGATATTCCCATAGAATTCCGCGACGGCAGCGAGATACGGACAATGTTTTTCTCCTCGCCCTCCGCTCCGGAGGTAAAATGCCTGAACCCTGCATTTGACGTTACGGATCACAGCCTTATAACCGCTATTGTAACGGAAAATGGCATTTGCCTGCCGCCGTTTGAAAAAAGCTTACGCGGATCGTTGAAAAAATGATCGGGAGGATAATATTATGCTGAAAAATATTCTTAAAAGCAGCGACTGCGCTTCCTGCCGCATATGCTGCGTGTTCGACAAATACGACATCTGGGAAACTCCGGTACTGGACGGCGAGCTCAAAGACCGCATTTCGGAACGCTTTCCCAAGCTTTCATTTGTGAAAAAAGGTGACGGCTGGCTGTTCCGCATGGAGGGATCGGAGGACGATCTTTTCTATTGCCCCGCTCTTGACAGGGATTCCGGCTGCACCCTCGGAGACGACAAGCCCTTTGACTGCAGGATATGGCCTTACCGTATAATGGAGCTTGGCGGCAGAAGAGTCATATCCATAGCTTCCATATGCCCGACGATGTATTCCAAGCCACTTTCCGAGCTTTGCGGCGAGCTTGAACGGGATCGCCTTGCGGAAAAAATATTTGCCTTTGCAGATTCACACCCATATATTGTAAAGCCGTATGAAGAGGGCTATCCTATTCTAAAGGTGGAAAAAGAACGGAATGATTTGTAAAATATAGCCTGTTTTTATGGAATTGCTATAAAAATATTTGTGCAATGCGCTGAAATAATTTTAAATATTATAAAACCTCTTGATTTTTACGGAAATATTGGTAAAATATAATTAGCACTCAAATTAAATGAGTGCTAACACACTGACAAGCAAAGTGCTAACCGGTTCCCCCGTCCTTTATACAAGGGAACAGGATACACACCGCGATAAATCGAAAGGAGTTTTTTATTATGACCATCAAACCACTTGCAGACAGAGTCGTTATCAAAATGACCGAGGCTGAGGAGACCACCAAGAGCGGTATAATCCTCGCCGGAAGCGCTAAGGAAAAGCCTCAAATAGCTGAGATCGTCGAGGTAGGTCCCGGCGGTATCGTTGACGGAAAGGAAGTTAAAATGTTCGTCAAAAAGGGACAAAAGGTCCTTATTTCCAAATACAGCGGCACAGAGGTCAAGGTAGACGGCGTGGAATACACTATCCTCCGTCAGGACGACATTCTTGCAGTAGTTGAATAAGCTTAGAACGCTATTTTTAAGATATTTGTAAAGGAGATAATTTATCATGGCTAAGGATATTATTTATGGCGAGGAAGCAAGAAAATCCCTGCAGGCAGGTATCGACAAGCTTGCAGATACAGTAAAGATCACTCTCGGTCCTAAGGGCAGGAACGTAGTTCTCGACAAGAAGTTCGGCTCTCCCCTTATCACTAACGACGGCGTTACCATTGCCAAGGAGATAGAGCTTGAAAACGCATTCGAGAACATGGGCGCACAGCTCGTCAAGGAGGTAGCTACCAAGACCAATGACGCTGCCGGCGACGGTACAACTACCGCTACGCTCCTCGCTCAGGCTCTTATCCGCGAGGGAATGAAAAATATTGCTGCCGGAGCTAATCCCATGATCGTCAAAAAGGGCATGGCTAAGGCTGTTGATACCGCTGTTGAAGCTATCAAATCAAATTCCAAGGAGGTCGCAGGCTCTGCTGAGATCGCTAACGTTGCCGCAATTTCCGCAGCCGATGAGGACGTAGGAAAGCTCATCGCAGACGCTATGGAAAAGGTCACCTCCGATGGTGTTATCACCATTGAGGAATCCAAGACCGCAGAGACTTATTCCGAGGTAGTTGAGGGTATGCAGTTCGACCGCGGCTACATCACGCCTTATATGGTTACCGATACCGATAAAATGGAAGCCGTTATAGACGACGCTTACATTCTTATCACCGATAAGAAGATCTCCTCTATACAGGAGATCCTCCCGCTGCTTGAACAGATCGTACAGAGCGGCAAGAAGCTCGTTATCATTGCCGAGGACATCGAGGGCGAAGCTCTCTCAACA
>CANQZS010000037.1 GCA_947628385.1 uncultured Clostridia bacterium | reverse complement strand
GAAAAGGTATCAATATGAATATTTTATATGCTGCTTCCGAAGCTGTTCCTTACGCCGCTTCAGGCGGACTGGCTGATGTTGCCGGTTCTCTCCCGCGTGCTCTTAACGCCGCCGGACAGGATTGCAGGGTGGTTCTTCCCCTTTATAAGAACACGAAGCCGGAGCTTCGTGCCGAGCTTGAATTCATTACGAATTTCACCGTTGACGTAGGCTGGAGAAAACAGTATTGCGGAGTTTTCAAGGGTGTTGCAGGCGGGGTTACATACTACCTGCTCGATAACGAATATTACTTTGGCAGAGACGGTCTTTACGGATTCTATGATGACTGCGAGCGTTTCGTATTCCTTTCAAGAGCCATTATGGAAATGCTTAAGCATATCGGCTGGAAGCCCCAGATCATCAACTGCAATGACTGGCAGACCGCGCTCGTTCCGGTATATTATAATGTATTCTACAAATATCAGTACGGCTACGACAATATCAAGACCGTATTTACTATCCACAATATCCAGTATCAGGGCAAGTACGGCATGGAGGTGCTCAATGAGGTGCTTGGAATTCCCATGTACCACACAAAGCTCCTTGAATACGACGGCTGCGTGAACCTTATGAAAGGCGCTTTTGAAACGGCTGATAAGATCACTACTGTTTCTCCGAGCTATGCATGGGAGATACTCGATCCTTGGTATTCACACGGACTTGACAGGGCGCTTCAGAACAAGCAGTACAAGCTCACGGGATTCCTTAACGGTATCGACGTTGAGACGTTCGATCCGGAAAAGGATCCGCTGCTTACAAAGAATTTCTCCACCAGAAGTCTTAAAGGCAAGGCTGAATGTAAGACCGCGCTCCTTAATGAGCTGCATCTTCAGGAGGGCGACGAGCCTATCATTGGCATAATTACAAGATTCGTTTCACATAAGGGCATTGACCTTATCAAGTATGTTTTTGAGGATATGCTGAATCTCGGCTGCAAGTTTGCGATCCTTGGTTCCGGCGAAAAGATCTACGAGGATTTCTTTAAGGAAATGGCTTGGAGACACCCTGACAAGGTAAGCGCTACGATAGGCTTCATTCCTGATCTGGCAAGGAGGATATATTCCTCGGCGGATATGTTCCTTATGCCGTCTCAAAGCGAGCCTTGCGGACTTGCACAGATGATCTCCCTAAGATACGGAACTATCCCTATAGTCCGTGAAACGGGAGGTCTCCGCGACAGCATCAGAGACGCCGGCGGAGAAAACGGAAACGGATTCACGTTCAAGACATATAATGCTCATGATATGCTGGACGCTGTACGCAGAGCAAAGGAGCTTTATGACAACAAGCCCGCATGGAAAAATCTCGTTATAGCCGCAATGAAAAATGATTACAGCTGGTCAAGATCGGCTGAGCTTTACATGGGACTTTACAGAGAGCTTGTCGGCGAAAATCAGTAACAGACAATAATATATTTTACCCCGTCCTCCGCTTAATGCGGGGGACGTCGGTTTATTTACGGAAATATTTTAAGACTGTACCGCAGAGTCCGGTATTTCAAATTATAAATCAATTGTAAATTTTATGTGAAATTTATATTATTTTCCCCACAGCACTCCGGAATTTCAATGTATACCTTGATCGGACAGCTTTCCCGCCTTGGATCCCGCCAAAAAAATTTTTCGGAAAAATGCAAAAAAACTCTAAAGTTTTTAAAGCTCATGCCGATAAATATATCAGAGGGATATTTTATCGCTGTAATTATGTCCGTACGCCAATGCGGATATGAAAGGACGGGATCAATTTTATGAACATCAATAAGTATAATTCGATAATGTCTGCATATGCAAGGAATACCTACGAGCCGACAAGGAAAAAACTGTCCGGCGCCGCTTCACAGAACGTGGATAAGGCGGATTTCTCATCAGCTTCAAAGACCGGATCGGTGGCTGCGGCAAAAGCTGCTGCGGTAAAAACAGTTGAAAGCTTCGCTTCTCCGGAAAGGATAGCCGCTCTCAGATCCATGATAGCGGACGGTTCCTACAGTATTTCGGCGGAAAGCGTTGCAGCTTCGATCTTGGAGGGCTGAACAGCCGGTTGAAAGGAATAAAGCTATGCTCGATTATGTAAATCTTATTGCTTTCTTTGATGAATATATAGCTCATTATAAGGAGTTCCTGAATTTTGAATATTCAAAGCTTAATATGATAAGCAAGAACGAGATCGAAAAGCTCAGTAATGCGCTTTCCTCGGAGCAGGCTTTCATAATGAAGACCAATTCCTTTGAGGCAAAACGAATGAAGCTCCTTGAAGGGACAAACGGCGCGACCTTTTCAGCCATTGCCGAAAACGCTCCGGAGGAATTCCGCGGGAGACTTTCCGCTCAGCATAAGGAAATGTCGGAGCTCGTATTCAAAATAAAGGATCTTAACGAAACGGCAGGCATAATAATCAACGACAGGCTTAAGAGGATCGAAAGCAGGACCTCCGAGCTTGACGTTTACGACGGCAAGGGTACTTTAAGAAGAGAAAACGCTTCTGCATTGGCAATTTCAAAAAATGTCTGAGAAAGGGAATGATATAAATGGCATCAAGCTTTTTAGGACTTTATGTTCAGCGAGACGCGCTTCTTATCGCACAGAAAGCGCTCGATATTACAGGAAATAATATTTCAAATATAGATACAGCCGGATATTCAAGACAGAGAGTGGATATAGTTTCCGTTTCAAACGCAAGGAACACTCTCGGATACAATACCTCCATTCCCCTTGCGGGACAGGGCGCGGAGGCTGTGGGCGTAGCACAGATACGCAACAGACTTCTTGACCGCAAGGTAAGAATGTACAGCAGCGACCTTTGCGACGTGGGCGTGAAAACAAACGTCCTCGGAGATATTGAAGATATTTTCGACAGCATCGAAGCGGATTCCTCAGATGTGGAATCAAGCTTTTCCGCGATCGTAAATAAGCTGAAATCAGCTCTCCAGAGCTATGCTACCGATAACGCCGACAGAACGGAAATGGCGAATATCACCAAGAACAGCGCCGAAAGCCTTGTTCAGGCTGTAAGGAACTATGCGCTGAAGCTTGACGATATTTCCGAGCAGAACCTGAGCGATACAAAAATAACCGTTGACAGGATAAATGCTATCTTCGCAGAAATGGGTAACCTTAACAAGCAGATCAAGGATTCCTACATTTCTATGGGATATTTTACTAACGATCAGAGCAATTACAAGGTACTGAACGAATACGGTCCTCTGGAGCTAAAGGATAACATGAACAGTCTGCTGGACGAGCTTGCTCAGTACGGAAATATAGATTTCCGCGAGGAATCGGACGGCACATTCTCGGTAAAATTTGCGGATCAGTTAGTCGTAAGCGAAAAATATTATGCTCAGATGGCTGTTACGGAATACGATCCGCGCCCCACAGAGCTTGGCTTCACCGTTACTAAGGCAACTATGAAAAATGAGTGGGAGCCGGTAACGGACGAAAGAGGCAAGCCCGTTGACGGTCTGTACAGCAAGGACGAATGGTACGATCTGAATGTGGAAAACAATGCCGGCGGAGACGTTCAGAGCATGGTAAGAGAGGGACTCGCAGGAACTACATTCGATTTTTCCGGAAAGAACGCAAACGGCAAGCATTACCTCGATACCGGTACTCTGAGAGGTATGCTCGATATGTACAACGGCAGAGGAATATTTGCCGGCGAGCCTAATAAATACGGCGCATATGTTCAGGAGGCTGACGAGGCTAACAAGCTGCTCAATGAGCTGGCAGCAAAGATCGCCGACGGTTCTCTGGACAGCGACGAGATAGATAAATATAAAAGCGATCTTAAGGACGTTATCGGCGCAAGACTCGTTACTGACGAGAATGGCGCTATAACCGTCAAGATAGGAAATACAGTCGTTCTGGACGGAACGGATCCTACGGCTCCGGTTGTAAAGAAACTTGATGTGATAAATCCCGACGCTCCTAAGGATCTCGGAAATGCCGCAGTTACAGCGGACGGCGAGATCGCAAGAACGATAGCTCTTAACGATTACAGAGGAATAGAAAATTACCGCGATCTGCTCAATTCCTTTGTTAAGACGATAACCGATGAGTTTAACGGAGTTTATTCTCAGGTGCCTAACCCTGATTTCGATCCGGAGCTTCCTGAAAGCGACACAAATAAGAGATATATGGATCCGATAAAGCTCTTTGAGTTCGGAGACGATTTCAGACACGCGGCGGCAAATTTCAGAGTTTCGCAGGAATGGATCGATAATCCGGAGATAATTGCAAACCCGTCTGGTCAGAACGAATATGAAGAGCTCGATAATACATATATCCATAAGCTCCTCGCGTTCTTTACAAATAATCTGACATATGACGACGGAATGGGTCATACCATAAAGACGGAGCGTCCGTTTGATAAGTTCGTTTCATATATAAACGAAGAGGTAGGTACTCAGAAAGAAGCTGAGGACGGCGTTTACGAGGCTACAGACATAGTCCTTGCCGGAGTCGAGGACGACAGAAGCGCGGTAATGGACGTAAGCATGAACGAAGAGGGCGTCAATATGATGAATTACCAGAAATGGTACAACGCTATTTCAAGAATGATCTCCACTATTGACGAAGCTCTTGATAAGCTTATAAACAACACCGGACTTGTAGGTCTGAGGTAATTTCTATAGTTAGCAGAAAGGTCTGATATAAAATGAGAGTTACCAATAATATCCGTATGCGCCAGTATACGAGAAATTATAACAGAATGGAAAGAGCTGAGCTGAAAAGTCTTACAAGAATAGATACTCAGCGCAGATATAACCGTGTTTCTGAGGAATCCATAAGCGGCGTAAAGGCAATGGGCGTGCGTATGCAGCTCAGGAACCAGCAGATATATAAGGATAACCTCAGTTCCTCAAAGGAGCTTTTCGCTACGGCGGAATCCAATCTGGATACTATTGCGGATAAGATATACGTTCAGTATGAAGCGGACATAGTTGCTGCAACGAACGGAACTCACGATCAGATGGAGCTCGATATTTACGCGATCAATTTTGAAAAGGTCGCTGATGAAATGGTCCATGTGCTCAATGCCGATTTTTCCGAAAGAAAGATATTCGGCGGAACAAACAACAGCACGCCGCCTTTCAGGATCGAGGATCAGGTAATAATGACCGGTCCCGACGGCAATGTGGCTTATCCTCCTAACTGGGAGGAGTATTACGATCAGGTCACCGACGCCGAGGGAAATATCTCCTACCAGATCAAAAAGGACGAAAACGGCGAGAACATAGACATTCCCAAGACTATTACATATAATGGTATCCCGCTTAATTTTGACGTGATCGAAAATAAGGATCTCCAGAGCGGAAAATATACGGTATCGGTAATAGATACGGTTTCCGGAGAATGGACAGACAAGACTTTCTCTCTTGATTTTACTGCGGCAAGAGCCAAGAATGACAATTCGCTCATATATCCGGGCTCAAAGCCGATACTTGTTGATATAGGCATCGGCATAAAGTATGACAGCGAGGGCAACGTCGATCCGCAGACGGCTCTTGATACGGCTATCAACGGCGCAAAGATCACGGGAAGCGGCTTTGACAGCGACGGATTCAGCAAGAACCTTGTTCAGCTCGTGCTTGATTCGGCATACTACCTGAAGCTCGGCGATCAGGGATCCGCAAACGCTATAATAGATAAGGCAAGTCAGGCAAACAGCCATATTCTTAACGAAATAACCACGCTGGGAACAAAGCAGAACGATATTGACTTCTACCTTGAAAGAACAGAGGTCTACGAGATAAGCCTTAAGGAACGCCAGAACATGGTCGAGGGAACAGACATGAATACCGAGATCACTCATTACGAGAACCTGAAAGCTGCGTTTGACGCGTCTCTTAAGCTCAGCAGTGAAACACTTCCCCACAGCATATTCGACTTTATTTAAAGAGATCAGCAGGTAATATTATGAAAGGAGAGAGCCTCTGCGGAGGCGGTGTATTGATATGGAACAGCTTTTAAGCATCAAGCATATCCCTATTAAAGTGGAGGTAAAGGTAAACAGACCGGAGTTCAGACCTGTCGAAAATAACACTTCTTCCGCACCGTCGGTGCAGGTGTCAGCAGGTCATAACGGAGGTATCTGCCTTAAAGCGCAGCCTTACAGAGTGGATCTTTCCGAAAACAGGAATTATGATACCTATATCCCGTCGTCCGGATCGGACGGAGGGATCACCCTTACATATCAGGCTATCGCAAAGCTTTCCGACAGCGGAGCAAACGGCGTAAAGCTCCCGGGAAGCGGAGATCCTCAGCAGGCATTCAATGCCCAGAAAGCTTCAAGAAGCATTGAATCGGTATTACAGTCACTTCCGAGAAGCAAGAACAGCGCGGTAAGCTATTCAGACGGAACGCTGAGCATAAATTATCAGATAAGCGATGCCGCACAGATAGAAAATACTGCCGATATTCCCGAATTTGAATTCATACCCGGAAGCATCGAATTTATAATCAAGCAGATGCCAAAGCTGGATATTGAGTATCTGGGAGATCCGATATATTTCCCAAGAAGTGCAGATCCTAACTATGAGCCTCCCCTTGATGTGTTTGCATGATGAAAGGATAAAACGATGACTGTAAAAACAAGAGATTTCGGTGTACAAAGCGTTTCAGACGATAAGATAATCAACTTCCCCAACGGACTTTTCGCTTTTGAGGACGAACACAGATTCGTAATGCTTTCGCCTCTTGGCGAGAATACATTTCCCGCATGGCTGCAAAGCGTGGATAACGAAAATCTCTGCTTTATAGTTTACGATCCTGAGCAGCTCACGGATAAATATATCGTGACTGCGGACGCGGAAAGCCTTTCCGCAGTCGGCTCGGAATCGGCGGATAAGCTCAGGTACCTTGTTCTCGCGGTAGTTCCGGAGGAATACAAGAACACTACGGTGAACCTGAAAAGTCCGATAATAGTCAATGTTGATAAAATGCTTGCAGCGCAGACTATCGCTGCGGAGAGCTATCCGATAAAATTCCCTATCTTTGCAAAGGAGGGAGAGTAAATGCTGGTAATAACCCGAAAAACCGGCGAGGAGATACGTATAGGCGAAAATATACGCGTTATTGCAGTCGAAACGGCTAAGGACAGGGTAAAGATCGGCATTGACGCACCCTCAGATGTGAGGATAATACGCAGCGAGCTTTTCGATACGGAAAAATTCAATATACAGGCGGCTGTCCAGAAGCCTGCCGCCGATCTCATTTCAATGTTAAAAAATCAGCAGGGTCAGAATGAATGACGTTTGCATGAAAGGGTGAATGTTTATGTCAAGTATTGATACCAGAAACAGATATGCGGGTCTTATTTCCGGTCTGGATACGGAGGAGCTTGTCAAGTCTATGTCTGCTCTGACAAAGAGCAGGATAAATTCACAAAAGCAGAAGCTCCAGACTCTCCAGTGGAAGCAGGAGGCATATCGTTCCGTTATTTCCAAGATCTCTGAATTCAAGAGCAAATATCTTGATATTCTCAGTCCTACATCTATAAAAGCCAATGCGGTAATGAGGAAGTTTATTGCGACCTCATCAAACGATAAGGTAGTATCCGCTACAGCGTCGGCAGGAGCGACTGCGGCTAAGTATACGGTAAGATCCGCTCAGTCGGCAAAGGCGGCTTCCGTTATGTCGGAGGGTTCCGCTGCGGCAGGAGAGATCAAGCTGGATTTCTCCAACAATATCGAGGGCAGAGATTATACGGTAAACATTGACCTTGACGGCGCCGTAAAGACGGTCACATTCAAGGGCGGCGCTGATGAAGCAGAATCAAAGCAGAACTTCCTTACAGCTGTAAACGCTGCTTTTGAGGGCGTTAAGAATGAGAAGCAGGCTTTTGAATTCAAGAACGGCAGCAGCCTTTCATTCAACAGCAATGCCGACGGTATATTCCATACTTTCAGCGTCGGATATAATCAGGAGGGCGTAGGACTTTCAAGCACTGCATACAGCAGAATATCCACCTCCTCAAAGCTCAAGGACGTAGCTTTCGCTCAGGAGCTCAAATCGAGCGACGGAACATACAATATAAATATCAACGGCGTTGATTTTGAATTTACCGAAGATACCAAAATTTCGGAGATCATTGACAAGATAAACAATTCTGACGCAGGAGTAAAAATGACATTCAGCAACGTTTCCCAGACATTCAAGCTGGAAACCAAGGACACCGGTGCAGGTCAGAAGATAGATATGTACCAGTCAAAGGGCAATCTGCTGAATTCACTGTTCAATATTGCTCCGGATCAGATGCAGGCTACCGAAGCCGCAAAGGGCAAATTCACATATGAGGGCAATGCTACAGCTTCCGTAAAGCTTGACAGTGATCTTGTTTCAAAGCTGAAAGCAGGTTTTGATCCGGGCGACAATACCGATTACAAGATCAAAATTACAATAGACGGCGAAGAAGAAGCAAAAGAAATTACTCTTGATCTTTCCGAATGGGGCAAGCCCGAAGATGCCGCTTTAACCGATGAGCAGATTTCCGAAAAACTCAGCGAAGCAATTAAAACGGCTTATAATAAAGGAACAGGCGAAGATCTTGCAGACGATGTTGAAGTCAGCTATAAAAACGGTCAGCTGGTCGTAAAATCCCAGAATACAAGGATCCAGCTCGACGCTGCCGAGGATAATTCACTTATTTCCGGTTCTCTTGATACTCAGCAGATGCTTACCGCAAACGAGACCTACAAGATCTCCGACAAAGACTCAATGAAGTTCATGGTAGACGGCGAGGAGATCACCGTTACAGAAGCTTCCAAGGGCGCAGGAATACTTATAAACGATCTCGTAAAAGCCGGCGTTGTAAAGATGCAGAGCGACGGAACTATCCTTGCGGCAGGAAATATTTCTCTTCCCGACGGAGAGGTAGATGATGATGCGTCTGCTTTCCTGACAAATGTATTCGGCAAGACAAGCGGTATTCAGGGCGCTAAGGACGGAGATATTTACACTGCTTACGGTTCTAACAGCATGATCTCAGTAAGCAGCGACGGAAAGAATTTCACCACATATACAAGCGCTACTAATTCCTTTAGCTTTGACGGAACTACGATAGATATTTCCAGTGCGGATAATTTCACTGCGGAATCCGAGGACGAATATATCACGATCGAAACAGCAAAGGATTCCAGCGGACTTAAAGATGTTATCAAGGGATTTGTTGATGATTACAACAAGCTTCTTTCCGATCTGTATGGCGAGACCTCCACATCAAGACCTAAATCAAGCGGTTCATACTACGATCCTCTTACCGAAGAGCAGGAAGAGGAAATGTCCGATAAGGAAATTGAAAAGTGGAACGAAAATGCAAAGACCGGTCTGCTTTATAATGATAACACCGTTCAGAAGTTCCTTTCCAATCTCAGAAGCTCTATGAACGCATATATCGACGGCTTCGGACTGAGAGATATGGGTATCACTCTTACCGACAGCTGGAGAGATAACGGCAAGCTCGAAATAGACGAGAGCAAGCTTGACAGCGCAATAGCTACATATGGGGATAAAATAGCCGATCTGTTCACCGATCCGGAAAACGGTATCGCTGCAAGAATGGAAACCACAGTGGATCAGGCGATCTCTACAAAATCCAAGAAATACGGCTATCTTACATCGCTGGCAGGTATGGAAAATACCAAGACGGATACCGATAACCTTATTTACAGACAGATCGAATCCATAAAGAAGGTAATTGACCGACTCAATGAAAAATATGAGGCGGAGCAGGAGCGTTACTGGAATCAATTTAGCAGGCTTGAGACATATATGGCTCAGATGCAGGCTCAGATGTCGTATTTCGACGGCACAACGAGCGGACAGTAAGGCAAATATCACCGGTATTATCAGGGCAATACCCGTCAGCTTCGGGCAGAAGCAGCATGGACGCGGATCAGGTTTGCGGCAGGAAGCAGCAAAAAGCAAGGACGCACGGCCGCATGGAAGCAGCATGATCTCCGTACGGAGCTGCGAGGTATTGCTCTGAAAAATATATTTTTCTGAAAGGAAATGATCCTAATGTTGCAGAACCCGTATCAGAAATATATGCAGCAGACTGTAACAACAATGACTCCGGGGCAGATAGTGGTCGCTCTTTATGATAAAGCAATTACCGAGCTCAATAAGGCGATATATTTTATAGATGAGGAACCGAGTATCCCCAAGGCTCATAATTCCATAACAAGAGTTGCGGATATTGTGGATACTCTTGATTCGCACCTTAAAGAAAAATATGAGATCTCTCAAAATCTTGCGCTGATGTATCAGTATTTCAGAGAGAATCTTATCCAAGCAAATGTAAAAAAGGATTCCGGTATATTAAAGGATCTTCTTCCGTTTTTTAAAGGATTAAGAGATGCATTTGCAGAAGCCTCAAGGGGATTCTGAAAAAAATCAGGAGGCTGCCATGAGTAAAATTTTAGATCTTGTTGACAGCAAAATACAGCAGATGGAGCGCTACAGTGAGATCACCAACCGTATGCTGTACGAAGATATAGACGGCGTAGGCGAGCTGATAGAGGAGCGGCAGAGGATCATCACGGCAATGGACGGTATCTCGCTTGATATAAAGCAATATATAAGCGAGCAGTCAATGGAACGTAGGGATACTCTTGACAGGCTTATGAATTTTGAGGATATAGAGGGTCTTAACGGTGAGCTTGTGGAGCTGCAGATCAAAATAAGGCATATCCGTGCGCTCAGGGACAGGATCGCCGAGAGCGACAGGACAGCATACAGCCGTCTTGGGGAAATGCGCAGCGAGCTTAGGGAACGTCTTGAAAAATCTGCAAAGGACAAAAAGGTGATAGATTATTTTTCTCAGACATCAATAGATGTAAATAAAGGAAAAAAGCTGAATATTTCAAATTGATCCGGGTAAATATAAAAATATTGATCGGATATTTATAAAAAAGGTAAATCAAAAAAATTCTGCCGGAGCATATTGTATCCGGCAGAAATTGTGATATTTAGAAAAATGCGTCTGTAGCTCAGTTGGATAGAGCGTCAGACTCCGACTCTGAAGGTCGCAGGTTCGACTCCTGTCAGGCGCACCACCAAGCTGAAGCTTGGAGGCGAATATTACTTTAAGGGAATATTCGTACTCTGAGCTTCTTTATTTTTTAGTTGTGGAATATTTTAAGTAAATGACACCAAGCTGAGCTTGGAGGCAAATATTCTTTTAGGGGAATATTCGTACTCTGAGCTTTTATTTTTTCTATATGGGCAATATTTGACCGTTAAAAACCAAGCTGAGCTTGGAGGCAAATATTCTTTTAGGGGAATATTCGTACTCTGAGCTTCTTTATTTTTTAGTTGTGGAATATTTTAAGTAAATGACACCAAGCTGAGCTTGG
>CANQZS010000036.1 GCA_947628385.1 uncultured Clostridia bacterium | reverse complement strand
AAGGGGTGAATTACAAACAGCGCAGAGCTGTTTGTAAGAGGGGAACGCTCTGCAAGAGAGAGCGTTCCCCTTAAACTAACGTTTACTGTTATTTAAATCTTGCCAAACAGCCCAGTGAGCTGTTTGGCAACACAGTTCAATGAATTTTATTAAAAATCGTATAATTGTTTTACTGTGTTGTTAGAAAAAAGCGGATCCCCGATGATCGGAGATCCGCAGATCTTCTAAGATAACCGCCTTGCCGCCATGTGAAGCATAAAACCCGCACTCAGCAGGTGGGCAACAGCCCATCAGTTTCGCGCTCCCTGCGTCCGTGATCCCCCACATCTAATGGGGCGGGAGGTCTGCAATCCGCTGACGGAGACTGAATCCCTTTTATTATGTGTTGGATTATAAAATCACACTTTATCGTACAAGGCAGAAATACCTTTTCGTTCATTGCTGTTATTATATCACATTTCAGCCGGAAAATCAATAGAAATTTTTAGCTTTTTTCATAAAATGCTAAAGGAGACAGCCGACTGTCTCCTTTTATATTCCCGATATGCTTTTTCAGCTTTCGTATGTTTCGTTGAGACGTTCAAGGAACATATTTCCTATTCTTTCATATTCGTCGTCATCGTCAATGGATACAAGAGATTCATCGTTATTTTCATCATATTCTGCTTTCAGCACTACGAGCTCGGTATCTGCTTCAAGCTCCTTTGAGGGGTCGGCATAATAGGGGACCAGAGCATAGTAACGGTCGTCTCCCACGTCCATTGTGTCGAGCAGTTCAAACTGCTGTTCAACGCCGTCCTCGTCCACGAGGGTATAAAGGTCGGCAGCCATATCCATATCATTAGTTTTTCCTGACATAACATATCCTCCTTGAATTCTGTATAGAGGGGCAGACGGCTTTTCCGACACCCAACTATTTTATTATATATCTTTTAAGAATGTTTGTCAAGGTTAAAATTTAACAAAAAATCTGCACAAATACTGTTGAGTATTTTTATCAAAAAACTATTGACATTGCACAAACAATATGATATATTATATTCAAGGACAAAGTAAAGATCCGGTTATCCGGAAAATGGAAGTCGGTTTCAGAAGATCGGTCACTGCCTACGATGGTCAGGCACGATCCTTTGCCAAGTCTTGTGAAGCTGCGAATGTCGGATATTCAGCATATTATGATGCGGTTTCCGAGCTTCCCTGATGTATACGGAGCCGTAAGCGCTTTATCCTAAAGGATCGGACCCGATAAAATATTGCGGATCACCTACAAGATCTATCAAGTCTCAGAACAGGTCGTCCGGATACGGGTAATCGAAATTTTTTCTTGGAAAGGTCGGCGAGTCCAATGGAGAATGTAACAGAACAGTTTTTTCAGGCAGTCCGCAGCGACTCGTTTACAGCTTTGCTTTAAGAAAAAATTGTGCGGGAGTTTAAATGTAAGCGTCTTTTATGACCTCACTCCGAATTGAATGCGATTAGCAATTATAATATCTTGAAGTATATAATGATAACGAGCCGCATAGTTCCAGCAGTAAGCTTGATATGCGGTATTTTTATACCCTGAGCTTGATATACAGTGCATTGTCGGTCTGCCAGATTCCGAACGTCCGAAAGGACTTTATATAAAATGCTGTATATTTTGATAAGGGTAATTTTTTATCCTGAAATCAAAATAGGTCACCATCAGAGAGGTGATGTCCTATGATCGGTATGAATATAGGTTCCAGATATATCATGAGTTGAAAGGATCGGAGTGAGACCACCTGAAAGTTTAATTCTTTTCCAATTATCTTTAATGAAATGAAGGGATAGCATATGAGGAATTTTGAATATGCGTACCATGATCTGAATATCTGAACGATCTTTGAAAGAGGTGAGTCCGACAGGACAGTTATAACGGCTTGAGCCGATCTCGAAAAAAAATAAACGGGGTCTTCCCGTGAGAATATGAGTGATCTTATTATGGTAACAGCAAGGACTTTTTATAATAAAATCTGAAATACAGGAGTGAGTCCAATGGCATGAGCTGAGGCTTGACCGCCTTAATGATTTATAATTCCCAAAGGAGCTGACAAGATATGCTTGTTTATGGATCTTATTGCAGGAATATTGATTTTTAAGGAGTGAGTCCCATGGCATAGTCCGGCTGCGTTTCCGAATTCCCTTATCCTTTTGAGAGAGGAAGCGGTTTTATGAAAAATGTTCGGAGATATTTGAAAATCTGATGTATAGGAGTGATCCCACCAGAAAGTTCAGATAGTGCTTTAAAAGCCATAATGATATAAACAGAGCCGCAAGGATTTTCCTGCGGCTTTTTGCTTAAAAAAATTCCCGCAGACATATATCTGCGGGAGTTTTTTCTGGAGCTATCTATCGGATTTGAACCGACGACCTCATCCTTACCAAGGATGTGCTCTACCAACTGAGCTAAGATAGCACCTGACGTTTAATTATTATATCCTATTTAATGGCTTTTGTCAATACCTTTTTTAAAAAATTTTTCTGCGCCTGAATAAATTTACAAAATTCATTCCATAATTTACCTAAAAGGTGAAAGGAATGTGCTTCATTATGAAAATAAAAAGCCTACAAGCGGAGCTGTCACTTATTATCGGAATGGCGGCAGCCGTGTTCTGCGCGGGATTCTGCGATTTTACAAGGGAATATGAGGGTATAACCGATACGGTTTTCAGACTGCATATACCCGCAAATTCGGATTCTCCGGAGGATCAGGCGCTGAAACTCATGGTCAGGGACGCTGTTCTTGCGGAAGCTTCGGATATTTTTGAAAATTGCAGCTCCGCTTCGGAAGCCGCTGCCGCCGCCGAAAAGGATCTTGACAGGATCAGAAGCATTGCGGAACAAACTCTGCGGGCAAACGGCTGCAGCGACGAGGTGCGCTGCGAGGTCACAAAAATGCACTTCGGCGACAGAGTTTACGATTCTCTGACAATGCCGGCGGGAGACTATTCCGCGTTGAGGATAACGATCGGCAGCGGGAACGGACAAAATTGGTGGTGCGTGATGTTCCCGCCGCTTTGTATTCCCGCCGTGACAAATATTGACGAGGCTCTCAATGACTGCGGCGGCGTTTTTACCGAGGAGGAGATCAATATTCTAAGCGATCCGGAAAATTATCGGTGCAGATTCTATATCCTCGATCTGCTCCAAAGGCTCGAGGAGTATCTGTCCGGTACTAAATGGACCCGTTATGTGGTATTTAACAAATGACAGGTATGAACGGCTTAATAAAATTATTATAAATCACTAAAAATTTAAACGGTTTTTTGTGTACTAATTTTTTTAAATCCTCTTGTGAAATCTCGAATTATGTGGTATAATTTTTATGTATCAGGATGCGCGAACAGCGTGCCAGTCATTGCCCTGTACCGCACTGAATAACAATTATCTGATGGTTGGAGGTATTAACAATGGAAGGAACCGGATTTCTTAAAACGGTAAGAGTCGGAGGATTTGACAAAAAAGACGTTCTCGCTTATGTTGATGAATTAAATACCAAGATCTATACGCTGGAAGCAGAGCTTGAGGAAAAAAAGGCTTTGCTCGAAGGCTCAGAGGGCGGCAGCGTTGACAACGGTAAATATGAGGAACTGCTTGCGGCTGATAAGGCTAAGATAAGCGAGCTGCAAACAAGCAACGACTCCCTCAAGCTTCAGATGAAATCCTTGGAGGACGATCTTGCTCAGAAGGACAGCGAGATCGAGGCTCTCAAAGCTCAGAACGCCGAACTGGAGGATCAGCTCCAAGAGGCTAAGAATAAGGCTGCGTCCGCTTCGACAGGCGAAAACAGCGCGCTTGACCTCAGCAACGTTTTCCTTGAGGCTCAGAAAACAGCAAATACTATCGTTACACAGGCTAAGGAAAATGCCCGCAAAATGGACGAGGATGCCAAGAAGCTCGCTAATCAGGTGGTCGATGACGCTAACGGCAAGGCTTCAACTATCGTAAAGAGCGCCGACGAAAGAGCGTCCAAGATCCTTTCCGACGCAGAGGATAAGAGCTCCGAAATGCGTGCTGCTGCCGACAGGATAAGAAAACAGGTAACAGAAGAGATCGCTGAGATAGACGAGAACGTTATCAAGCTTAAGGAAGTTCTTGAAATGTTCTCCAGCGAAAGCATCATCAAGCTTGACGAGGCTAAGGCTACCATCGACAGCGCTCAGGCTTCACTTAAAAAGGGCGGATCTGTCTCCGCTGCTGCGCCTAAGCCCGCTCCCGCACCGGCACCCGCTGCTCCCGCTCCTAAGGCTGAACAGCCTGCCGCTCCCAAAGCTCCGGAACAGCCTAAACCGGCTGCTGCAAAACCGGCTTTTGCAGGCTTTGATATGAGCGAACTCGAAAGCCTTACAAAGGCTGCTGAGGCAGAGGCAAGCGCAGGCGGATATGACGACGCTCCCTCAGCAGGAAACATCTCGATCTCCGATATGTAATTATGGCTGAAGTCCTCGAAATAAACGTTTCTGATCTGCGCGGAGCGTGCGAAAAGCTAAAGGCGGGAGATAAGGTCCTGCTGACAGGGATCGTCTATACCGCAAGAGACGCGGCGCACAAACGCTTTGACGCGCTCCTTGACAAGGGCGAACCGCTTCCGATAAATATCAAGGACGCCGTGATATATTATGCGGGTCCTACTCCTGCGCCCCAAGGCAAGCCTATAGGCTCATGCGGACCTACTACGTCGGGACGAATGGATAAGTTCGCGCCAAGACTGCTCGATAACGGTCTTTGCGGAATGATCGGCAAGGGCGAACGCAGCGTTCAGGTCAGAGACGCTATAAAAAGAAATAAAGGTGTATATTTCTGCGCTATAGGCGGCGCGGGAGCACTTGCGGCAAGCTGTATAAAAAGCTGTAGGGTAGTTGCTTTCGACGACCTTGGCTGCGAATCGGTCAAGGAGCTGTACATAGAAAAATTCCCCGTTACAGTTGCTGATGACTGCGGCGGCGGAGATATTTTCAGCTCCGGAAGAGCAGAATATGCGATGTAAAAAATAACGGCAGGGGATATTAAAAAATTTCCTGCCGTTTTTTAATTGTTAAAATTACTAAAAAGCTGTAACAGATATTGATTTTATTTACAAAGAATCAAAATCTTATAGGAATTTATTTAAAATTCCTTGACAAATTTCATAATTATATGTATAATAAGTTAAAGTATAAAATATGACCAAGTAGCTTAAATCCAGAGCGTTGTTTTTTATAGGCAAAGGTGTCGGTGGGAGTCCGTCCTCAGGTCCAAATTCAAATTATTTTAAGCGAGGGAAATTAAAATGTACGAAGACAAGACCTTAGTATGTAAGGAATGCGGAAATGAGTTCGTATTCACTGCCGGCGAGCAGGAATTCTATGCTGAAAAAGGCTTTGTAAACGAGCCTCAGAGATGTAAAGCCTGCCGTGACGCAAGAAAGAACAGCGCAAAAGCAGAGAGAGAAATGTTTGAAGCGACCTGCGCTTCCTGCGGAGGAGTAGCAAGGGTTCCTTTCAGACCGAGAGAGGATCGTCCTGTTTATTGCAGCGATTGCTTTGCTAAGATGAAAGCTGAATAATTGAATTCTGTAAAGGATCAGGGATCTGTGTATATGCAGATCCCTGATTTTGTCAAAAAGTGATTACTATTTTGCGCCGTAGGCGCAAAATATAAAGCTGGTCAAGTCAGACAAAACCTTTGGTTTTGTTTTGCACAGACTTGCGGATTCCAAAGGCAGAGCCTTTGGTCGCATAAACGAACGCAGTTCGTTTTTCGCAGGAGCGGCGGAATTCTCTGCAAAAGGTAGTGTGAAAGCCGCCAAAGGCGGCAAGAGGGGAACGCCTCTGCGAAAACCAAACTTCGTTTGGCTGAGGGCGCCCCCTAAAGCTAACGGATTATTTATTTAAGCCTTTTGAAACAGTCCGGTGGACTGTTTCAAAATCAATTTAATATGTCTTTCTACAGTCTGAGGGATCTGTGTATATGCAGATCCCTGATTTTTTGCTTTAACTTTGATCGGTTTCTTCCTTGCTGCTGACATCGGCATGAGCTTTTTTCTTTTTTTTGTATAAGTAATAGGCAGCGGCGGAGCCTACCGCGAATCCGACCTCGAATATTACGGAGAGCCAGAACTTCGGGGACGTAGGATCGTCAACGTTCGCGCCCATAAGCGTAACGGTGAGAAGCCCGGGGAATATCCCAAGAAAAGAACCTATAAAGTATTTCACAGGCGAAAATCCCGTGGAGCCTAAAAACATACTTACCAGATCGCATGGGAGAATGTTTATTACTCTCATGAAATAGGCGATGAAAAACTCGTTATCCGATTTGAATTCCCGAAGCTTTTCGGCGTTCTTGTGCTTGTTTATCAGTTCCTCCACAAATTCTCTTTCGGCGAATCGTCCTATGAGATAAGGCAAGGTGAGCATCATAAGGATCCCTGCGGAATTTACAAGGATCGCGGCTAAAAAGTTCGGGAAGATGCTTCCCGAAGCCGCTACCAGCAGGAACATGGGGAAAAACACCGACAGAGATTTCATTCCGAAAAGTCCTATCATTACCAGCGCGGCAAGCCATAGATTTTCCGGAGTGAATTCAAGGATATGCTCGATCGTTACGCCCTTGAAAAATTTAAAATATATCAGTATACACAATAATATCATTATAATAGGCGCGATCTGTATTATTCTTTTTATAATTGCCGTTCCGCTTCTTTTTGGCATAGGATCATCTCCTTGAAAAATTCGTTACATAAGCGGAGCAAAAAGCCTGAGAACACGTCCGGCAAGCTTTTTGAAAATATTGTATTTTTTGCAGTCCTGAAGAGTGATAAGTCTGCATTTTTGTATTGTGTCAAGCATATCCCTTTCAACATCGTCAACTATACTGCATTTGTAGAAGTAGCACGCACATTCAAAATGCAGGAAAAGGCTGCGGTAGTCAAGATTGATAGAGCCCACCACGGCTCTTGTATCGTCGCTGACAAAGGATTTTGCATGAATGAATCCGGGGGTGTATTCGTAGATCTTTACGCCTGCGGAAATAAGCTCGGCATAGTATGAACGCGCAAGGATATACGCATACTGCTTGTCCGGAATATGCGGCATTATAATTGCCACGTCAACTCCTCTTTTGGCGGCGTATTTGAGCGCTTGCCCCATTTCCTCATCAAGGATAAGGTAAGGCGTCATTATATGAACGTATTTTTCCGAACGGTTGAGAATATCAAGATAAACGTTCTTTCCGACGCTTTCGTTGTCAAGAGGACTGTCTCCGTAGGGGAGAACGAAGCCCTCCTCATGAGGGAACTCGTGATTGGTATTTATTGTATACGCTGCAAAATCGTCGGTTTTCTTTTCGTAGATGTTCCAGTTTTGCAGGAACATTGCCGTAAAGCTTTTTACGGCGTCACCGCGCACCATTACGGCGGTATCCTTCCAGTGTCCGAAGCGTTCATATCGGTTGATATATTCGTCAGCCATATTTATTCCGCCGGTGAATGCGGTATGACCGTCGATAACAAGTATCTTACGGTGGTCGCGGTTGTTCTGAATGGTGGAAAATACCGGCTTTATCGGAGAAAAGACCTTGCACTTTATCCCTCTTGCGGCAAGCTTTTTAGGGTAATTATAAGGAACAAGCACAAGACTGCTCATTCCGTCGTACATGAACCTTACGTCAACGCCCTGTTTGGCTTTGCGTTCGAGGATCTCAAGGATGGTGTCCCACATTTCGCCCTGTTCAACTATGAAAAATTCAAGAAAAATAAATTTTTCGGCTTTTTCAAGCTCGCGTACCATGGCATGAAAGGCGTCCTCGCCGAGAGGGTAGTATTCCGCGCCCATATTTTTAAGAATGGGGAATCCGGCGTATTTTTTCATATACGAAGCGAAATTTTTCTCCTTGGCGCTGATGCTTTCCAGCTCGTTCAGCACCTCCTTATCCTGCGGTATGAACGGGGAGGTGGTTTTCATAAGTGAGATTATACGCTTGTTCATTATTCTTGTATCGAGCTCAAGTCTTACGAAAACGTAAAGGACCGTTCCGAAGATCGGCACGAGCATTATAGGCACTACCCATGCAAGCTTATAGTAGGGATTCGTCTTGTCGTTTATCACGCAGACGAGTACGATAAGCGAAAGTATGGACAGCGCGATGCTGAATACTGCAAAGTGATTGCTGAAATAGACCAGCGCCGTCAGAGCGGCGGCTATCTGGAGCGCAAGACCGATCACGACGATTATTGTACGTCCGAATATTATTCTGACAAGGCTTTTAAATTTTCTTTTCCATTTTTTCTGCATTATAGAATTTTTCCTCGGATAAAAATATCTGCTGTTTTCCCGCAGGCTGTAAAATGCTGCCCTGCCGTGCGGAGCAGTGATCTGTCATGCCGCATATATGATGCGGAAATATTTACAGGACTTTTAATTATTTTGCACAAAACAGCCTGTAAAAATTTATCTATAAATACATTTTACTCCCGAAAAATGATATTGTCAAGAGATTTTGAAATGCTAATGTGTGACAATATGATGAAACATAAAAAAATATATTGTTATTTGGATCAATTTGTGGTATAATTAGATTCGGAGATAATTATTACCAGTACAGGCAGTTTTTGCCCGTTGGAAGGAGCATTACTATAAAATGGCAGGATATGTCGGAACAAGATGTATGGTTTGCAGTGAAAAATTTACCTCCGAGGACGATGTGGTCATCTGTCCGGAGTGCGGAACTCCGTATCATAGAGCTTGCTATGCCAAAAACGGACGTTGTGTGAACGACGTCCTGCACCAGAGAGGCGGAACATGGAAGCCCTCCTATGACGTCGGCTCTGGCGGAGCGGAAAATGAAAATGTCGTTTGCAGCTACTGCGGATATACGAACCCTCCGCTTACGCTTTTCTGCCAGCGCTGCGGAATGCCTGCTTCAGGCATACACAACGGCAGCGATAACGCCGAACAGCGCTATAACGGCGTAAATATCAATGACGATCCAAGAGCCTACAATAAAAACGCAAACGGCGGGATCTTTCTCGATCCGTTTTTTGTGAACTTCTCGGATCCGCTCTGCGGATTCAGTCCGGACGAGGATTTCGACGGTGTAAAGCTCTCGGAGCTTGGGGATTTCGTAGGAACAAATACGCACTACTATATCCCGCTTTTCAAGCAGTTCAAGGAATTGGGCAGAAAATTCAGCCTGAATTTCTGCGCGATGCTTTTTCCGGAGCTGTACTTTTCCTACAGGAAAATGCCATTGGCGGCTCTGACGGCTTGGGTGCTGAAAATGCTTTCAAATGTTCCGAGATTCATTTATATGTTCGCGGGTACTTCGGAATACGGCATACTGTCCAGACTGGCTTCCGGCTTTGATGTGAGAAGCTCGGCTTTTCAGATGCTGCTACTGCTCGGAACGGTCATATATTACGCCGTGACGCTGACCTTCGGGCTTTTCGGCAACAAGCTGTATTACGATAATTCCATCAGGAGAATAAGGAAAATAAAGGATATAGCCGACGGGGTGGAGCTTCGTCCTTTGATCGCTAAAAAAGGCGGCACATCGGCAGTCCTGCTTACGCTTTTTATATGTCTGGCTTCGCTTCCGTATATAGCGGTATTTATGATGATGTATATAAGATGAGAAAAAGTATTCTTTAAAAAAATATATATAAAAATAAAGGAGTATTGAAAAATGAAGGTCAAAAAGGCAGTTATCACCGCAGCGGGGTACGGAACGAGAATGCTTCCTGCAACAAAGGCAATGCCTAAGGAAATGCTTCCGATCCTTGACAAGCCGGCTATCCAGTACATTGTCGAGGAATGTGTAAAAGCCGGAATAACGGATATTCTCATTATCCTTTCAAGGGGCAAGCACGTTGTTGAGGATCACTTTGACAGGACTCCCGATCTTGAACGTCAGCTTGAAAGCAGCGGCAAGGACGATCTCAGCAGCGAGATCAAGCATATTGCTTCAATGGCAAATATTACCTATGTAAGACAGACAGAGCAGCTCGGTCTGGGTCATGCGGTCCTTTGCGCAAGAAGCTTTGCGGAAAAGGAGCCGTTTGCCGTGCTGTACGGAGACGATGTGATAATAGGCGAGGATCCCGCTATAGCGCAGCTTTGCAGAGCATATGAAAAATATGAAAAGGGTGTAGTGGGAATACGCGAGGTCCCCACAGAGGACGTTATAAAATATTCGTCCATGAAGATCCGACCGCTTGACGACGGCTGCTTTGAAGTTTCGGATATGATCGAAAAGCCGACTAAGGAGCAGATGTTCTCCAATTATTCCATATTGGGAAGATGCGTTCTTCCTCCGGATATATTTGATATACTTGAACATACGCCTTACGGCAGGAACAATGAGCTCCAGCTCACCGACGCAATGAAGCAGCTTGCAGTCAGCAGAGGAATGATAGGCGTAGCCTTTACCGGAGTCAGATATGATATGGGAAACAAGCTCAGCGCCATAAAGGCGGGCATAGAGACCGGTCTTTCGCGCGGCGATATAGGCGGGGAGCTTAAAGAGTATATCATCAGTCTTGCGGATAAGCTAAGGCAGGAATGAATAAGCACAGCCTCATCAATGATGAGGCTGTTTTGCGGTACTATTTATAATACAAGCTCAGGGGGAATGGTCTTATGTCAGTTCTGGAATTAAAAAATGTTTTCTGCGGATACGGCAGGAGGGACGTGGTAAAGGGGATCTCCCTCAGGGTAAACGATGGGGAGATAGTTTCGCTTGCAGGTCCTAACGGCTGCGGAAAGACCACGCTGCTCAGGGCGGCGTGCGGGCTGCTTCCCATAAGAGCCGGAGAGGTCTGCATAGACGGAAGAGCCGTTTCCGGGATCCCCATAAAGGAGCGTGCGCGTCTTACGGCAATGCTGTCCCAGACGGGAGCGGGCGGGGATTATTCCGACTATACGGTCATGGATACCGTTCTTATGGGACGATATGCAAGATCAAAGGGAGGGATATTTTCCGAGTCTTCCGAGGAGGATAAGGAGATCGCCGTAAAATGTATTTGCGAAGTGGGGTTAAGCGGATCGGAAGATCGACTGATAACCGAGCTTTCGGGAGGTCAGCTGCAAAGGGTATTTCTTGCCAGAGCATTTGCACAGGAGCCGGAGATAATATTTCTTGATGAGCCGGCAAATCATCTTGATCTTGTACATCAGGCGGAGCTTATGGAGCTTCTGCGCAGTTGGGCGGAGCGCGGCAAAAGCGTTGTGGGAGTATTTCATGATCTTGGCTTTGCTGCGGCGGTATCCGACAGGATAGTATTGATTAGTGACGGCAGAGAGGTAATGAATGGTGATCCGGAGGCTGTTCTCGGTTCAGAAAGGCTGAATGAAGTTTTTGGAACAGATGTAAAGGCATACATGAAAATGGCTGCCGGTGTATGGTTCAAATAAAAAAATTATTTTGCGCCTGCGGCGCAAAATTGTTTTGAAACAGTCCACCGGACTGTTTCAAAAGGCTTACACAATATAAGCAGTAAGTTTAAGGGGAACGCTCTCTCTTGCAGAGCGTTCCCCTCTTGCAAACAGCTCTG
>CANQZS010000035.1 GCA_947628385.1 uncultured Clostridia bacterium | reverse complement strand
CTTGAAAAAAATATCCACCCAATAGCCCTCGGCGCGGATATGTGCTGCGATTCGGCGCATAAAACGCTTCCCGTATTAACGGGAGGAGCATATCTGCATACGGGGGAACGCCTTGATATTTCCGCTGAGGAGCTTAAAAGGGATATGGCGCTGTTCGGAAGCACCAGTCCGAGCTGGCTGATACTTTCCGCTCTTGATCTGTGCAATAAATATCTTGACGGGGAATTCCGCAGCGAGCTTGCCAAGACTGTGGAACTGACAGACAGGCTCAAGGAACGCACTAAAGGCGCATACGATATTCTTTCCGGCGAACCGCTGAAATTTACGGTATGCGCCGCGTCAAGCGGTCTTACAGGCTATGAGCTTGCGGATCGGCTCAGGGAACAGGGCGTTGAGCCGGAATATGCAGACGGCGCTCATGTGGTGATGATGCTTTCCACACATAATACGACGGAGGATATGGAGCGTATCGCCTTGGCAATGGAAAGGATAAAAATGCCAAGACTGAGGATAGAATTTCCGGAATTGAAACTTTCACCCGCTGAAACGGCAATGCGCCCGAGAGAAGCGTTTTTCTCACGGAGAGAAGCAGTCGCGACCGAGACCTCCGCAGGCAGGATCGCTGCCGAAACGGTCTCGGTGTGCCCTCCATGCGTCCCCGCAGTCATGGCAGGAGAAATAATAGATGAAAATATAATAAAAATTTTAAAAATGTATAGCATTTTTCAAATAAATGTGATAAAATGATTATAGGCATATCCGAGGAGATAACGGAAATTGCCTGTGACACTGAATTTCCGCTGCGGCGGAATGGATCGGAGGTCTGTTTATGAAGCTTATTTATGCGATCGTCAATAACGATGACAGCCACGACGTTTCGTCGGCGCTTACAAAATCAGGATTTTTTGCTACAAAGCTCGCGTCTACGGGAGGATTCCTTATGTCGGGGAATACTACCTTTATGATCTGTACGGACGACGATAAGGTCGATGAGATCATTAATATCATCAAGGAGCGTTCCAGAAGAAGAAAGCAGTATGTTCCGGCAACGATACTGGCAGGCGCCGAGATGCAGAGCGCAAGCTTTCCGGTGGAGGTGTCCGTGGGCGGCGCGACGATCTTTGTTACTGATGTCGAACGCTTTGAAAAGGTATGAGGCTGTATTCAAAGGAGGCTCCCTCCGCTGCGCTCGAGGCAATGAAGCGGACGGGACGTATGCCGCACACATTCCTGCTTACCGGAGAACGGGGAGCGGGCAAAAGAACGTTCGCGGATCATATTGCTATGACGCTCCTCTGCGATAACGGCTCCGCCTGCGGGGAATGTCGCCAGTGCAAAAGGATACTGAACGGCACCCACCCCGACGTCATTAAGCCGGAACGCTCCGGAGTAAAGCAGATCTACAGCCGCGATACGATAAGGAGCATATGCTCGGACGCTTTTATTTCCCCCAATGACTGCGACGCTAAGGTGTATATTTTTGCCGACTGCGAAAGCATGGAGGAAAGTTCCCAGAACCTTATGCTAAAGCTTATAGAAGAGCCTCCGGATACGGCGTATTTTATATTTACCGCCGTGAACGGGAGCATTTTCCTGCCGACCATACTTTCCAGAGTGGTTACCATAGGAATACCGGAAGCTTCGGAAAACGGCTGCCGCTCGGCGCTTTCGGATACGGGAAAATATTCTCCCGATATGATAGAGGACGCGGTGAAAAGATTCCACGGCAATATAGGGAGCTGTATGGAGTATCTCGCCGGAGGAGAGCTTGCGGAAAACGTAAAGCTTTGCTGCAGTATCATTTCAGCTATTGCGGACGGAGACGAATACGGACTGCTGAAAGCCATGCACGGCATAGGAGACAGCAGACCGAGAGTACGGGCTGTACTCGGGCTTGCGGATAAGGTGATAAGGGACGCCTGCGTTATCGGAATGGAAAATATCCCGCTCATAGGCTGCGATCCGGAGGGCGCGGAAAGACTTGCCGGAACGCTGAGCCGCCGGAGAGCGCAGAATATACACGAGGCGGTGTCGCTGACCTGTTCAAGATGTATGGGAACAGCCAACGTTCCTGCGGAAACAGCGGCGTTCGTCTGTAGGGTCATGGGCTGAATCCCACTGAGCGGAATGGATTTTTTAGAAAGGATCAATTTGGAAATATGACCGAAATTATTGGAGTACGGTTCAAAAAAGCCGGAAAGGTATACTATTTTTCTCCTGCGGGAGCAAAGCTTGAATCAGGCTCACTCGTTATAGTCGAGACTGCAAGAGGAGTTGAATGTGGCGAGGTAGTCATCGCCAACAGAATGATAGAGGACGACAGGATAACCGCTCCGCTGAAGCCGATAATAAGGCAGATGACAAAGCAGGATATGAAGATCCTTGAACAGAATAAGGTCAAGGAGGAAAACGCGTTCAAGATCTGTCAGGAAAAGATACTTAACCATAAGCTCGATATGAAGCTCGTAGATGTGGAATGTACATTCGACAACAATAAGCTGCTGTTCTACTTTACAGCGGAAACGAGAGTGGATTTCCGCGAGCTGGTAAAGGATCTTGCGTCAGTTTTCAGGACAAGGATCGAGCTGCGGCAGATAGGAGTAAGGGACGAATCCAAGATACTCGGAGGCTTGGGCATCTGCGGCAGGGAATTCTGCTGCAAAGGGTTCCTTGGCGAGTTCCAGCCGGTGTCAATAAAAATGGCAAAGGAGCAAGGGCTTTCGCTGAATCCGACAAAGATCTCAGGAACGTGCGGCAGGCTCATGTGCTGCCTTAAATATGAGCAGGAGGCTTACGAATATCTCCAGAGCAGCACTCCGAGAGTGGGAGCGTATGTAAAGACTCCTGACTTCAAGGGCTTTGTTGAGGAGGTCAACCTGCTGACCGGAAAGCTGAAGGTAAAGCAGGAAAAATCCGAGGATCCTCCCGTTATTTACGATAAATCGGACGTTACGATAATCAAGGACGGAAAATTAAGGCTCGATAAAGAGGAATTAAAGGCTCTTAAGGAGCTTGAGGAATAGGATATGCTTCCGGCAAAGGGAACAAATCCGTATAAAATATTGAAAGGAATGTAGGATCATGAAAAAATCAACTGGTATTGCCACGGTGCTTTCCATTATCGCAATTTCACTTTCGGCGGCAGCCCTTGCCGTCAGCATTATTGCACTTATCAGAGGCTTGGGGAAAAACAGAATGAACGAGGGAGAATATGATTTCTGCGGTGATATTGACGGCAGGAGCGACTACGGAGATATTTCCGACGACGATGATATAGGAAGCGATACGCTGGCATTCTAAGGCGTATCAGGTCAGAAAGGATATTATTTATGGCAAAGGAAAATAAGGTCATAGATGCAAACGGCAGCTCCGTGGGCAAGATTGTAGCGGCAGTCGCCGTTGTGGCGGTCATAATTATAGTGCTGCTGAATTCGTTTACGGTAGTCACGGCAGGACACAGCGGAGTTATAGTTACTTTCGGAGACGTTTCGGAGAATGTTCTTTCCGAGGGACTTCATTTCAAGATACCGTTTGTACAGCAGATAGTTCTTGTGGACAACAGGGTGAAAAAAGCGGAGGTATCCGACGCTTCGTCGGCTTCAAAGGATCTCCAGACGGTGACGTCTACCATTGCGGTAAACTATAAGGTGCTGAATTCCTATTCTGCGGAGCTTTACCAGAATGTCGGAATGGATTACGAATCATTGATAATAACTCCGGCAATACAGGAATGCGTCAAGGCGGTAACGGCAAAATTCACAGCTGAGGAGCTTATCACCAACCGCCAGAACGTCAGCGACCAGATGATGGAGCTTCTCAGACAGAAGATAGGCTCTTACGGGATAGATATTCAGATATTCAACATAACGGGCTTTGAATTCACGGCAGAGTATAACGCTGCCATCGAAGCCAAGCAGACTGCTCAGCAGAACGCTCTGAAAGCGGAGCAGGACTTACAGCGAATAAAGGTAGAGGCTGAACAGACTGTGGCTAAAGCCGAAGCCGAGGCGGAGGCTTACAGACTGAAATCCGAACAGCTCACTACGGAAATAATCATAAGCAACTATATTGAAAAGTGGGACGGCAAGCTCCCCACGGTCGTTTCAGGCGACGGAGGAACAATGATGATAGATCTTTCCGCACTGCTTGAACAAATGTCCGGAAAGAGCCAGTCGGGAAATACCGCACCGGTATATACTGCACCGGCGGCTTCTCAGCCTGCGGAAGAGACTCCGGAGGAATGATCAGATCGCGTATCTGTCCCGTCTGAACGGCGGGACAGATGATCTTATAAGCAGCGTTCCATAAATTTACATTACGGATAGGAGCAGCGGACGGATCATGATATTTGCCGACCTGTTATTTTTGTATGAATTTCTGCCCTTGCTGGTGATCTGCTATATTCTGGCAGGCTTTGCCGACAAGGCAGTCTGCGTTTTTACCAAGGATAAAGGCTTTTGGGAAAGCATAAACCCTTTCAAGAACGCTGTTCTTATTGTATTTTCGCTGATATTTTACGCTTGGGGAGAGCCGTTCTATATACGTCTGATGCTTATAAGCATAGGCGTGAATTATCTTTTCGGACTGCTCATAACGCTGCGCGAAAAGCCTTCAAGGGCATTTTTTGTATTGGGGATAATTTTCAATATTGCAATGATAGGCACATTCAAGTACGGGCGCTTCATTGCGGAAAACCTCAATGCGGTGGGAATACCCGTTCCACTGCCGGAAACAGTCTCTCCGGTGGGAATAAGCTTTTATACGTTCCAGTCAATATCCTATCTGGCGGACGTGTACAAGGGAGAGGTCAGGGCTCAGAAAAACCCGCTCCGTGTGCTGTTATATATTTCCATGTTCCCGCAGCTGATAGCAGGACCTATAGTTCGGTACGAGACTATCGCGGAGGATATATGTTCAAGGGAAATAACCGTTGAAGATGTTTCGGAGGGCGCGTTTCGGTTCTTTATCGGTCTGGGGAAAAAGGTCATACTTGCAAATCAGCTTTCGGTGATCTCGGAGCAATTTCTTGACGGGAATTTTGACGGACTTTCAACAGGCGGGGCATGGCTTGGGATAGTTGCATTTACTTTCCAGATATATTTTGATTTTTCGGGATATTCGGATATGGCTATAGGAATGGGAAGATGTCTCGGCTTCAGGTTCGGCGAGAACTTCAACTATCCGTATATAAGCCGCTCGATAACGGAATTCTGGAGGCGGTGGCATATCTCGTTAAGCTCGTTTTTCAGGGATTATGTTTATATCCCTATGGGCGGGAACAGGAGACATCAGCCGTTAAATATAATGACGGTCTGGCTGCTGACCGGTCTATGGCACGGAGCAAGCTGGAATTTCGTAATATGGGGCGCTTATTTTGGCATAATAATCATGGCGGAAAAATATACGCTGCTGAAAATAGAGGATAAGCTGCCAAAGCTCCTGCTGCATATATACAGTCTGTTCCTGATAATTCTGGGCTGGGCGATATTCTATTTTGAGGATCTCGGCAGACTGAAAGGATTTATAGGGATATTGTTCGGAATATCCGGCGATCCGGCAGGAAATATTGTCGCAAAGGACGCATTTACAGGAAATCTTTACCTGCTCATTGCGGCGGCGGTATGCTCCGTTCCGCTGGGAACGCTTATACGGAAATTTTACGACGGAGCGGTAAAAACCTCCGGAGGAGCGGCGGCAATGTCACTGCTGAAAATTGCAGCTTCCGCAGGACTCCTCTGGATAAGCACTCTGCTGCTCGTCAGCGGCACGAACAATCCGTTCCTGTATTTCAGATTTTAACCGGAAGGTATGGACAAAATGGCTGATAATAAACGAAAAGATCCTCCCAGATATGCGGAGAAAAAGAAAAGCTCAAAAAAGGCAGCCGATATTATTTACGCTGCGGGGATCGGCACGATATTTGCGGCGGTCAGCGGAGCAATGGTCTTTATGCCGAGAAGCACAGAATCGGAGCTTGAACAGCGAAAGCTTGCGGAATTTCCGGAATATTCCCGCGAATCGCTTATGGACGGGAGCTACACTGCCGGAATTTCCCACTATTTCAGCGATACCGTTCCCATGCGCGACAGGCTTATGGAAATGGCGTCGGTAATACAGGAATTCAACGGGTTCCGCTCAAATGACATAAAGCTCCATAACGTTGCCATTGCCGAAAATACCGAGGAAGCTGCCGCCACGGAGACTGCTGCGGCTGTTACCGAGATAACATCGGTAAGCGAAGAGATCACTGCTAAGGAAGATGATCCGACAGACGGATCTTCGGCTCCCGCCGAGACCTCCGCACCGAAGCCGACGGTCACTCAGGAGACTACCGCCGCTCCCGCCGACGATGTTATAAACCTTACAAATAACGGCATTGCAGTTGTGGGAACAAGAGCGATCATGCTTTACGGCGGAAGCTTTTCCGTGGGAGACGACTACGCCGCAGTTGTGGAAAAATACAAAAGCGCTCTCGGCGACGATGTGAACGTTTACTGCATGGTGATCCCGACATCAAGCGAATTCTATTGTCCGGAAAGCATTTCGGCATATAACAGCAGCCAGCTCGATAATATCAACAATATTTACTCGCAGCTCAAAGGCGCGGTACCGGTGGACGTTTATTCCGCGCTAAAGGATCATACTGCCGAAAAAATATATTTCCGCACGGATCATCACTGGTCGTCGCTGGGCGCATACTATGCCGCGCAGAAATTTGCCGAAACCGCCGGAGTGCCGTTCCTTGATATTTCGGAATATGACAAAAAGGTCATAGACGGCTATGTGGGAACAATGTACGGATATACTCAGGATATTACGATAAAGAACAATCCGGAGGAATTCTTTTATTACACCACAAATGATGTGGATATTTCCACGACATACTATAATTTCATATTTGGAGACGAAAACGAGATACTTGGCGTAAGCGATCCGGTGAAGTCGGATTTCTTTATTAATTTTGAAAACAGCAAGTCTATGCTGTACTGTACCTTTATGGGCGGCGACGCTAAGATCACTCATGTGAATACCTCCACTAAAAACGGCAGGAAGCTCGCTATATTCAAGGACAGCTACGGAAACGCGCTGCCCCAGTTCCTGTTCGGCTCCTTTGAGGATATTCTGGTCATAGACCTGAGATATTTTCCCTATAACGCGATCGACTATCTTAAAGAAAACGGTATAACCGACGTTCTTTTTGCAAACAATTCATTCCACGCGGCAACAAGATCGACAGTGAGATATTACGAGGAATTCCTTACTCAGGGACGGGAGCAGCCCGCCGAGGAGACCTCCGCGCCGGCACTGACGGAAGCGGGAACGACGGTCGGCAAAACGGAAACGGAGACTCGGTGACGGCTTTATAAAAAAATATTGATCTTGAAAGGAAAAATAAAATCATGTATCCAAAGAAAATTGCCGCAATGGCGGCTATAATGGCAGTATGTATAGGCTTTTCAGCGTGCAGCGGGAACGGTGACGGCGGCAGTGCGGAAAGCTCCTCCGCATCTACAGCTTCGGACGCTCCGACGATCACCGGGACGGTATCCGAGACGGTATCCGAGGACTCTTCCGCAGATAATACGGAGACCGAGGTAACAGACGTTACCGGAGAAGCGGGAGAAACGTCCGACGATCCTCTTCTTGCGGCGGCGGAGTCGGCTATAGACGGCATGGAATGGCCTGCAATGGCTGTGGTAAGCAATGACGAAAAGGAGTTTATCTCCGACTTTTTCCTGCTCGATACGGAAAATGGGAATTATAAGGATCTGTTTATAATGCAGTGTCCCATGAGCGCGAATCTGTCCGAGATCATAATCATAGAAGCCGATGATGTCACATCTGCAAAGGCGGATCTTGAAGCGCGGCAGAAAAAAGCTCAGGAGCAGGACGCTTTCTATCCCGACGATGTGGAACGTGCGGGAGCTTCAATAGTCGGCACCTACGGCACATATGCATATTTTATCATGGGCAATAATTCCGGCGATGTGGAAAAGGCTCTTACAGCCGGTCTTAAGTAATTGATAACAAGGAACGGAGAGGGATCTTCTCCGTCCGTTACATAGGAGAATTTGATATGAGATCGTTAAAAAGGATAACAGGGATATTTCTTTCCGCAGCGCTGGCAATAGGCGCTATCGTATTTTTTCCGGAGGAAAAAGCCCTGCCTGTATATGCCGACGACGGTTTTATAATAGAGACCGACAGCGACGGCGATAAATATATTTCCGGCTACAACGGCAGCGGGGGAGACATAGTTATCCCGTCCGGAGTAACATGGATCGGCAAGCAGGCGTTTTACGGGAACAGGGATATTACAAGCGTTACATTCCCCGAAAGCTGCTGGTACTGGGTGGATAAGCAGGCGTTCGCGTTCTGCCCGAATCTCAGGAGCGTGAACTTTATGGGCAGCATAGGCGGCATCGGAAATGAAGCGTTTTTTGCGTGTACGTCCCTTAAAAGCGTGAATTTCGGAGGGAACATATCCAATTCCGGCAATGGAGGGATAGGGAGCTATGCGTTTTCTTACTGTACGTCCCTTAAAACGGTCACATTTTCAAACAGCTCCGCAAAGGTAGATATGCTCGGCGGCTGTGCTTTTTCCGACTGCATAAGGCTGAATTCCATAGATCTTCCGTCGGGTCTTAAAAATATCTACAGCGATGTATTTGTGAACTGCGCCGCTCTGACGAGTATTGAGATACCCTCCGGAGCAGCCGTAAAGGGAGAGCATATCCTTGGCTATATGTACGGGAAAAGATCCTCCTCTTCATCATCGGATTCATATATAAAGGCTGACGGAGGAACGAAATGCAGTATCTATTATTGGAAAGAGGACGGCGGCAATTATACCGAATCCTTAGGATCAATAACCCAGAAAGCCGTCTCCATAACTGCGGCTAAAGGCTCTGCGGCTGCGGAATATGCGGCTGCAAACGGAATAAGCTGTGTTTATACCGATGAGGAATATGTTCCCGAAAAGCTTCCTGCGCCAAAGAACATAAAGGCTAAAAGATCCGGAGGAAGCGTAGTGCTGACTTGGGACGAGGTGTCCGGCGCCGACGGCTATCGGGTCTATATCTACGATCCGGAAACGGAAAAATACAAAAGCTACAAGAGCCTTGCAACTCCGTTATGTACCCTTGACGAAGCGGAAAGCGGAATGAAATACAGGATAATAGTTGCCGCTCTTGACCTTGTGGACGGAAAATATGTCCGCGGAAAGACTTCCGGCTCAGTGTCGTTCACCATATAGGAGCAGGCTACGTAACGGCAGCACTTTTCATAAAAAGAGCGGGTATTTGCTGACGGACGCAATAAAGTTTTGCAAAACGCTTGACATAAGCTCCTGTTTAGGTTACAATATTATTATAGTGTATTGTGAAAATCCATATAAATTTATATATACGGGGGTCCGATCATGCAAAAAAGGTTATCGAAAATAGGCGTTACGATCACAGTCGTAGTAAATGCGCTCCTTATAATTGTAGCCGCTGCGATCACGATAGGATTTGTGGTTCTGCTTACGAATGCCGAGACAAATAATCTGCGTAAGGAGACGGAGGTCGCTTCAAACGTTCTGCAATATTCTATAGAATCAAAGGCTAACGAGACTCAGGTTATCTCGAATCTTCTTGCGGGGGATTCGGAATTTACCGATGCCATAATAAATAATGACAGCGAGCGCCTTGCGTCTATATGGGACGGCGTAAGCAAATCGGACGGAATATTCGGCGTTTTTGCTGATAAGGACGGTATAATAAGGTACAAGTCCGATAACTGCCTTATTTCCGCACAAGGACTTTTTGACGTGGTAAGCGTTGCAAAGACCGGAATGTTCACCGATCCGGACGCTTCGCTCTTTTACAGGAGCAGCGTTAAATTTGACGGGGGAATGGTAACAGTCGGCTATGCCTATAACGATAACGCAATGGTAGACGAGGTATATTCCCAGACCGGAGCTCACGCTACGATCTACTGTGACAACAGCAGGATCTCAACAACTATCCCCGGCGAAGACGGAGAAAGAGCGGTAGGCACTACGATGCTCACGGACATATATGAAAAGGTCATAACTAACGGCGAGACCTATATGGACGAGGTAGAAATGTTCGGCAAGGAATACATGGCTTCATATATTCCGATAGTTGATTCCAGCGGAATGGTCAAGGGCGCGCTGTTCACAGGCTCGTCAATGGACAACATGATAAAGAACCGCAATACGGCAATATTTATAGGTGTTGCCATTGCATTTGTAATGGTGCTTATATCAATTGCAACGATAATCATTTTCATTTCAAAGAAGATCTCCGGACCGATAACTGCGGTAAAGCAGATGGCTTCTGAAATGGAGCACGGAAATCTCAGAGGAAATTCCGGCGCGGGAATAAGAGCCGGCAATAACGAGATAGGGGAATTGGCTGAATCCATTTCCACGGCTATTGCAATACTTGACAGGTACATAGGAGACATTTCACGAATGATGAGTGAAATGGCTGAGGGTAATTTCGGTTATGAATCGGATATAGTTTACGCGGGAGATTTCATCAGCATAGGGGAATCCGCAAATGTTCTCAGGGATCGCATGAAAGACGTTATTGAAAGCATAAATGTTTCTGCGGACGAGGTCTATAACGGTTCCGAGCAGATCGCCAACGGCGCTTCTGTTCTTGCGGACGGTACTACAAAGCAGGCTGCTGCATCTCAGGAGCTTTCCGCGTCGCTGGAAAATATTTCACAGAACATCAGTCTCAATGCTGAGAATGCAGAAAAGGCGCAGGAGCTTTCCAACAGCTCGATAGAAATGGTCAACAGGCAGAATGACGAGATCGAAAATATGCTCAAGGCCATGGAGAACATTGAAAGCAGTGCTGCCGAGATCAGCAATATTATAAAGGCAATAGAAGATATTGCGTTCCAGACGAATATACTTGCTCTTAATGCGGCGGTAGAGGCTGCGAGGGCGGGAACGGCAGGAAAGGGCTTTGCGGTAGTTGCCGATGAGGTCAGAAATCTTGCTAACAAGTCAGCGGAGGCAGCAAACAATACATCTGTGCTTATCGGCAGCTGTATTGATGCGGTAAACAACGGTTCGCAGATAGCGCACAAGACTGCGGCGGCGATGAAAAAGGTAATAGATATAACCAATGAGACGAATGGTCTTATTGAGGGCATTACTCAGCAGACGATAAAGCAGGAGGAATCCGTACAGCAAGTAAAGCTTGGAATAGATCAGATCTCCGATGTTATACAGCAGAACAGTGCGACGGCGGAGGAAAGTGCTGCAAGCTGCGAGCAGCTCAATGCGCAGGCTTTGACGTTGAGGGACAAGATAGCGATATTCCGCACATAAAAAGTAAAGCAAGAGAGAGGACGGCGGGAGCCGTCCTTTTTTTGCGCTCTGTGCCTGAAAAACAAACTAAGGACGGCTTTTGCCGTCCCCAGACTGTAGAAAAACATATTAAATTTATTTTAAAACAGTCCACCGGACTGTTTTAAAAGGCTTACATAATATAATCAGTTAGTTTAAGGGGGCGCCCTCTATCGCAGGGCAGCCCCCTCTTGAAGCCGCTTCGCGGCTTAGACGACGCTTGCGTCGTTTTATTCACA